>JBIPMY010000068.1:0-18747 GCA_044376335.1 Bryobacter sp.
AAGACGGCACGATTTTGAGCTCAGACGACATGCGCCTCCTTCTCAGCGGCGACGAAACCAACCAGAACATCCACGGCAAAGTCTTCGCTGCGATGCGCCATCTCCTGCGCACCCGCCTTGAAATCGGCTCCTCCCCCACCATCCTCGATGCCACCAACCTGCGCCGCAAAGACCGCAAACAATGGCTTCGCCTCATCGACAAGTACGGAGCCCTAGCCGAGGCTGTCTACTTCGAGATCCCTCTCAAGCTGGCCCTCAAACGCAACAGTCGCCGCCCACGAGTCGTCCCCGAAGAGGTGATCGAGCAAATGTACCACCGTCTTCAACCCCCAACTGAATCAGAAGGCTTCACCAAAATCACGACCATTTCCGCGTAGCCCAAAGCCATAGCAGCACCGGCATCACCGTCAACGCCGATACACAAATCGCCACCTGTTGCGCCGGCATCCCGCGATCAATCGCCTCACCCGAAAAATAGCTTGAGAGCGAAATCGAGGTCATCATCAACGCAAATTCCGCGCTCGTCACCCGGCCACGGAATCGATCCTCACTCAGCGTCTGCACGAGCGTCGACGAGAACACATAGTTCATCGATGTCCCTGCATGTCCAACCACAACTGCCAGCGCGGCCAGCGCCAGACTCGGCGCCAACCCAAGCCCCAGATAGCCCACACAAGCAATCCCAAAGCCCAGCGTAATGCCCCACCGCAATCGCGACAGCTGCATTGTCGCTAGCGGCGCCCCCAGCATCGGCCCAATAAAGCTCCCAATGCCCCGCGCACCCATCAACGTACTCATCCCCAGCATCCCCGCCTGGCTTTTATCAAGCCCCCAGCCATCCAGACGAAACTGCCCTTCACCCAACACCGGCAACAACACCCAATTGGCTCCAATCAAACCAATCCCGCCCTTAATCAGCAGAATCGGCTTCAGCCGTTCATGCTCACGAATGTAGCGCCAACCCTCGAGAATGGGCGAAAAATCAAACAACTCGCGAAACCGCAGCGGCCCCTGCCCCTCCACATGCTTCTCTTCAAACTGCATCCGCGTCAACAGCCAAGCCGACACAAGAAACGTAAAAGCATTGATCACAAAAACAGAATTGCGTCCAAAGCTCGCCGCCACCAGCCCACCCAGCGCCGACCCCAGAAAGAAATTCACCGCCCACGTCGTTGATCCCAGCGCATTCGCCACCAGCGTCTCTCGCTCTCCCCGGCACAGATTCGGCATCAGACTCGATCGTCCCGGCTCGAAGAACGCCCACATCACCGTTTCCAAAAACATCAGCATGTAGACAAGCCAGATACGGTCGGCCGACTGCGCAAAGATCATCGACCCTACAATGAAGAACCGCGCAATGTCGGCGACAATCATCACCTGCCTGCGCGGCAACCGGTCATTCACCACACCCGCCATCGGCGACACCAGCACTTGCGGAAACACCATCGCCACGGTTGCAAAGGCAACGCTGCGAGCACTCCCGGTCAACTCCAGCAGCAAGCTATAAATCGCGACGGCGTAAAACCAGTCGCCCATCTCGCTGATCACCTGTGCAAACCACAAGAACCGCACATTGCGATTGGTCCGCAACAGTGTCCAGTAAGCCTTGAGCGAAACCGCGTTTTCAGCCATACGGCATCAGGTGCTGTAAACGCCCATACGCTGCTTGGTCAACTGCACGGTCTGCTCGGCGATGGGGGCCACACGAGCACGTCCCTCTTCGAGCACCCCAGCCAGATACCCGGGATCAGACGTAATTTCAGCAAAGCGCTTCTGGATCGGCTCAAGATGGCTCACCACCATCTCCGCCACCGTCTTCTTCAGATCTCCATAGCGCATGCCGCTAAACTTCGCCTTCATCTCGTCATCGCTCACTTCGCTGAAGGCCTGATAGATGCCAAGCAAATTCTGAACACCCGGGCCCATCGTTTCAAAGTCCACATGCGGATTGGAATCCGTAGTCGCACGGTTAAACTTCTTGCGAATCAAATCTGGCGGATCCAGCAACGCAATCGCGTGGCCGCTGCCAGGTGCCGACTTGCTCATCTTCTTCTCTGGCTCATCCAGCCCCATCACCCGCGCCCCAACCGTCGGCAGCTTCGTCTCAGGCATCACAAAGGTCTGCCCGTAAAGCGAGTTAAAGCGTTGCGCAATGTCGCGAGCCAGCTCCAAATGTTGACTCTGATCATCGCCCACAGGCACAACCGATGCCTGATAGAGCAGGATATCCGCAGCCATCAAGACCGGATACTGCATCAAGCCGGAAAGGATCGTTTCTTGGCCAGCAGCCTTCGATTTGTACTGCGTCATCCGCTCCAGCCAGCCAATCGGCGTGATGCAAGTGAGCAGCCACGACAGCTCGGAATGCCCCGGCACCGTCGACTGCGCAATCACCGTCGAGTGCTTCGGATCGATGCCGCAGGCCAGGAAGATTCCGGCGATCTCCAGGATCTTCCGTTTCAACTCCTCTGGCGATTGGTAGACTGTAATCGCGTGCAAATCCACAATACAGAAGATGCTCTCGTAGTCGTACTGAATCTTCGTCCAGTTTTTGAGCGCACCTAAATAGTTGCCAATGTGCAGGTTCCCGGTGGGCTGCACACCCGATAAGACCCTCTTTTTCATGTCGAACTCCAATTCTCTCACTGATTCCCCGTCACAAACCTTTCGAATCGAAAAGCTTGTGTATGGCGGTGCTGGCTTAGCCCGCCACGAAGGCCGCGTTTACTTGCTTCCAAAGGTGGTGCCCGGCGATCTCGTCGAGGCCAGCGCTAAAAAGAGCAAGTCAAACTTCATTGACGCCCGCGTCGATCAGATCGTCGAAGCCTCTCCAGACCGTGTCGAGCCGCCCTGCCGCCACTTCGAGAAATGCGGAGGCTGCCAGTACCAACAACTCTCCTACGAGCAGCAGCTCCACTGGAAGCGCGAAATCCTTCGCGAACTCTTCGACCGCGCCAAGCTCAAACTCGATCGCGAAATCCAGACCATCAGCGGCGAGCCCCTCGGCTACCGTAACCGCACCCAGTTCCACTTCCACGACGGCAAGGTTGGCTTCCTCGAAGTCGCCAGCCACAAACTCGTGCCCGTCGATCAATGCCCGGTATCCTCACCCAAGATCAATGAAGTCCTCGGCGTCCTGAACCTGATCGCGAAAGACCACCGCTTCCCCAAGTTCCTCAAGTCTCTCGAAGTCTTCACCAACGAGACCGACGTGCAGCTCAACGTCGTCGACACCAATGCCCCCATCGCCAAGCATTTCTTCGACTGGATGGAGCACGAAGTCCCCGGCGTCAAATCCGGTGCCATCACTTACCCCGGCGCGGGCTACGACTGGAAGGTGAGCTATCGCAGCTTCTTCCAGGTGAACCGTTTCCTTGTTGACGCCCTCGCAGACCTCACCGTCCGCAACTTGAGCGGCTCGCACGTTCTCGATCTCTACGCCGGTGTCGGCCTCTTCAGCCTGCCCCTGTCCAAGACCTTCGAACGAGTCACGGCAGTAGAATCCGGCAAGGTGGCCATGTTCGACCTGCAGGCCAATTCAAAAACCTACAACGTCGAAAACGTCCGCATCGCCCAGGCCAACGTCGATGCCTTCCTAACCGATCTCACCGAGAAGCCCGACGTCATCATCGCAGACCCGCCACGCAGCGGCCTCGGCAAAATAGCGGCAGAACAACTGGCCCGCATACAGTCCCCCGAGCTACGCCTCGTATCCTGCGATCCCTCTACCCTGGTACGCGATCTCGCAGTGCTTATGGCTGCCGGTTATCACGTCGAAGAGATGGTTCTCATCGACCTCTTCCCGCAAACCTTCCACCTCGAAACCGTTACGAAGCTTCGACTGGGTTAAGGCTGGTCGACTGGGCGGCATCGCCGCCCCGGCCAAAGTACTCTCGCGCACCTTTGCGCAAGAACAGCTCAATCAGATTGAGCAAAATCGCAAGACCAATCAGCAGCGGCCACAGTGCAAGGGAGGTCTCAATCTGCCTGCCGCCGCCTCTGAATACATCGCCAGGCTTCGGCTCTGACAAGCCGCCGCTAAAGCTCGCAATCTGCTTCAGCATCGCAGGATTATTCCCGTAGGCAACCACTTCCGTCTCCTGACGGTAGAAGCCCACTTCAGGGAAGAGCCGCGTCGTCTCTGCCGGGCGCACCCGGAACAATCCCGTGCGATCTCCAATCAGAATCCGTCCGCGATAAACACCAGCCGCCACCTTCTGCACCAACACCGGTTGTTGAAAGCCATTCGCTCCAAACACAAAAAGCGCAGGCACCTTGGCATTGGAATCCTCACCCGAAGCCAAACGATAGGTCACCTCAAGCTCGCGATTGGTAGGGTCAAAGGTCAGCGAAGAATCTTCCGTCTCCGAGTGCGGCAACAAGTCACGCAACACGTTGCCCCAGAAGCGGTCAAAGCCCGCCCAGGCCATCCAGCTCTCGGCCCAACGGCTCTTGGCATCAGAGGTAAACACCGTCACACGGCCCAGCCCATACTGCCAGCGAGCCAGCAGCGGGTCCTGCGTATTGGCCTTCTCACCAGGCACGGTCAGCAACAAATCAGCCGACGGCTTCGATTCATACTTCACATAGCCCTTCAGGGTCGGAGCCTTGTCGATCCCCGTACCTTCCAGAATTTCCGCCGCCCGCATCAGAATCGGCTGCGTCGGCTTCTCAACGGCAGTAGACCCGGTAAACTCCATAACGTCCCGCAACAGAATCTGCTCAAGGCCACTCGGGTCGGTCAGAAAATAGCTCTTGCCCTTGGAGAACTGAGCCACCTTCTCGAGATAACCCTTGTTCACGTCCTGGCCCAAACCAACGGTCGAAATCGTAACCCGCTGCGCCCCGGCCTCACGAGCGAGGTTGATCGAATCACCCTCTTCCGAAATACCATCCGTCAGCAACACGATGTGCTTGAAGGTAGCCTTCACCGGCACAATCTTCTTGAACGCCTCGGTCAGCGCTGGCGCAATCTGCGTGCCGCCATCCGGCGTAATCCCGGCCACCAGCCGCTTGATCAACACCTTGTCTTCAGCCTTGCGAATCGGCACGGCCCACTGGTGCGAGTTGTCAAAAATCAGCACACCAATCAAATCCGTCGGACGCAGATTCTCGATCACACCAATCGACGCAATCCGGGCCAGCTCCATCTTGCGGCCTTCCATCGACGAGCTCTTGTCGACAATCAGCACAACGCAAGTGCCTTCCGGGCTGCGCGGCGGCGCAAGCTTGGCCGGCAGCGTCCGCTCTAGCGGATCCTCAGGCGTACCCGGCTTCTTCTCCAGATACTGATTGCGCTCGCCAGCAATCGTCAGCAGGCCTCCGCCACGCTTGACATAGTTCTCAATCGCCACCTTCGCATTCGCCGAATACCCCTGCAGATCCTGGTTATTCAGCACCACCACTTCGTACTTCTGCATCGCATCCAGCGGCAGCTCACCAAGCTTGGTCACTTCAAACTGATAGGAATCCACCGCACGCATGAAGTTCACATCCGTGCCGTCCGGGTCCTGCGAAACATACAGCATCCGCGGCTTCTGGATGTACATCGCCTGATCAAAACTCGCTTCGCCCAGATCACCCGCACCAAGCGTTCCCGACATATGAATCACACCCGAGGTAGTGACAGCCGAGGTGATCGACAACTCATTCACCCCAGGCTTCAGCTTCAACTCGCCAGAGCCGATCGTCTTGCCCTCAGCCTTCAACTCAATCCGGGCCGTCGTCTCTTTAGGCGACCTCAACGTGATCTCAACCGGAAACTTCTCGCCGGCAAAGGCCTGCGGTGGCATCTTCACGGCATCGATGTTCAACTGCGGCTTCTGCCGCCCCCGCAACGCATAGGTGTCAATCGGGATATTCATCTGCTGCGCCTGCCACAGCGCCTGCATCGCGTTGCCTTCGGTTTCCATACCGTCACTGATCACCACAAAATGCGGCACCAGATCAGCCGGCGTCGACGCAATCGCATCCCGAATCGCGGCCTCAAGGTTCGTACCTCGCCCTGCCTCACCCGCTGTCGCTTTCAACCCGCCAGCAGACTCATCAGCCGTAATCCCACGCACGCTACGCGCAAAAGGCATCACCCGCACAATATGCCGCCCACGAGCCCCCTGCACCTGGCCAATGCGGTCAGCCAGCGTATCCATATCGCTCTGCGTCAAACTCTGCGAAGTATCAGCGAGAATCGTCACGGCCAACTTGGTCTCAAACAAAGACATCGCCGGGCCATATAAAGCAATGGCAATCACGGCCAGCGCTGCAATCTTCAGCCACATCCGCTGCTTCTTGGCGAAGAGCCACCACTCGATCAGCAATACAATCCCACCTGCAAGCGCAAGCCAACGCCACAGCTCCTTCGCCTCGGGCGAACTCACTCCATCAGCCGGAATCCCACTCGCAACCGAAGAAGGCGCATCCCAGCTCTTGTCTGGCAGATCCGGCAGCGTCAGCGAATAAACCACTTCACGGCTGCCGTCGAGAATCCGCACCGTCCCCGGATACGGCATAAAGCTGCGCAACATCCCGTTCTCCACTGAGAAGGGCAGCGCCTTCCCGTCACCGGTCAAAACCTGCAAGGTCTTGAGCTCAACATCGCCAACAGGCAACTGAATCGCCCCCGGGCTTGCCGCAACGCTTTCCCATTGCTTGTAGCTATCCGGCGCAAGATACCGCAGGATATTGGCAATCAACAAAGGCCCGGTCACTTCCTGACGCATCGCCGTTTTCAGAGGCTGAAAACCAATCCGCACAACACCCTTGCCTGCCACCAGCAGAGGCCCGCTCTCACTCTCGAGCACCGCCACCTCACCCGCACCCGCACTCAACACCTTCGCTCCGCTCAACCGGAAGTCCCGGCTGCGAATGCCGCCAGCAATCGGGTGATCCGTCCGCCAGCCCTTGAGCACCAGATCCTGCGTTCCACCCGCCACATACAGTGCCGCGGATTTCTCCGGCTTGGCCGGTGCAATCCCGTCAAAGATCAGCAAAGATCCGTCCGCAGCCGCAGGCGTATACTGCTCCGGGCTGAAGTACGAAACCTCAACCAGCGGGTTCGCCGCCAGCAACGGCCGCCAAACCTGCGGCTCCCGGCTGTACACCTTCGCCTTCACGCTCGGCAAGGCCGGCAATTCCACTTCCACCCGGTCATCGAGCGCGACATCGTCACGCCCCAGCAAGCGAACATCCAGCACGCCCGCAGACTTCGTCCGGTGCGTCAGCGTCAACGTCTGCTCGGCACCAGCCGCCAGCGTCGCATTCGTACTCGCCACCGGCACACCACCATAAGACAGCCCCAGCGACAGAGGCCGCGCCTGAGCCGCATAATTCTTCACCGTCACCAGAACATCCCAAACACTCAGATCATCCAGGCTACGCCGCACGCCAGCCTTGCGAATCCCGAGGTTATTCAAAGACGTATCGGTAACCAGCAACCGCAAATTCTGCGGCACCTTCCCGATCTGCGTTTCCCCTGAAGCCAGCCTCGCGGGCCCTGCATAAACGATCTCGCCCGCCACCCCACCTTCGCGCCGCTGCAGGCTGCCCGCAAACTCAAAGGCATCTTCCATCCGCGTGCTGCCCGTACCAGCCGTCAGGCTCTGAATCGCCTTCGCCGTAATCGAGCGATTGGCTTCAAGCGACGTCCGTGGCGTAATCAGCGTGCCTGCTTCGAGCACACTCACCTTGTCCTGCGACGGCAAAGACTTCAGCCATGCCAGCGCCTTGCGCTTGGATGCTGTCAACACATCGGTCGAGGCATCGCCGCGCGTCGGCGCAGAGCTCGCAGCCGAAGCGTCCACAATCAGCACATGGTTATGAGGCGTGTACCGCTCCCCACCCCAACGCACCTGCGATGCGGCCAGCAACAACAGGGCAAGCGCCAGCAATTGCAGCAACAGGCTCCACGGCTGCTGTATCCTCCGACGGCGTTGCTGCACGGGCGGAATCTGCGCCGCCTGCCAGAATCGCAACGTCGCAGCCTGGATCTTCACTCGCGATCGATCCAGCAAATACAGCGCCACCACCGCCGCGCTCACCAGCGCAAACAGTGCCGAAAACTCCAGAAAACTCAGATTCAGAAATTCCATTTAGCGCAACCCCTGCGTAGCAACCAGTGCTCCAAAAACCGCTTCTTCCACACTCGTGCTGGTCGGCAACCCGGTATAACGCCCCTGATTGCGCAGCGCAAGATGACGCAAGGTTTCGGCGTAAGCGTCAAAGGCTTCCGTGTATTGCGCCCGCGCCTTTGCATCAAAGGTGAGCTTCACCTGCTTGCCAGACTCCACTTCGGTAATCTCGAGATCACCCTCTACCGCAGGCGCACGGTCCACATCGTCCCACACCTGAATCAGAGTCAGCTCATGCCCAAAATCCGCCATGTACTGCAGCGGCTTCAACCAATCCTCGTCACCCAAAAAGTCCGAGATGATGATCACAAGCCCCTTCTGCCGGTTCCCCCCAAGAAACTCTCGCACCACTCTCGTTACATCGGTCTTCCCGCCCGTCTTGAGCGCCGCCAGATAGTCGGCCACAGGAGAGAAGCGATGCCGCCCGCCACCGCAGGCCATACCTTCTTCGAGCTCGCCACGAAACGGAATCAGCTGCATGGCATCCAGACGTACCAGCCCGACATAAGTAATGGCCGCCGCCAGACGTCGAGCATAATCCCACTTCCCGCCCAGCCCCATGCTCTCGCTGGCATCGAGAAAAATCCGGATTGGCACCCGGGGCTCGATCGTGAACAACTTGAGAAACAGCTTCTCGAGGCGCATATACGCCCGCCAGTTCACAGCCCTCAAATCATCGCCACTATGAAAATTGCGATGGTCCAGAAACTCCTGCCCGGGTCCGGAGAAGCGGCTCGAATTATGCCCGCCCACAACTCCGGGAAACGACTTCTGCCAATTGATGGTCAGCCGCTCAAGCCTTTCCAGAAAGGCTGTCTCGATTTTGAATTCTGCCTGCGCCACGCGTGATTACTTCGTTTAACGAGGCTAGCGGGTCGCGGCTGCCTGGCTTGCAACGCCCTTCAGGATCTCGGGCAGAATGGTTTCCGTCGTATGCCCATCTGCGTGTGCATCAAAGTTGAGAATCACGCGATGGCGCAATACCGACGGCGCTACCTGCGAAATATCGTCAATGCTCAGATGCGCACGGCCCTTCATCATGGCCAGCACCCGGCCGCATTCCACCAGCGACTGCGCACCACGGGGCGAGCTGCCATAGCGAATGTACTTCTTGGCCAGCGGATGCGCCTGCCCCTGGTCTGGCTGCGTTGCCATTACAAGGTCCACAGCGAAGTCCTGCACATGCGGGGCCACCAACACCTCCCGGCACAGCTTGCGTAGCGACAGGATGCCCTCTACGTCCAGTTTCGGGGTTAGCTCTACATCATCACGAGTGATCGTTCGCTCGACAATCGTCGCCAGATCCGCACGATTCGGGTAACGCACCAGAATCTTCATGAGAAAGCGATCGAGCTGAGCTTCAGGCAACGGATAGGTGCCTTCCATTTCAATCGGATTCTGCGTTGCCATTACCAGAAAGGGGCTTTCCAGTTGGTGCGTAGTTGTACCGCTGGTCACAGTCCGCTCCTGCATCGCCTCAAGCAAGGCGCTCTGCGTTTTCGGAGTTGCACGATTGATTTCGTCCGCCAGCACGAGGTTCGAGAAAATGGGCCCGGCTTGAAAACGAAAACTTTTCGCGCCGCTCGCGTCAGAATCGAGAATCATGCTGCCCACAATGTCGGCAGGCATCAGATCGGGCGTGAATTGGATCCGGCTGTACTTGAGGTGCAGCACGCGCGAAAGCGTTCGCAAAAGCGTAGTCTTGCCAAGCCCCGGAACTCCTTCAAGCAATACATGTCCGCCTCCCAGAAGGCAGATCAGTACTCCTTGAACAACTTCGTCTTGTCCGACAATGATTTTGCCGATTTCATCTGTTACAGTTTTAATGCGCTGTGTCGCTGCCGAGAGATCGCTCACAATGTCATCTTATGCAAAAAGGAGAGGCTCTGCCTCTCCTTCTGGCCCGGGATAGACCCGATTCGTAAAATTAATGGGATTTGGTGCTAGGCGGCGGCGCCTGATGCGCTCTGCTCACCGAAGGCATTGGCAAAATGGCTGATCGTGTCTGCCATTTCCTCAAGTGCCCCGATGGACGATTTAAGTCCAAGCTTGTTGCTCACCTGGAACCACACCTGCGTAACGCGGAAATTCGCTCTCAGCAATTTGGTTTCAAGCACATTGTCCTGCTGCGACTGCATCGACACCTGGTCGAGCAACTGGCTGACTACCCGGTAATCTCTCTCCAGCGATTCGTACAGCGCGGAAAGATTCGGATTTGGTTCTGCTTCGATCTGTCCCTTGACCAGGTCAAAGCTAAGGCCGTTAGCACGGCATACTTCACGTGAATAATCTTCTGCGGTTTGGGTTCGGAGAATCAACAAGCAGCTGTAGCGAAACCAATACGCGAACAGCGCCAGCGATAGTCCGATCAGTATTAAGCTGAAACTCATGTTGTCTACAAAGCAAGAATACCACCAGCTACTAACAAGGCCAATAGGTAATGGAGTAGTAGGTAAAGATTCCTCACAGTACTAATACCAAACGAATTGACTAAGGCATTCACCTGAGCATCTCACGCAAAGCGCATATGCCCAGGATCTATACCCTCTCGCTCGCACCATTTCAGGTAAAGCGCACCGTAACTGGCTGTTAAATATTCCGTATCGGCAATCCCGAGAGTTTTTGCAGTAGAATCTATCCATTTTTCTTCACCCTCGAGTTCTGCGTAGAGTCCAATGGGCGTCTCATCCAGCGTCACCACCCCATTCGAGCCAATATCGGCATACTCTGTCCGGTATTTCTCGTACACAAATCCCGGCAGATATCCCAGCCGCGTCAGAAATGTATAAGCAGCCTCGACATCAGAAACTGTAAATTCAACTTCTTCCCGCGACTTATGCTTCCCCACCGTCGCCGGGCCCTTGTAAGTGATCGTATATTTTGATCCCGCCTCGCGCAGCCGCACCAGGCACCCGCTTGGCCGCAGCGTCGGCGGCGAAGTCTCAAAGATTGTGTTCCGCTCAAACACACGGCGGTGCTTGATCCGGAATCCGGCTTCCTTCAATCTCTTGCGAAATCCCCGAAACGACAGGACTTCGATTTTTATTTCCGTCTCTAAACCCTTCACTAGAGATAGCCTACTATCATGGGGCTCACAAAAATCATCGGCCAGACAGATCACCGTCCCTGGCCCCTCCCCTCCGGCCCCTGGGTGATGACCCAGTGGTGGCGCGATCTCCTCTTTGCCCACTGGCCTGTGCCCCCTTCCATGCTCCGGCCTCTCATTCCGGCCTCACTCGAACTCGACACCTTCGACAACCAGGCCTGGGTCGCTGTAGTGCCCTTCCGAATGACCGGCGTCCGCCCCCGCCTCACTCCGCCGCTGCCCTGGCTCTCCCACTTCGCCGAGCTCAACCTCCGCACCTACGTCCACAACAAATCAAAACCAGGCGTCTACTTCTGGAGCCTCGAGGCCTCAAACCCCGTCGCAGTAGCTACGGCCCGCACCTTCTTCCACCTCCCCTACATGAACGCCACCATGAGCTGCCGCCAGCGCAGCGAGTGGATCGACTACTCTTCAACCCGAACCCACCGCAACGAGCCCCCAGCCGAATTCCGCGCCACCTACCGCCCCACAGGCCTAACCAACAAAACAGACCTGATCCGCTGGCTCACCGAGCGCTACTGTCTCTACACCACAGACAAGCAGGGACAACTCTACCGGGGAGAGATCCACCACGAAGCCTGGCCCCTCTACGACGCGGAGGCAAAAATCGAAACCAACACCCTCGCCCGCGCCGCCGGAATCGAGCTCCCCAACACCCCACCTCTCCTACACTTCGCCAAAGCGATTCAAGTCGCCATCTGGCCGCTCAACCGCCTGTAGCTAAACCGCTTCACTTATCCCGGATCTCGAGATCCTTTTCATATTTTCCCCGTGGCGCAATCAGCACTTTCTCAGCGAATTTCAAGTAGGGTTCCATCACGCGGGGATCGGCAAACTCAAGTTCAGTGTCGTCGGTGGCCAGGATCCAGTATTCACCGGGCTGAACCGCTGGATAGCTGTAGCTGCCATCACTGTCAGTCATAAACGACAAGTTGAGGCTGGGATCTTTCGTATCCCGGACGGGAATCAGCAGCGCAAGCATTCCAGACATCTTTTGTTCACCCTTGCGCACAAACCCCTTTACTTGCGCCAAGCCGCTCGAACTCTCAACCACTAATCCGCGCATTGGCTCTGAGCCAACATTCAGCGTTCGATCTGTCACTTCTTTTCCGTCAACCAATACCCGGTCAGGAAAGCAATCATTGGATCGCCCAAAAAGCACCATGTATTGCCCTGGCGGAACTCCGGAAATTTCGAAACTGCCATCCGGCTGTAGGCGTCGGCTGAAGCCCCTCCTGTCAGAGAGACGAAACAGGGTCATCACGATGGGATTGGCCGCCGCAACTGGTTTCCCGTCACAATTGACCCTGCCGGATACACTGGCTTGCTGCCCTATTCTTAACTTGACAGTCTGAGGGCCTCCAGCGGTTTGAACTTTCACTGAAGTCGTCACCGGCTGCCCCTTACTCTCCCCAATTACCTGAACTTCATAGCTGCCTGGAGGCACTGAAGAAAAAAGATGTTGGTTCCCATACAAGGTGCTCACCTTTTGAAATCGATTCACATCCTCAATGCCGGCGGATCTCAAATTGATTCTCGCCCCCGGCTTTATCTCTCCCTCAACCTCAACCCGAATGGAAGTCCCTTCCCCTTCGATCAAAGTGAAATTGGCTCGGGCTTCCTCTCCCGCTAGGATCTTCATCGGCACCGCAGAGTTGGGATCGGAGGAGTTTGGGTAATAGACCGGAAGGTAGGCTACGCTCGGCGCAGTCACTTCATTTGGACGAGAATATGACTCCTGACTATGCCAGGGGGTCCCGCCAACAACCAGGAAGTACGAACCGGCATCCAGATTCCCGAACCGAAAATCGCCTTTGTCTGTCGTATAAAAATAGCCCCGGTTCACCACCCTTCTTTTCCCCTCCACCACCACTTGCCGAATCAATTGAACCAACGCCGATTGCACTGGTTCGCCATATTGATCTATGACTTGGCCGCTGATCGATGCGGGAGGAAAAAGTCGGAACAGCAATTTGTCATTCTGTGTCTCAGCATTGCAGATGATTGAGACACCAAAGAAATCATTGAGCGTTCTTGCTCCATAAGTTTGGCGGCCAAACCCGTTCCGTTCGGCTACCAGGTGATAGCTGCCTCTCTCAACCAGAAATTGAAAAGTGCCATCGCTCTTGGTAATGACCGCCCCAAGCTCTCTGTCTCTTCGTTCTGGGGTCGTGATGACAACGCGAACATTCTCAAGCGCCTCTCCCGTCAACGAATCAACAACCTTACCTGCAATAGGAAAGCCGGGTCGGGCCTCCTGAGCAAATTCGATGCTAAGAGAGCAAAGAAGCAGTATCAGGAACTTCATTGCGCAAACTCCTTCATCGCGACACGTGCCACTTCGCCCGCGTTCACCCGTAAACTCGTTCCATTTCGCAACCCCTGTATGGCCTGTGAATCGAGATATGGGAAGTCGTAGTTCTTGATCAAATAGACTGTGTAGTCCCCGGGAGCAAACACTCCTGGCATTTTCTTCCAGCTTGCAGGCAATAGCCTCGGTCCCTCGCCAGAGCTGAAAACAGGCACAACCAACAGGTAAGGGTTGCCGGATTCAGGAATTCCTTCAAGGGCAACTTCAATCGATCCTCCGTTTCGAGATGCCCGGACGTTAAGGGTATCCGGCTGCATACCGCCCCCAACAATGAGCTTTCTCGATGCTGACAGATCTGTGTTTCCAAGCATCATGTTCAGAACATATGCGCCTTCGCAACTTACATTCACCTCATACTCGCCCGGCAAGACGGCAGAGACCTTAAGTTGCCCGCCCTCTTCCTTGGCCTCTGCCACCTGCATCTCGTACGGGTCTGCGTTAGATGTTAGAGTCACACGACAAATGGCCTGGCTACTTCTGTACTTCCCTGGAGGCAAAGGCAGAACGTAGGGGTATTGCAGCTTCTCAACTTTCAGCGGCGATTGCCCGGTGACATCAATTTGTATAGCGAGTTCCACCCCACCAAAAGCGAACAATTCAACATTGTCCAAATTCGATCCAGCAACTTGCACGGTCGCCTCAGCCACTACTTTCTCTACCCCTTCCCCTTGCGTTACCCGCAATCGATAAGAGCCTGGCACAACATCGATGACCTCAAACTTCCCGCTAAAGATATTCAATGATGCCCGGTTTGCAGTAATGTCTTCGTTGCCGTAGAGCAATTCGAATTTGGCGGTCTTATAGGGTTGGAGATTCTTCACCGTCCCCCGAATCTTGTATGCAGGTTGCAGCCGCAGCCGAAAGTCAACCTGTGCCTCCTGGCCCGCTTGAAGATCAACCGGGGTCGATGTTTGCAAGCGATCTGTACCGTCATGGTATATGGGTTCAAAACTTTGGTGTCCCACAAAACTAGGGGCCTGCTCAGACATGTAGAGAACCGTGCCACCCGCTCGCCCTACCGCTTTCAAATGAAGTTTTTGCGGTTCAAAGTCCCACATTCGATAAACGCCCCGGTCATCGGTAGAGACGGTCCTTATCACTGTCGAGCGCTGGCGGCCATTGGAAACACTGCGATTGAAAGCCTTGATTTGCACACCCTGAAGCGGGCGTCCTGCGCTATCAGTTACTCTGCCTTCAATCGAGGAGAGCGGGGTTAGAACTATCAGAACGCCCTCTTTGGAAGCGGTCAACTCCACGCTGTTATTTGTGGCATTGGCTCCTTGCCAACGACTTTGAAATTGCGGCTTATTCGCCGACACCGAGTAGTGCCCTTTCGACAAGCCGTCGAAGCGAAAGCCACCCGATCCATCAGTAAAGACCTGCTTTCGTGTAAGACCTGCAGCGTTTTCGCCATTCAAGATCACAGCTGCACGAGCGATAGGAGCCCCGCTTACCTCATTTGTAACGCGCCCACTAAGACTCAGATCACCTTGCTGGGCAGCAATGGCAGTCCCAATAAGTTCACAAAAGAGAAAAACAGCCAAATACCGGTACATCATGAAATTGCTAACTCAAACGATAGCATTCAGGCATTAATCGAGCCCTCAACCGCCTGTAGCGCAAGCCCGGCCCATCCCCACCCCAAGCGGCCGCGACTCCCCATTCCACCCTGCACCCCTCTCCTTCACTCGCTCAATCCGCTCCTTCAGCGGAGGATGCGTCGACAGATACTTGAGCGTAGTCTCAAACCCACGATCTTCACTCCCCCTCGAAAGATTCTCAAACGCCTTCTGCATCTCCACCGGCGCAATCCCCGCCCGCATCAACGTATCGAGCGCCGCATCATCGGCACTCTCCTCATCAGACCGGATAAAGTGCAACACCGTTAGATTTCCAGCCAGATCCCCCAAAATCCCAGGGTCCCCAATTACCAGCGAAAGAAAGGCCTGCAAGCCCACCGCTCGCACAATCCCCTTCATCGAATGCCGCTGCACCACATGCTGCATCTCATGAGCCAGCACTGCCGCAAGCTGCTCCGGACTATCCATCTTTTCAATCAAACCGCTAAACACCACAATGTGCCCCCCAGGAGCCGCCATCGCATTCACTTGTGGGTTCTTCACCACTCGAACATCAAACTGATACGCGCTCTTCGGCATCGCACTTTCGAGCCGCAAAACCGCCGCCTTCACCAACTCTTTCGTCGCCTCATCCTCACAAACACTCCCCGGCCGCGTCACCCCAGCCACCACCGCACGCCCCAACTGCTCTTCAAATGCAACGGGCACCAGACGCACCACCCCAGCCAGAACCATAGGAATGCTCTGCCACACCAAATACCCAAAAAGGCCCAGCAAACACAAGGCCCCAACTGCCAGTGAGATCAACTTCAATCGCATGTGCTACAACCCAAAACCAGCATCGATACCTGCATCCGTTCCTAGCGCCTCGCCCAGAGTATCCCCAAATGCAGATCCCGCCGTGGCTGCCTGCGCTACTAATTGGACGCGCGGCAATTGCTCCAGTTGCAAGTTCTCGGTGAGATAACGCAACTGCCGGCACACCGCCCAGGGCAATCCAATCCCGAGAGTAAAGACCGTAAGCAGCAAATTGGTAAAGGTCAGAATCAGCAACCCATCCCCGCTCAAACTCGATCGAAACGGCACTCCCGCAAACTTCGTGTTCTGCCAGCTGAAGTTCCCGAGCTTTGCCTCATACCAGAAGCGATACAGCGTCAGAGTGGGAAAGAAGAGCAGCAGCATCTTCACATAAGGCCAAAGCATGTCCTTCCCCTGGCCGCTAAACTCAAACTGCTGCCCGCCAAACCAGGTGTTCTCCACCACATACTTCCGCAGATTCGTAATGAAGAAAGGCAAATACAAAGTCAGGCTGATCGCCGTCAAAAACAACCCCGTCCAGACAATCGCAGTTAGCCTCCAGAAATCCCCTTGATAGGAAAATCGCCGCCCCTGCCAGCTCGTCCTGCTCCATCGATAACGAATCGCTCCATGCAACGCCAGCGGGCCCAGCAGCGCAAACCCGAGAATCACCATACTCCCCACAACAACGGTTGGTCCAATTTCACCTAATGAGATCAGCGCAACCGCCGCGCCGCCATAAAGCAAAATCAAAATCCCCATCAACTTCAGCCAACCTAGAAACATCTCCTTGCCCGTGCCATGGAACCCAAACGGCTGCCCAGCCAGCCGTATCTGAGACCACAGATACTGCCGCACAGCCACGCGTCCCCAAAAGCTGTAAATGCCAAAGGTAAAGATGCTGAAGAAGATCAGCTTGAGATAAAGCACCAGCAGCGTAGCGCCATCCCCGGTAAAGTCAAACCTGCCAGGCTCCGGCGAAGGCAACACAGGCGTCACCCCAGGGCTAAACAGATAGCCACAGTTACAACGCATGGGAGTTGTTTCGTACTCAGTTCCGCAGTTGGGGCAGTAGGCCATGCCAGCCAGTCTAGCTCAATCGTCGTCGTCAGACGAAGAGCTAACCTTAAGCACGGCAAGGAAGGCTTCCTGTGGAATCTCCACACGGCCCACGCGCTTCATGCGCTTCTTGCCTTCCTTCTGCTTGTCCAGAAGTTTCCGCTTACGGCTGATGTCACCGCCATAACACTTGGCAATGACGTTCTTGCGAATCGCCGAAATCGTCTCGCGCGCAATAATCTTGGCCCCGATCGCCGCCTGCAACGCCACCTCAAACATCTGTCGAGGAATCAGCTTGCGCAAACGCTCAATCAGAATGCGGCCGCGCTCATAAGCAAATTCCTTATGCACGATCATCGACAGTGCATCCACTGCCTCACCTGCCACCATCACGTCCAGCTTCACCATCGGCGAAACTCGCATCCCGGCCAAATGATAATCAAGCGACGCATAACCACGCGAGCAGCTCTTCAAGCGATCATAAAAGTCGAGCACCACTTCATTCAGCGGTAATTCATAAACCAGCATCACTCGTTGATTGCCGATAAATTCAAACTTCCGCTGCATCCCGCGCTTCTCTTCCACCAGCGCCAGAATCTCGCCAATGTACTCTTCGCGAGTAATGATCGTAGCCTCGATAATCGGCTCTTCGATCTTCTCAATCTCGGTCGGGTCCGGGAACCGTTGCGGATTATCTACCGTGATCTCTTTGCCATTCATCAACGTGATCTTGTAACGCACACCCGGTGCCGTCGTGATCAGGTCAATGTTGAACTCGCGCTCGAGCCGCTCCTGCACAATTTCCATGTGCAAAAGCCCAAGGAATCCGCAGCGAAAGCCAAAGCCCAACGCCGCCGAACTCTCAGCCTCATAACTCAGCGCGCTATCGTTCAGCCGCAGCTTCTCAAGCGCCTCACGCAGCAAGCCATGCTCGCTGCTCTCCACCGGATACAGCCCGGCGAACACCATCGGCTTGATCTCCTGGAAGCCAGGCACAGGCTCCAACGCCGGCCGGCCTTCTTCCATGATCGTGTCGCCAATCTGCGCTTCAGACACATTCTTGATGTTGGCGAAAAGGAAGCCTACCTCGCCCGCATTCAACACATCACAAGGCACCGGCTTCGGCGATTGATAGCCCAAACCATCTACTTCATAAACCTTGCCGCCGGCATTCAGACGAATCTTCATGCCCTTGCGAATCTTCCCGTCCACCACCCTCATCAGGATGATCACGCCGCGATAGGAATCAAACCAGCTATCGAAAATCAGCGCCCGCAACGGCTCGTCTACCTTGCCACGCGGATGCGGAACCTTCTTCACAACAGCTTCAAGAATTTCTTCAATTCCGATGCCATTCTTCGCACTCGCAAGCACGGCTTCAGAAGCATCCAGCCCCACCAGCGTCTCAATCTGTTCGCGAATCCGCTCAGGCTCGGCACTCGGCAAATCGATCTTGTTGATCACGGGAATGATCTCAAGGTCCAGCCCTAATGCGATGTAAGTATTGGCCAGCGTCTGAGCTTCTACACCTTGCGACGCATCAACAATCAGCAACGCCCCTTCACAGGCCTGCAGGCTGCGCGACACTTCATAGCTGAAGTCCACATGCCCCGGCGTGTCGATCAGATTCAACTGATAGACGATGCCATCTTTGGCCTTGTAATTCAACCGCACTGCGTGGGCTTTGATGGTAATGCCGCGCTCTCA
>JBIPMY010000372.1:0-6150 GCA_044376335.1 Bryobacter sp.
GTAGAATTCCGAGATCCCTACTTCACCACACTTCTTCTAATCCTTGGCCTCAACTCGAAAGAAAGCGCCATCATCCTCCCGGTCCTGGTCGTCCTCTACGAATGGATTTGGAACAAGCGCACCCCCTGGCTCTTCTGCGGCCTTGCTGGCACTGTCTGCATCGCCTTCATCTTCGGGCGCATCTATGGCCCAGGTGGGCTTACAAGCATTGGCAGCTATCAGCCGGTCTACTCCATCGCAACCTACATGGAAAGATTCCGGGGTTACTTCGGCCCGCTCATACTCTGGAAACAGATTCCCTACTGGGCCCTGCCTCTGGCCGCAGCACCACTCCTGCTCCGCAACAAACAAGCCGTCTTCTCTGTGCTCTTGTTCCCCCTCGCCATCCTTCCACTGGCCTTCGTCCCAGACCGCGGCCTCGAAGGCGTCTACATCGCCTGCGCCGCTCTTCCGCTCGCACTATCATCTGCCTTACTACTCATCCCAAAAGAAGACTGGCGTCTGCCAGGCGCAGCCCTACTCTTCCTCGCAACAGCATTCTGGATGCCCGGCACATACTTGATGGATGGTTGGGACCGCGAGCAAAATGACATCCGCGCTTTCCACCAAAGCCTCAAACAGCTCGCCCCTACCATGCCGCAGGGCGCACAACTGCGATTCATCAACGAGCCCTTTGCAGAAGACGTCCCCTGGGCCAGCACCTTGGCCACACGCCTTCTTTACAAAGACCCTTCCTTACTGATCATCAGCCCCAATAGCCCGGCAAACAAAGATCTTCCTGCAGAGAAAGATACTGCCGTCTTCGATTGGCGCGACAACAAGCTCTACCGCATCAAGTGATAAGCCGAGTGCCAGAACTGGTATTCATGTTCTGCCCCAACCGCAAAGATCGACACCAGTTTCTTCTGGTCCACCCCACGGCCAGCTTCATTCATCATCGCGAGCACCTGTGTCACCTGAGACCCATATCCCGGGTCTGAATAGTAATCAATCCAGATCTGATAGCGGGCGTCCTTACTCCCGCGCTGCTTCAGCGTCTTGCCTACTTCCCAATAAATCCAGTAACAGGGCAGCACCGCAGCCAGGCCTTCAGCAAAACTCCCCTTCGCAACGTGGTCCCGCAAGAACTTCAAATAAGCCGCATTGGCAACCGAAGGAGCCTTCTCTTTAGCCTTCCCACCAAGATAAGTCTTGTGGATATGCTGCACCTCCGTCTCACATCCAGCAGCCCCCTTCAGCAGAAAAGCCTTCCATTCCGCCTTCGGAGCCTTGGCCGCCAGAGCCGTCAACACCTCCCCATACACTCTCAAATAAGCGATGTCCTCAATCAGATAACGGTCAAACTTCTCCTTCGCCAGCGATCCATCCGCAAGCTCCTTCAGAAAAGGATGCTCGATCGTACGCTGGTGAATCGGCTTTGCCGTCTCCCACATCGAGTCCGTCAGACTCACCATAAACAGGAATGCAAACATCAGCTATATACCTTCGCAATTGGAGTACCGCCAAAATCAGTCAATTTCTCATGACGCCCGTTATGCAGATACCAGAGCTTATGTTGATCGAGGCCCAGCAACTGCAAAATCGTCGCATGAAAATCTCTCATGTGATAACGCTCGCCAACCGCACGCAACCCAAACTCATCGGTCTCACCGAGCGACTGTCCGCCCTTCACACCACCACCGGCAAACCACATCGTGTACCCGTGCATGTTGTGATCACGGCCATTGCCACTCTCAGAAGTCGGCAGCCGTCCAAACACGCTACCCCAGATCACCAGCGTCGTATCAAGCAACCCGCGCTGCTTCAAATCCTTCAGCAACGCCGCCACCGGCTGATCTGTAAGCCCGCACATCTTCTCGTGGTTAGCCTTCAAATGGCTATGCGCATCCCACTGCATGCTCACCGGCCCGCCGCCAGAATAGATCTGCACAAAACGAACCCCGCGCTCCACCATCCGGCGAGCCAGCAGACAACGAGTCCCAAAGTCCTGCGTCCGCTTCTCATCAAGCCCATACATCTTGCGAATATGCGCGGGCTCCTTAGTCAAATCCACAGCCTCAGGCGCAGCACTCTGCATCTTGAAGGCCAGCTCATAACTAGCAATTCGCGCCGACATCTCGTTATCTTCCGGCGCAGTATCAATCTTGTTCATCTGCTGAATCAGATCAATCGTCCGCCGCTGCCGCTCCGCACTCACCCCTGCAGGAGGCCTCAAATGCAGAATCGGGCTCGGCCCCGGCCGCAACAAAGTCCCCTGATTCACTGCCGGCAAAAACGCAGAATTCCAGCACGGCGTCCCACCCTCAGGTGTCCCCTCCGGCTGAGGCATCACAACATAAGCAGGCAAGTTGTCAGTCGCACTACCCAACCCATAAGTCACCCACGAACCCATGCTCGGGTAACCCATCAAGATCCGTCCCGTATGCACCTGATACATCGCCGGCGCATGCACTACACTCTCGGTATAGAAGCTCTTCACAAAGCAGATATCATCGACACACTCTGCCAGATGAGGCATCAACCCCGACACCGGCAACCCGCTCTTGCCATAGCGCTTGAACTCCCACGGCGAAGCGAGCAGCGGGTTCGATCCATCCGTAAACTGCCCACCCACCTTGCCAAAGCTCGCAGGCAAGGGCTGCCCTTCATACTTCTTCAGCGCAGGTTTGGGGTCAAACAAATCCATACTCGAAGGCGCACCCACCATAAACAGGAAGATGACACTCTTCGCCTTCGGAGCAATCGCCGCCGTCGCCTCACGCTGCAGCAACCACTCCGCCGCCACAGCACCAAATCCATTCGCTGCCGTACGCAGCACATTCCTACGGGAGGTAAATGAAGTCATTGCGATTAAACATGGCGAGGGCAAAGTCCTCAGCCGTGCCTCCTTTCGAGAAAAAGTCTTTAGCTTGCCCACGCTCCTGAGCACTCGGCAATCGCCCCAAAGCCAACTGGTAGAACTGATCCACAGACCCCTTGGCTCGAGCAGCAAACGCCTTCGCCTGCTCCTGCATGAAGTCACTATTCAGCATCGTCAGCCCTTGCAATGCATGCACCGAAGTCGGCCGCTCCGGGCAACTAGACATCGTATCCGGCTGATCGAAATTCATCAGCAACGGCAGCCGAATCGTCCGCCGGTTCAATACATAAACCGTCCGTCGATACATCTCAGACCGGTCCTTCGGCAGCGGCCACAAGTTATCAGGCTCACCTTCAGTAAAGATGATGTCGTAGATCTCAGGTTCAATCGGCGTCTTCACCGGCTTGCCATACATCTTCAAATTCAGCATTCCGCTCACAGACAGAATCGAATCCCGAATCGTATCGGCATCCATCCTCCGCCGCTGCACCGCCTGCTGCTGATAAGCCTTGCTCGTAAGAATCAAACGGTCAATATGTTTGATGTCCCAGCCACTCTGAACAAATTCGGTAGCCAGCCAGTCGAGCAACTTCAAATTACTCGGCCGCGCCCCCAGAGCCCCGAAATCATTCATCGTCGAAACAATGCCCTTACCCATGCGGAACTGCCAAATACGGTTCACCATCACCCGCGCCGTCAGCGGATGATTCGGATTCACCAACCAGTTCGCCAGCGCCGCCCTGCGCCCATGCGGGTCCAGCGACAGATCCCCAAGATCCGGAGCCAGCACCAGCGGCAACCCAGCCTCCACCACCTGCTGCTTCATCCGCGGGTCACCCACCTTCAGCACATGCGTAGGCTGCGCCTTATCAACCGTAAACACCGAATAAGCGTGCTCGGCCGGATCCGGCTCATCCAGATCAATCACATGCATCTTCTGCCGCAACGCCGCCCGCTTCGCCTTAAGATCCGGCGGAATCAACGCCACAACTTCATCCCACGTAGGAGACAACTGCCGCTCGGCCTCCTTGGCCATCCGCTTCTGTTCTTCGGTCCGCTTCTCTTTATCAATCTTCAAAACATCCCGAAACTGCGGCTCAAGCGTCGGCAACTTCTCAGCCCGAAACTGTTCCCGAAACGGCTTCTCAATCTCCTTGATCTGATCCTTCAGCGGCTTCAGCAACGCCTCATGACGCGCCTGCCGCGCATCAGCAGAAAGCATCTCGTCCCCATTTACGAGCTGTACTTCACGAAACTCGGTAGAAGCCAGAATCGCCTGCAACCGGTAATAATCAGCCTGCAGAATCGGATCAAACTTGTGGTTGTGGCACCGGGCGCAATTCATCGTCATGCCCATAAACGTGGCCGAGATCGCATGCGTCATCTCGATCAGGTCTTCCTGCCGGTTCTGCTCCTCATCTTGATTCCCACCCACAACATGCCGCGGCCCAGCCCGCAAAAATCCCGTAGCAATCAATGATTCCGCATTGCCAGGAAACAACTCATCCCCCGCAAGCTGCTCACGAAGAAACTGATTGTAAGGCTTATTCGAATTAAACGAACGAATCACATAATCGCGATACCGCCACGCATGAGGCCGTTCCGCATCCAGCTCAAACCCATTGGTATCCGCATACCGCACCACATCAAGCCACTTCTGTCCCCAACGTTCCCCATAACGCGGGCTAGCCATCAGCTTGTCCAGCACCTGCTCATAATTGCCCTCAAGACTCGTAGGAGGCAGCCCCGTCAAATCCAGCGTCAAACGCCGCAGCAAACTCCGCTTCTCCAGCAACGGCCGTTTGGCCGGCTCAAGGTGATCGATCGGATGAACACCGGTAGGGATCGCAACCCTCTCAGGAGCTCGAAAAGCCCAGTAATTCCGGCGTTTCGCAACAAGCGCCTCCTCTTTTGGATCCACCCGAGGAGCCGCTGGCAAGAGGCTAAAACATAGGATTAGAACTAAAAAAGGCTTCATCTTGACTTGTTGTCCAAGTTAACACAATCGCAATTCTAAACGTCTGCTAGCCATGACCTGGTTCAGCATCCTCCTTCTATTCTCAGATCCCGGTTGGGGAATCACCAGAAGCAACATCGGAGACCTTTATGTCGGTGATGTGATTCGAAACATTGTCTGGAGAATCGATAAGCAAGAACAAGTGAGCAAAGCCCTCCAGAACCGCCACTCCCACTCCCTCGGCATGAATGAAAACCAACTCCTGATTGGAGATCAAACCGACTACGATCCCAACACCAAGGTCTTTACTCGATGGGCATGGCAACTGGAGGCTGGCAAACTCAAGCGTCTCCCGCAAGTCCCCGCCTCATTCAAAAAGCCTTCCTCAATCCCGAAACAGATTCCAACCGCACCAGGCTGGGATATCAGCGGCTTCACTGAAACGGCAGAACACTGGTGGATTCTCGAACACATCCCCATGCAGGAATTCGAAGGCATTCACACAAGAAAGGCTCCCTACCTTCAGGTACGCAAAGTGGAGAAACAATCCAATCGGAGCCAGATCATGCTTCAGGTTTCACAGTCGGCACCTTAAACGCATGCCCGAAGCGTTTCAGGTCCACTCGAGTCCCATGCACCACCACCCCCTCAGCCTCCAGACGCTGCACCTGCTCCACCCCATTCGCTCCCCGCAACAGAATCTTCCCACCATGCCCGATCACCCTCTGCCAGGGCAACGTCGGATCAAACGTCTTCAGTGCCCAAGCCACCTGCCTCGCCCCACGCGGAAAACCCGCCGCAATCGCCACCTGCCCATAGGTAGCAACCTTCCCCTTCGGGATCTTCTTCACAAACTTGCGAATCTCAACGAACACGCGTAATTTCTACCTGATAAATCTTCGGCCAAAGCTTGCCCGTAACAAAGAGCCGCTTGCCAACAGCATCATAAGCAATCCCGTTCAGAACATCAGCCCCCTGCGGCGAATCGAGCAAGCCCCGCATATCGATAATGCCCAGCAACTGCCCCGTAGCAGGCGAGATCCTCAAGATGTAATCCGTCTGCCAGACATTGGCATAAATCTCCCCATCAACAAACTCAATCTCGTTGATCTGGTCAATCGGGTTCTTCCCGTTACGCACCGTAATCCGTCGCACTTCCTTCAGCGTCACCGCGTCCCAAACCCGAATCTCGCTGGTGCCATCACTCATAAACACTTGCTTGCCGTCGTTGGTAAGGCCCCAGCCCTCACCCGGATACTGGAACTGCCCAATCTGCTTAAACGTCTTCCGGTCATAAATAAACCCAACACCAGACTGCCAGGTCAATTGCAGG
>JBIPMY010000069.1:0-18742 GCA_044376335.1 Bryobacter sp.
ACCTGGGCTTGCTGGGAGGCTATCTCTTCAGGCCGGGTGCCTCGTTCTGATTTAGTTGCCTTCAGTTGGGCGAGCTCGATGGCGGCGCGCTGGCGGGCGATCTCGGCCAACTTTGATTTGTCGTCGAGCCGGAAGAGCGACTGGCCACGGCGCACCTGCTGGCCTACCGTGACATCAACGGCAACTACGATGCCGGAGGTGGAGGTGGCTACGGCGACGTTGGTTGTGGGGGATTCAATTAGACCGGAGCCCGATACGTAGGCGGCGAAGGGGGCCGGGGCTGGCTCTGAGAGAGGAGTCGATACAGCGGGTGGTGGAGTGCTCTTGAGCAAGACGAAGACCGCTCCGCCTATCCCAAGCAGAGCCAGAAGCGGGAGCAGGAATTTTCTAAACATGAGTGGAGTGTCCTTCGGATGTGCGGAAGTTCATGATGGTGCCATCGTCCATTTCTGCAATACGGTCGGCATAGGAGTAAATACGGGCATCGTGAGTTACTACAAGCAGAGTTCTGTTTTGCTGTTGCGTGAGTCCGCGCAGAATTTCGAGAATTTGTTGGCCGGTTTTATGATCGAGGGCAGAGGTTGGTTCGTCGCAGACAATTATGCGAGGCGAGTGGACCAGGGCGCGGGCGATAGCGACGCGTTGCTGCTGGCCGCCGGAGAGGGCTGCAGGCAGATTGTCGATGCGGTCTCCAAGGCCAACCAGGGTGAGCGCTTCGGCAGCTTTCTCATAGGCAGCCTTGCGGCTTTCGCCCAGTATTAAAAGGGGTACGGCTGCGTTTTGCTGGATTGTGAGTGTTGGTATGAGCTGGAATTGCTGGAAGACAAAGCCGATGTTGCGGGCTCGTGCGTGTGCGCGTGCGCTTGGGGAGAGAGTGCTCCAATCCTGGTCGAAGATGCGGCAGTGGCCGGAGCTTTGCTCGAGAATGCCGGCGACGATGGAAATGAGCGTGGTCTTGCCGCAGCCGGAGGGGCCAACGAGCATGAGGAATTCTCCTTGCTGGATTTCGAGATTAATTCCTCGTAGTGCGTGGACGGGCTGGGAGGCCGTTGAGTAAGTCTTTTGTAAGTTAGTGCAGGAGATGGCAATGGACATGAGGACTAGCCTTTGAAGACGATTGCGGGGTCGAGTTTGAGGACGCGCCGAGCGCCGAGCCAGGCAGAGATCATAGTGATGAGCAGGACTGCGGCGACGGTGATTTCCAGTTGAAGCGGGGAGAAGCGCATGTTCATTTCACTGTTGCGGGTGTACCAGGAGAGGCAGGCAGCGATCCCCACGCCGATGCCGAAGCCGGTGAGGCCCACGAGGGCGGCCTGTGTGCCAATCATGCCGAGGATGCGTTTGTTAGATGCGCCCATCGCTTTGATGGCCCCGAATTGGCGGAGGTTTTCGAGGGTGAAGTTGTAGAAGGTTTGCCCTGCAATCATGGTGCCGACGCTGAAGCTGATGAAGATGCCGAAGACGAAGGTGGTGACGATGCCGGTTTCGCGGATGAAGTACTGCTGGGTGAGATCGCGGAATTGCGGGTTTGTGTAGGCACCCAGGCCGGTGATGCGCTGGATCTTCTGCGCCAGTGCTACCCGATCGATTCCGGTTTTGGCTTTGGCCAGGATGAAGGTGAGCTTCTTGCGCTCTTGCGGTGCATAGAGAGAGGCTCGTGAGTAAGTGGTGTAAATGACCGGGTTGGATTGAAAGGTTTGAGCCGCCCGGCAAATGCCCACGACGATCGCTCGATGATCGTTAAGTTCGACAGTGTCGCCAATCTTGAGAGGGATGGATTTGCCATCTGGGCCTTTGCGGGCTAGCTTTGTCTGTGCGCCTGCCTGGTCAATGATGATTCCGTCGGCTTCGCGGAGATCTTTCAGTGAGCCGGCGATCATTTCCGATGGGCCGCCGATGAGGCTGGAATCGTCGAGACCGTTGACGATTGCCGACTGGAAATTGCCGTCATCGAGGCGGACACGGAGATTGCCTTTGTAGAGGGGGACGGCCCAGGCGACACCGTCAATTGAGCGGACGCGGGCCAGTTGGGAATCGGCCATGGGTTTGGCGTCGTCGGCAAATTGGACCTGCGGATCGACAACCCAGATTTCGACGTCGCCGAGATTACTGATGGTGGCTGTGATGCGGTCCAGAATGCCATTGAGCATGGCGAGTTGCTGAGAGATGAGAAAGGCGGATACGGCCACTCCGAGAACGATACCGAGATAACGGCTGCGGTCTCCGGTGAGCATGTCGATGGCCAGGCGATTCATGAAGTGTTCTCTCCTCTAAAGGATAGACGCTTCGAATATGAAACAGTTCGAAAGTGAAAGTAAAGTTTTGTATAGTTCAGTCTTTGTTGATCTTGGTGAGGAGATCAACAAAGAGTTTACGCTCGGATGGGGTGAGGGGTTTGAGCATTTCTGCGGCGATGGCCAGGTGCAGGGCGCGTAGCTTTTCTTCGAGGGCCTGGCCGGAAGGGGCGAGGGCGATTTCGACGATGCGGCGGTCTGATTCGGATCGTCCGCGGGTGAGGAGCTTTTTCTTGACTAGCTTGTCGACGCGGTGCGTGGTGGTGCTGAGTGGAAGGCCGAGCATTTGCGCGAGCGTCGTCATCGGGATTGGGCCGGAGCGACCGAGAATCGCCAGCGTGTGCCGGTCTGCCGGGCTGACGTCGAGGGAATCGTCGAGTGATGGAACACGTGGCATGACCAGGCGTTGCATCATCAGTTCCATTTGGAAGGAGAGCGTTTCGGGCAGGCTTGCTTTGGGTTTCGCGGGCATGTCAGGTTCAGGAGAGGCTGTAGCCGGGGTCGATGCCCTGGAGGGAGAGCAGTACTTGCTGGATGTTGTAGGGATGGGTGTCTGCGCCAGTGAGGGCGTGGCCGATGACGTCGAAGGCGTGGGCGATTCCCTGATTGTCGTCAATGTCCATGTCTACGAGCAGTTGGTTGTCGCTGTTGGTGGCGAAGGTGAGTTGGAGGTTGGCCTGACGGTCTCGGGTTTTGAAGCTGCCGCCCTTTTCGATTCTGCGCCAGGGCTTACTGAAGGTATGGCTGATGCCGCTGGCTTCGTGGAAGAGGTCGGTTGAGTCGCGGATGATGTCGAGGAAGTCGTCGCTGACTTTGGCAAAGAGGCGGGCAGGGCGGACTTCGATGATGCTTTGGATGTGGTGGATGATTCCGATTGAGGCGGCCTTGGCGTGGAGATTGAGGAGGCCTGCCTTCTGGAGGTCAGTCAGCTCGCCATATGGCGTTGCCAGCTTGGCGTAGGCAGGGTGTGACTTGGCGGGGAATTTGGGTTTGGCCTTTTGGGAATCGAGGAAGAAGACTTCAGTGAGTTCGGTGGCCTCATCGGGCTGTACGTTGACGAAGCGCTTCTTGGGGTAATGGCGGTCGATGTCCATGATGATTTCGGCTGAGCCATAAGGGAAGGCTGGGACATCAGTGAGGAGGATGGGGCTGCCGGCGAGTTTGACGCGAAAGGCGGAGTCGAGGCTGCGGAGGCGGTGGTTGTAGAGGAGGAAGTTTGCCTTTGCGCCAGCGATGCGTGCGCCCGAGGCGCTGATTGCGTCGATCAGGATTGAGCCGTGGTTGATGTCCATACAGGGATTAGTTTAACGGAGTTGAGTGTTCCCGGTTGTACAAGTCTCTTGAGGTTTTGTACATGCGGCGCTAATATGTACTCATGACTCTGACCATTTCTAAAGTGCGGCAGAACCTCTTTTCACTGGCTGAGGCTGCAGCAAGGGGAGAGACAGTAGAGTTCTCCTACCAGGGAACGAAATTTCGGCTGGTTGCGGAAAACAAGATCTCGAAGCTTTCGCGGCTCAAGCCAATGGACATATTGGCCCCCGGAGTGAGTCTAGACAGCCTTCAAGCGGACATGAAAGCGGAAAAGGCAAAACTTGCAGCAGAATGGGAAGCTCGCCAAGTTTAGTTTGCTCTAAATGCACGCTTATCTAGACACACATGTGGTTGTCCGCCTGTCAAGCGGAGATACCAAGGGGCTGACCGGAGCAGCGAAGAAGGCAATTGACCGTTACGATCTATTAGTCTCGCCGATGGTCAGAGTTGAACTGCAATTCATGTACGAAATCGGAAGATCCAAAACGGGTGGTGACCAGATTCTTGGATACCTGGAAGAAAAGTTGGATTTGAGGATTTGTGAAATACCCTTCGACCGAGTTGCCAGAGCTTCGTGCCGTGAAACTTGGACCCGGGATACGTTTGACCGGATGATTGTTGCCCACGCTCGGTGTGCCGGTGATGCTTATTTGATCTCTGCGGATGGGGATATTGGAGCCAACTACCCTTTCACGATCTGGTAACAAGGCTAGCGGCGGATCATCACTTCGTCGAGAGCTTTTTTGGTAAGAACCGGGACTTTGGCGTCCGGGGCAGGGTAGCCGACCGGGATCAGGAGGAAGGGACGCTCGTTGGCTGGGCGGCCGAGGATCTGGCCCAGGAAACCCATCGGACTTGGAGTGTGAGTTAACGTCGCAAGACCTGCGAGGTGGAGGGCGGCGAGCAAAAAGCCGGTGGCAATGCCTACACTTTCCTGGACGTAGTAGTGTTTGATCTTGCGATCGCCGTCGAGGCCATAATCAATTCGGAATACGACAATAATATATGGACAGATCTCGAGGAAGGGTTTTTGCCAGTCTGTGCCGAAGGGTGTGAGGGCGTCGAGCCACTCTTGTGGAAAGCGGTTTTCGTAGTTTTCGCGCTCTTCGGCTTCGGCTGCGATCCGGATCTGCCGCTTGAGTTCAGGGTCTGAAACTATAACAAAACGCCAAGGTTGCTGGTTTGCGCCGGAGGGAGCGGTGGTGGCTGTGGCGATTGCTTTCTCGATCAATTCGACCGGGTAAGGCTGCGAGCTGAAGTCGCGAACCGTACGTCTGGTCACCATCTGGGAGTGGAAATCAGCCACGCGCTGGAGTTGCTCGGCGGGATCGAGTGGCGGAAGCGCGAACGGGGCGAAATCGGGCATGCCTCATATTTTTTCACAATTGCGGTTTCGCACAGGAAAAAGAGTTGGGTGCTAAGGTTGGTGCTAAGCAAAGGGATAAGCCCAATCTTTCTCACGGCTTAGCTTGTGGAAAAGATGTGTGTAAAGCTGCTTGGTTTGTGCAAAAAATACTGGTACTCTGCAAGTTGTTGCACTGTATATAGATATTTTTCTTGCTGTAACACAATATCTTGTGTCATCATCGCTAACGCACCAAGATAAAGCATGCCTCCCCCGGCTGCCCACCGTCCCTAGTCTTGTTGCCAAAAAGCGTTTAAGTATAAATAAAAAGAGGTTTCGTTCATGGGCCAGCTTGCTGTTGCACTCGATGCAAAAATCCCCAAGGCCAAAAAGTCACTGAGCCGTGCAGAGCGCACGGGAGTGAACTTTCCACGCTATTTTACTGCGAAGATGGAGTCTGGAAAAACTCCATACGATGAAATCGTATGGGAGAAGCGGACTGCGACGATTGGTACATCGTCCGGTGCAGTTGTTTTTGAACAGCGGGATGTAGAGGTGCCGGCCGATTGGTCTCAGACGGCAACCAACATCGTGGCCAGCAAGTATTTCCATGGAAAGATGGGCTCACCCGAGCGCGAAACCAGCGTCGGGCAACTTGTGCATCGTGTTGTCGACACGATTGCTGACTGGGGTATGAAGGACGGCTACTTCAAGACCTCTGAGGATTGCGAGAACTTCCGCAACGAACTGGCGCACATGATGCTAACGCAGAAGGCGTGCTTCAATTCGCCGGTCTGGTTTAACGTAGGTGTCAAAGAGCAGCGCGGCTACGGTTGGGTTTGGGATGAAACCACTCAGCAGGTTCGTAAGCTTGAAGTTGGTGAACATCGCCCGCAATGCTCGGCTTGCTTTATCAATTCCGCCGGGGACTCGCTGGAATCGATTCTGGATCTGGCCAAGACCGAAGGCATGCTGTTCAAGTGGGGTTCTGGAACGGGTTCTAACCTGTCGAGCCTGCGTGAAGACAACGCGATTCTGAGCGGCGGTGGACGCGCTTCAGGCCCGTTGAGCTTTATGCGTGGTTTTGACGCCTTTGCCGGTGTGATCAAGAGCGGCGGCAAGACTCGCCGTGCGGCGAAGATGGTCATCCTGAATACGGATCACCCGGATATCGAAAGCTTTGTGTGGTGCAAGGCCAAGGAAGAGAAGAAGGCCCATACGCTGATTGCGGCTGGCTATGACTCTTCGATGGACGGAGATGCCTATTCGAGCATCTTCTTCCAGAACGCCAACAACTCCGTGCGTGCCGATGACGACTTCATGGAAGCTTCTGAGCGCAATGGTGAGTATTGGACCAAGAGTCGTGTGACTGGCGCACCCGTCAAGCGCTATATGGCAAAGGACTTGCTGCGTCAGATTGCTGAAGCCACCTGGCAGTGCGGTGACCCTGGCATGCAGTTTGACACGACGATCAACCGCTGGCACACCTCGAAGAACACGAGCCGCATCAATGCATCGAATCCTTGCAGCGAATACATGTTCCTCGACGATTCTGCCTGCAATCTGGCTTCGCTGAACCTGATGAAGTTTTTGGGCCCGGATGGCAAGTTCCAGGTGGAAGCCTTCCGCCATGCAGTGGATACCTGCATCGTTGCTCAGGAAATCCTGGTAGACAACGCGAGCTACCCGACCGAACGGATTGGCCAGAACTCGCATGACTATCGCCCCCTGGGCTTGGGTTATGCAAATCTGGGTACTTTGCTGATGGCAATGAGCATGCCGTATGACAGCGATGCTGGCCGCGATATGGCTGGCGCGATTACTGCAGTAATGTGCGGACAGGCTTATTTGACCAGCGCCCGTGTGGCTGAGGCTGTTGGCCCCTGCCCAGGTTATGAGATGAACCAGGAGCCCTTCCTCGAAGTGATCCGTATGCATCGCGACAGTGTTGCCAAGATCAGCACAGCGAATGTACAGCCGGACTTGCTTGGTGCGGCATGGGAATGCTGGAACAACGCTTATGAAGTAGGCCGTGGCAGCGGTTACCGCAATGCCCAGACGACAGTGATTGCGCCCACGGGCACAATCGGCTTCATGATGGATTGCGATACGACTGGTATCGAGCCTGACCTGAGCCTGGTGAAGTACAAGAAGCTTGTCGGCGGCGGCGTGATCAAAATTGTCAATCAGACGGTGCCTCAGGCGCTGATCAAGCTGGGTTATTCGCCGGAGCAAGTTGAGAAGATTGTTACCCACATCGACTCGACCGGTACGATCGAAGGGGCGCCCGGCTTCAAGGATGAGCATCTGGCAGTGTTTGATTGCAGCTTCCGTCCGATGAACGGCAAGCGGTTTATCCACCACATGGGACACGTCAAGATGATGGCGGCGGCACAGCCGTTTATTTCTGGTGCGATCTCAAAGACAGTGAACATGCCGGAAGAATCGACGGTTGAAGATATCGCCGATGCTTACCTGCAGAGCTGGAAGCTGGGCATCAAGGCCGTTGCGATTTATCGTGACAACTCGAAGAAGGCGCAGCCTTTGTCGAGCGGTACGTCCAAGGGCGAGAAGAAGTCTACGGGCAGCCTGGCTGACGCCAAGCCTGAAGTAAAGATCGTAGAGAAGATCGTGTATCAGCCGAAGCGGCGTAAGCTGCCGGAAGAGCGCGAAGCCAAGACACACAAATTCTCGATTGCCGGCCATGAAGGCTACATCACGGTGGGTCTGTTTGAAGACGGCACCCCTGGTGAAATCTTCATCACGATGGCGAAGGAAGGTTCTACCATTTCGGGCCTGATGGATAACTTCGCTACCGCAATCAGCTACGGCTTGCAGTACGGCGTGCCGCTTAAGTTCTATGTCGACAAGTTCAGCCACGTAAGGTTTGAACCGTCGGGCTGGACAGGCAATCCGCAGATTCCTTATGCGAAGTCGATCATGGACTACATCTTCCGCTGGATGGGTGCTAAGTTCCTTGGCCCAGAGTACGCATTGGGAGAAGCGGGCGAGACGACCAAACTGTCTCCGACCGAGAAGGATCCGCAACAGGATCTGTTCTCGCCGGTGGCGGCTGATGCGCCGTCTTGCGCTGAGTGTGGCGGCATGATGACTCGCAACGGGTCTTGCTATAAGTGTGAGAACTGCGGGTCGACCAGCGGCTGCAGCTAAAGCTCCAACTTTTCATCCTGTATTGAAAAAGCCCCGGCGCCCTTGGCCGGGGCTTTTTCCATCCTTTCGTACCATTGTGGGAGCCAATCTTCTGCCCCATCATGGAGTGATGAGAGTTTGGATTTGTCTGCTGATGGCGTTGGGCCTGCTGAGTGCGGCGCCGAAGAAGACTGCGGCCAAGCGGAAGGTAGATGTTACCTGCGTGGATACGCCCCGGGTGGCAGCCCGGAAGCGGCCGGTGAAGAAGCTGGAGCTCTCAGAGAGCATGAAGAAGGAACTGAGCGGGGTTCTGTTTGGGGTGAGCTTGAATGAGCGGCTTGAGCTGAATATCGATATGGAGGCCCCGACCGACGAGGGTGCCACGCAGCTCGAGAAGATGGTGGGTGTACTGGCTGAGGCGCAGCAATTGAAGTCGCAAGAGGGGGAGGCAGTGATCATTGATCTGCCCAAGGCGACCCGGGTGTCGAAGAACGGGAAGGTTGTGCGGACAACTGTATCGCTGAGCGACGCGCAGTTGGAGAAGTTGCTTGAGGCCCGCTATGGCCGGAAGCTGGTGTCGGAGGCGAAGCTGCGGCTGGTGTACGTGCATGGTTTGCCGGGTGGGACAAGGAATTATCCATTTGGGGATTCTGTGAACGTCGACCTGCGCCGCTAGAAGATATGATCTGAAGGATGACTCGACGATCCTTCCTGGCTGCCACTGGTGCAGCTTCTCTCCTTGCTGCTCCCTCCAAGCCGAATTTTGTAGTGATCTATACCGATGATCAGGGCATCGGCGATGTGGGTTGTTACGGCCACGCTGAGGTGCAGACGCCGAACCTAGATCGACTGGCAAAGAGTGGGGCACGGTTTACCAACTGGTATTCGAATTGCCCTGTTTGTTCGCCGTCGCGGGCGAGTCTTCTTACTGGGCAGTATCCAGAGCGGCATGGGATTTTGGATGTACTCACTTCGACGGCGCAGTTCAACACTCCAGGCTTGAAGGCTGGGGAGAAGACACTGGCTGGTGAGCTCAAGAAGGCGGGCTACCGCACCGGGCATTTTGGGAAGTGGCATTTGGGGAGCGCGGCGCACTCACGGCCGAAGGCAGTGGGCTTTGATGAATTCTACGGCTTTTACTCTGGCTGGACGGATGCGATCTCGCATCGCTACTATACGCTGGGTCGCGGGCAGAGCGAGATTCTGCATGATCTTTGGCACAACGATGAAGAAGTGTCGCGAGATGGTGAGTATCAGACGGAGATTTTAGGCAGCGAGGCAGTGGCGTTTTTGAAGAAGCAATCCAAGGCGCAGCCCTTCTTTTTGAATCTCTGCTTTGGTGCGCCACACTATCCGATGATTGCCAGGGAGAAGACGCTGGCGCGGTTTCCAAAAACGATGGACCGGGACCGCAGAATGCATCTGGCGATGATTGCTGAAGTGGATGATCAGGTGGGGCTCTTGATGGCAACACTCAAGCAGAAGGGGCTGCTTGAGAATACGGTGATCTTCTTTCAGAGTGACAACGGGGCAACGCAGGAATCTCGAGCAGACCACGCCGGGCGGCCTTACCGTGGTGGCAGTAATGCGCCGTTTCGGGGCTGGAAGCAGGGTTTGTTTGAAGGGGGAGTGAGGATGCCGGCGATGATGAGCTGGCCGGGCAAGATCGGGGCAGGGCAGGTGGTGGATGGGGTTGGCATGGCGATGGATGTGTTGCCTACCTTTCTGGCTATGGCTGGCCTTGCTGCGCCGGCAGGGATCGATGGCCGGGATCAGAGCGAACTTGTGATGCGTGGGGGGAAAAGCGCCCATGAACGAGTGCACTGGCTTTATCTGGGGAGCAGGGCAGTGAGGAAAGGCGACTGGAAGCTGATCGAAAATCCACCCAAGTTTCCGGATGACCCTTATGGTGAGCCAAAAGAAAAGTTGTGGCTCAGCAATCTGGCAAAAGACCCCTCGGAGAAAAAGAACTGGGCGAGTGAGGCTCCACAAGTGGTTGAGGAGTTGATGCAGTTGCTGCCCAAAAAAATCTGACTGGATTCAATCCGAAAGACTGTGTGAGTCGTTCTCCAATGCATGAGAACGAAGCTGATGTTGATGGGGCTGCTTTGCGGCCTCTCCACTTACGAAGCCCGCGCCGAGAAGGCCTGGGGCATTGACTCGAAAGCACTGCTGGTGAGCTTTGATACGGATCGGCCACAGTTTCCTACAAGCCTGCAGTTGATACGGGGATTGATGCCGGGCGAGCAGTTACTGGCGATCGACTTCCGGCCTGCGACGGGGCAGTTGTATGGTTTGGGGTCTTCGTCCCGGATCTACACGATTGACCGCGAGACGGCGCAAGCCAAGGTGGTTGGCGCTGGGATGGCCTTTACACCAGCGCTCGATGGCACTGAGTTTGGCTTTGACTTCAATCCAACGGTAGACAGGATTCGCGTGACCTCGAACACAGGCCAGAATCTGCGCTTGCATCCCGATACCGGTGTTGTGGCAGCGACTGATGCTGCGCTGAACTATGCCGATGGGATGCGACCAATGGTGGTGGGCAGCGCTTATACAAACAGTTTTGCCGGGTCTACCAGCACTGTTCTGTATAACCTGGATCAGGCGAAGCGGGCGATTGTGACACAGGCTCCTCCCAACGACGGTGTACTTGGAAATGTGAAACCGCTGATCAATATCGACCTGAGCCGGGTTGCTGGATTTGATATTTCACCGGTAACGAATCGTGGCTATCTGGTAGTGCGGGAATCTGGATCGAGTAAGTCGATGCTTTATGAAATTTATTACGAAACTGGAGACCACAACCCCATTGGGAATCTGTGGTTTTTCGAACAGTTCGGAGGGATCGCGGTCGAGCCTCCCAATGCGAAGTAACACCACGCCTTCAATTTGGTAGACCGCGAGGCGGAGCTGAACTCAGGGGCAGCTCCGCATTTTTTGTTCTAAAAAAGAGCCCTCGCTTTGAGGGCGAGGGCCGGGTAAAACACGATACTTATCAGGGTTGGTGTTTACCCTCTCCTCCCACCATAGGAAGAGTTCAAGAGTTGAGTGCAGAAACTTGATTCTGACGGGAAGTGGCGTGGAAATCATACCCGCGATGTAAAAGTGTTGTGAAACTCGGGGGCTTTGGGTGCAGCACCTGCGAGGGGAAGCCGGACACAAAATGAAGCACCCTGAGCGACCGGTTCTGACCAAAGATCTCCACCATGAGAGCGAACCGTTTGTCTGGAAAGCGCGAGCCCGAGGCCCATTCCATTTCGCTTGCCGGCTGTGGCAAATGGCTCGAAGAGCTGGGACTTCAGCTCGGCTGCAATGCCGGGGCCATTGTCGGTAATTCTCAAGATCACAGTGGTTGCGGTTTCTTCAGACCGGATGCGGATTGAGCCCGACCCGGACATGGCCTCAACGGCATTGGCGATCAGGTTGAAGAAGACGCGCTCCATGCGGGCTCGTTCTACCAGGATCATTGATGTAAGGTCCACATCGATGTGGATCGATATCGCCTGTGAATCGATGGAAGACACGAGCCTCTCGGCAGAAGCACAAATGACCTCGGCCAGACTGCAGGGTTCCAGAGGAGATAGCTTACCGCTGGAGATGTTGGAGAGGTCTTGAAGGAGAGACTGGATGCTGAGCGAGGCCTGGTAGATGTTGCGCGCGATGCGTCTCGATTGGGACTCATTGAGGCCCGTATCCACCAGCATCTCGGAACCACCGTAGATAGCGGCGAGGGGATTGCGGAGGTCGTGCACGATGGAGGTTGCGAACTGGCCGATGGTGGCCAGGCGCTCCTGGCGAATGAGCTCACCACGGGCTTGCTGTAGCGAAACGCACATGGTGTTGAAGGATTGCGCCAGGCGGCCGAGTTCATCACCACGATCAATCACCAGGCGGGTATCGTAGTTCTGCCGGGCGACTTCGGCAGCGGCCTTGTCGAGGCGTTCTATGGGGTCGACGATCTTGCGGGTGAGGGCGTAGCTGAGGCCCAGGCCGAGGAGCACGGCGACTGTCCAGAGGCCCAGCATGCCGCGCTGCAATTCGTCGAGGCGCTCTTGTGCTGCATCGAAAGAACGGACGATGCGCAGTTCGCCAATCGATTTCCCGGCGATGTCGAGCAAAGGAGCGGCCAGCAGGCCGAAGCCCGCGCCTTGCGTGCGCACAAGCACGGGATCGAGGCCAGGGTTGGGCGTCCGGTTGAGTTGTGCTGTTTTGACTGTATCGAGGGTGGAGGCGATGGGTTGGCCAGAGGTGGAGAAGACAAAATCGCTACCTGTGTTTTGCCGCAGGGACTTAGCCAAATTCTCGTTCACCGGGTAGCCGGTGAGCAGGATGTTCAAGAGTGCAGAGCCTTGCTGGGCATCGACATAAACGGGCGTGACTACGATTTGCCAGAGTCTGCCGGCATGGGTGAGAAAGCCCTTGCTCTGTTGTGGAAAGCGTGGGGAGGCAGAGCGAATCACCTCAGCGAGTGGAGGTGCGGGGCCGCCACCGAGCGAGGCAATGACGGCACCGGCCGGGTCTGCCACCAGAAAGATTGCTTCTTCTTGAGAGACCTTAGCCCAGACTTCAGAGGCGGTGTCGCGGATTGTGGCCTGATCGCCCGTGCGGAAGGAGGCCCTCACTTCTGGCATGTTGCTCATCAGCGAACTGACGGATGCAAGCATGTTCTCGCGAGCACGCCAGAGGGTTTCGTAGGCGCGAAGGCTTGCTGTGACCTCGCCTTCGAGGCCTCGTGAAGTGGTGTTTACCGCGAAGCGGAGGGCCAGCCAGCTTGTGGCCCCAACCAGCAAGGAAATACTGATGGACACCGCCATCAGTATCTTTCTGGTTAGGGGCCAGCCGCGCATCAGCGTTTGGCTCCCGGATAGATCGGGTTGGTGTCGGCTGGCGGATAACGGTTGCCGAATTTGTTGGGGTGCGGTACCGGCACGTAGCCTGTTTCCGATACCGCGATGGGTGGGATTTTGAGGCCCGAGTCTGGGATTCGAACGGTGCGCTCGAGCGCTTTGAGCGTGGGTGCGGTGCTGCGCTCGTGATAAAGCTCCAGCTTGTAGTTGCCCGGTGGCACGCCACGAATCTGCCAGGAGCCATCGGGAAGTGAGGTTGCAAAGTAAGGTGTAGCCAGAACCACAACGATGGCGCTCATTGCGGAATGAATGTTGCAGAAGAGCCGGGTGATGCCGGGGCGATCAAATCGAACGCTTCTGGATTGCCCGGGCGGGTAAAGGCCAAGGTCGAAGACCTTGCCGTCGAAGTTGGAGAAGGCGTTGTGGAAGATGGGGTCGAGATTGGGGAAGTCGACTGTCGTTCCCACCGAGGCCGCAAGCACATGAGGCTCAAAGCGTTTGTTTTTCTGGATGATTCGAGCTTTAGCTGGGGAAATCGTTGAGGCTAATGGCGTATCGATGGGGGTGAGCCAGAGGACAACTCCGCTCTTGTCCTGTTTGGCTTTCTGGTCGCGCGAGCCCTGCAACTGCACCGTACCGCTGATGTCGGCGGCATGGAGGCTGAGGGCGAGCAGACTAAAACTGATAAGCCAGTGCGAGGTCATAGCGGTTCTTCAGTCTTTGGCCAAGCCGGAGGTAGTCTGTGCGTACCTGGCTTGCTTCAAAAGAGATGGTTACGTTGGTGGCGATACGGTAGATGAGGTTGCCGGCATAGAGGAAGTTCTTTGCGACGCCACCCGTGGCGAGATCGCTGTTTCTGTCGTCGTGAATGCCGGAATAGACGTTTGCTGCCAGGCGCGGAGTGAACTGGTAAGACACCTGAGCCCAGCCTGCTCTGCTATTGGTGGGGCGTACGATGCGATTGGCGAGGACGGTGAAGCCCTGACGGTTTGTACCCATGTGGGCAATATTTTTGCCGGAGAAGGCCAGACCGGTGAATGTGAGGCGATCTGTGGGGGCCCAAAGCCAGTCGACGCCAAAGAGTCGCGAAGGAACACTGGTTCCGGCAACGAGCGTTTGGCTGGCATGAATGACCGGGGCAAGCTCCCAGCGCGTTTCTGTGTTTGATTTGCGATTGAGGGCAAGGCGGCCTTGCCAGCCTGGGCGAACGGGAGCCAGACTATCAGCGAAGGCTGCGGGTACGGCTGCCGATTCTTCGGCAGTCTGGTAGATCGAGCCCTGTGCCTTGAGCTGGGTGGAATCGTTGAGGTTGAAGCGTTGTTCGATGCGTACTTGCGGTTGCCAGAGCCAGGGATTGCCGGCCCCAGTGGCTGGAGCGATTCCGACCTGGGCGAAAGTGGTGGGGTCGCGCTGGGAGATGAGGGGTTTTTCCTGGCCGAAGGAGAGGCTGGTGTTCTTCCAGGCGAGTTCAAGGTTGGCGACGCGAAGGCGTGGATAGTCTGCGAGGTGACGGCTTTGCTGGCGCGGGGGAGTGCCGGTGCGCGGGTTGGTGTCGAAGAAGTCGATCATGGCGTAGCCTGAAACGTCAGCACCGAGGATCGTTTGCGGGCTTTCAAAACGCAGGCCGATGATGGTTTGGCTGGCGGTGATGCCAGCCGAGCGAGGGGAAGCAACCAGGGCGGCAGAAGCCGAGTTGATCGCGCCGCCATTGTGTGGGCCATTCCAGTAGCTGTTCATGAGCAGGGTTCCAGTGATGGCGAGAGGTTGTTTGGAAGAGGACTCTACCTTGGATTGAGCCTGCTCGCGAATCTGGGTCTTTTGCACGTCTACGGTTTCAGCCAACGGGACGCTGCCGGGATTGAGTTGCTGCTTGAGACTTTCTACTTCTTTTTTGAGCGCTTCGTTTTGGGCTTCGAGTTTGGCGAGGCGTTCGAGAATCAATTCGAGTTGTGTGTTTTGCTGTGCGGCTAGCGGGGCTAGATACAGCAAGCAGCTAAGCGCCAGGGTTTTGCTTCGCATCGAAGAGTCGCTCCAGAGTTTGTCGCAATACCATTGGTGAGTAGGGCTTGGAAAAGAAAGCGTCCGCGCCCAGGGATTTTACTCGCCCGGGTGTGGCTTCATCTGTGTTGGCACTGATCACAACAATCGGAATTTGACTATATCGGATATCGGAGCGCACCTGCTCGATCAGTTGGAAGCCATCGCCCAAAGGCATGTTGAGATCCGTGCACAGCGCATGGATTCCTTCTTTGCTGTCGACAATTTTCATTGCTTCCAGCATAGAGCCTGCGGTGCGAACTTCGACGTCCTGGATCGACATCAGGGCCAGCGCCATCGCCTCTCGGGAATATGCGGTGTCGTCCACAACGAGGATGAGTTTCTGCATGAAGGGCCTAGGGAAGGAAGCGGTACCCGACCCCGTGTACGGTGATGAAAAAACGTGGGGAGTCTGGTTGCTGCTCTAGTTTCTGGCGCAGACGCACTACGTGAGCATCGACGGTTCGGGTATTGGGGAAGGATTCGTAGCCCCAGACGGAATTGAGAATCAGTTCGCGCGATAGAGGACGGTCGGGGTTCTGAACGAAGAAGGTGAGCAGATTGTACTCGGCAGGGGTGAACTTCACCTCGACATCGTTTTTGGTAACAACGCGACGGTCGAAATCGAGACGAATGTCGCTGAAGGAGAAGACCTGGTTGGGTGGCGAGGTGGCTCTGCGGAGCACGGCCCGGATACGGGCGATCAATTCACGGGTTCCGAAGGGCTTGACGATGTAGTCGTCTGCGCCAATTTCGAGCATCAGCACTTTGTCGATTTCGTCACCGACGGCGCTCAAAACAATGATTGGAGTATCCATGCGGGCGGCGCGGATCTGTTTACACACTTCGACTCCACCGAGGACGGGCAGCCGAAGGTCTACCAGCACCAGGTCTGGCTTGGCAGAGAGCGCAGCATCGAGGCCAGACTTACCGTCTGCATGCGTGATGGTGCGAAAGCCTTCTCGCTCAAGAAGGACCGCAATGGTGTCCCGCAAGCTTTCGTCGTCGTCGATAACCAGAATCGTTGTCACTTTAGATAGTTTCAGTTTAGTTGGGACGAGGCGGATGGCTTATCTGCATTTTGTAAAAAACGTGTGAATGGGTGCGCCTACAATAGTGGCGTGATACGCAGATTTATCGTTTTGATTGCGCTTGCGGCGAATTTGGCCGCGATTGAACCGCTTCCCGTCAAGACCGGGCAACTCTCCAACGGCATGAAGGTGATTGTAGAGGAAGACCGCGATATTCCGAATGTCGCGATGTATTTGTTCTACAAGATTGGCAGCCGAAACGAGGTGCCGGGCAAGACGGGGCTTGCTCATTTTTTCGAACACATGATGTTTAATGGCGCCAAAAAGTACGGCCCGAAGATGTTTGACACGGTCATGGAGAAGAACGGCGGGCGCAATAATGCCTATACGAGCGAGGACCTGACTGTTTACACCAACTTTATTCCGAGATCTGCGCTAGAGGTTACGTTTGACCTTGAAGCCGACCGGATTCGCGATCTGGCCATTGATCCGAAGATGGTGGAGAGTGAGCGCGGGGTTGTTTATAGCGAGCGGCGCCTGAGTGTAGACGGCAACAATCTTGGCACACTCAATGAGCAGTTGGGTGCGGCAGCCTATACCGCTCACCCTTACCAATGGAGTGTAATTGGCTGGCCGAGCGACATTGAGAGCTGGACGATGGACGACCTGCGGGCTCACTTCAAGATGGGCTATGCGCCGAATAACTGCACGCTGGTAGTGGTGGGCGCAGCGAGCTTTGAAGAGGTGATGGGGATGGCGAAAAAGTATCTAGAGCCAATTCCGGCGCAGGCGCCGCCTCCTCCAGTGAGAACCAAAGAGCCCGAGCAGAAGGGCGAGCGGCGGGTGAAGATCGAGAAGGCTTCGCAGTTGCCGTTATTGATGCTGGGTTATCACGTCGGAGATTCTCGTGATGCGGATTATCCGGTACTGACGGTGATTGAAGCGCTGCTTACGGCAGGCAAGAGTGCGCGTCTGACGACTCGGATGGTGGATAAAGAACAGGTGGCTTTGCAGGTACAGACCGAGAATCCGATGAAGCTGGACCCAGGCTTGTTTGTGTTTCTGGTGCAGCCTCGCAGCGGGGTTGCTCCAGAGAAGGCAGAGGTGGTTCTCTACGAGGAAATTGAGAAGTTGAAGACAACAGCAGTGCCGGCAAAGGAGCTCGACAAGGCTCGTAATCTGATCCTTGCTGCTTTCTATCAGCAGTTGAAAACGATTGCCGGCAAGGCGAATTTGCTCGGCCAATACGAGATTTACTTCGGAGGTTATGACAAGCTCTTCGGGTTTGACCAGCGCATCGCGGCGGTTACGGCGGCAGATGTGCAGCGGGTGGCCGCTAAGTATTTTAAAGAACAGAACAGGACTGTCGCGACTTTGGTGCCGGTGAAGGGTGAGGGGAACTAGTATGCGGGCAATTGTTCTGAGTTTATTGATTTCGATGACACTGGCAGGGCAGATCCGAATGCCCGCCTACCAGCGCGTTGGGCTCGACAACGGCGCCACACTCTTTTTGATGCCCAAGAAAGACCTGCCGCTGGTGAGCGTGAGGGTTTCTGTTCGTGGTGGTGCCGAGGCTGACCCGGCGGGCATGAATGGCGTTGGATTGATTGCTCTTGAGATGCTGAGCCGCGGGACAGAGAAACGCAGCCGCGAGAAGCTGGCTGAAGACCTCGATCAGTTGGGCGTTCGCGTTCAGACCGTCATGTCGAGGCAAACCGCTTCCATCGATCTGGAATTCCTGAGCAAAGATTCGGCTCAGGTGATTGCTTTGCTTGAAGAAATGCTGCTGCAGCCGAAGTTTGACGAAGGTGAATTGAAGCAGCTGATCTCTGAGAAAGTGGATGCGGTGAAGGTGGCGAAGGACCAGCCACAGCTGGCGCTACGCGAGTATTTTGCTTCTTTCTACTTTGGCAAGGCACATCCTTATGGCCGTGCCATGAATGGAGATGAATTGAGCTTGCCGAAGCTGACGCGTGCTTCTGTGGCCGAGCACTGGAAGCGGAGCTTTGTGGGTAAGAACCTGATCGTGGTGGTGGCTGGGGATGTCGAGGGGAAAACGGCTGAGACGCAGTTGAAGGCTTTGTTCGGCAAGCTCCCTGCTGGAGCTGCCTATGTTGCGAAAAATGCTGCTGCTCCCAGCAGCGCAGCGCCTCGCTTGCTGCTGGTAGATTCTCCCGGGGCTACGCAGACCTACTTCGCCATCGGGCAACCGGGGATCGATCGGGTGAATCCTGATCGAACGAAGCTCGAGTTGGTGAATACGCTCTTTGGCGGGCGTTTCACTTCTATGCTCAACGATGCTTTGCGTGTCGACAGTGGGCTGACCTACGGGGTCAACAGCATTCTGCAGCTAGACCGGCTGCCCGGGACCATCTCGATTGTCACCTTTACGAAGACAGAATCGACTGAAGCCGCGATCGATCTTGCGCTGAAACAACTGGAGAAGTTGCAGAGTCAAGGCATCGACGCGGAGCAATTGGCGAGCGCGAAGGCTTACGTGAAGGGCGAGTACCCAACCAAGGCCCTTGAGACCATCAACCAACTCTCCGGGATGCTCACGGATTTTGAGGTATTCGGTCTTAACCGGGGTGAAGTGGATGATCTGATTTCGCGAATTGATGCCGCAACGCTCGAGCAGGTAAACCAGACCGCACGGAACTATTACAAAACGAGCGGCCTCGTTTTTGTGCTGATCGGGGATGCGGCGAAGATTCGGAAGAC
>JBIPMY010000070.1:0-18721 GCA_044376335.1 Bryobacter sp.
CGACCGTTGCTACTGGCGACGGGATTGGCATTGCGTATCGTGTTGGTGCCGAGGTTGCCGATGTTGAGTTCATTCAGTTTCATCCCACAGCTTTGTTTATTCCCGGGCGGCCCCGCTTTCTGTTGAGTGAAGCGTTGCGCGGGGAAGGTGCGTTGCTCAGGAATATCAACGGCGAGCGCTTTATGCACCGCTATCATGCGATGGAAGAATTGGCACCGCGCGATGTCGTGAGCCGCTCGATCATTGCAGAGATGGCGGCTACCAATGCGACGCATGTGCTGCTGGATCTCAGCCATAAGGATGCTGACTGGATCCGGCAGAGGTTCCCGACGATCTACGAAACCTGTTTTCGATTTGGCATTGACCTTACCAAAGAGGCAGCGCCGGTACACCCGGCCGCGCACTACATCATGGGTGGTGTGCGTACAGACCTGCATGGTCAGACGAGTGTGCCTGGCTTGTTTGCTGCCGGAGAGGCCGCCTGTACTGGCGTGCATGGCGCAAACCGGCTGGCTAGTAATTCATTGCTCGAAGGTGTGGTGTTTGGGGCTCGCGCTGGTGAGGCGATGTTGGCTGCAGGCCCGCAGCGGGGCAAGGGCAAAACCTTCGGCGATGAGCAGTTTCCCTTGTTGACTCGCGAAGCGTTGCAGCAAATGGCCTGGGATGGCTGTGGCATCGCACGAGATGCTGCCGGAATTTCGCGTGTGCTTGAGGCGATTGATCATGGAGGGCGTTTGAATATTGCCGAGCCCGATCGCCGTGACTATGAGCGTCGCAACCTGGCCACCGTATTGAGGCTGGTAGCAAAGGCGGCTTTGAAGCGCGAGGAATCTCGCGGAGGCCACTACCGTACAGACTTCCCTGCCAAGCAGGATCCCCCCAGGCATTCCAGCTTGCGGCGTGGTGAAACAACCGAGCTTATTTCGTGGCCGTAGTTTTCTTAAGCCACTGAATCACTTCATCGAGCGCGATGGTTGCAACAGTTTCTTCGAGCTGCCCGTATTCCTGTGCGCTGCCGGTGCTTGCGGTTTGAAGAAGATGATTCAGCTTGGGCAACACACGCACGGTGTAGTTCTTGTTGCCACCTGTTTTAAGAGCAGCTTCGATCGCAGCGAGATTCACAGTTGCGTCTACCTGCTTGTCGAGCTCGCCGTTTAAGGCCAGTACCGGGCAGAGTACCTTGGTGAGTGTTGGGGCTGGATCGTAGCTCCAGAAATGGGCGAGCCAGGTGTCTCTGGTCATTTCTTGCTTCACCCGTTGTAGGCCGCCTTCAGTGGAGAGCTTGATCTGTTGCTCGCTGAGGCCGGCTGCACGGGCCATGTCGGGGATTTGTTTTTCGATGATTCGCTCGCCACTCACTCCGGGGCCAGCCAGCAGAATGATGCCGGCAATCGCGGGATCCTTCGAGGCGACGATGGGGGCGATTAAGCCACCTTCGCTGTGCCCCATGATCACGATGCGCTTCGGGTCTATGTCTTTGCGTGTTTTGAGATAGCTGACTGCAGCGGCGGTGTCGAGTGCGAAGTCCTGACTGGTTGCGCCCTTGAAGGTGCCGGTGGATTTGTTTGTGCCACGGTCGTCGTAACGCAGAACGGCGAAGCCCGCTTTGGTGAGGGCGTCGGCCCAGACGAAGAAGGGTTTGTGGCCGACGAGTTCTTCATCGCGATTCTGTGGGCCTGAGCCCGATACCAAAATGACAGCCGGGAAGCGGCCTTCCCCTTTTGGACTTGTGACAGTGCCAGCAATCTGGATTGCGTCTGTGGCCCCGGCAAAGCTGACGTCTTCGCTCAAGTAAGGGAAGGGGGCTTTGGGTTCTTGAGGGCGCTTGGGCTTAACGAATTCGGCTACGCGTTTGAAGACCAGATTGAAAGGCAGGCCCTGGGTGAACTGCCCCGTGATGGTTTGGCCATCTTCGCTGAAGGTGCCTTCGTAGCTTGCTCCTGCTGCGGCAATCGCCAGCTTGAGCGACTTGCCTTCAATGGTGGTTGTGCTGGCGGCCATCTTGGCACCGCCCTGGCTAAACGAGATCAGTTCGCTAGTGTAGGTGCCGTCTTTGGCGGCCGTTATGGTTAAGCCAATGCGGAGCTTGGTGGAGGGGGTAATAAGCTCTCCTTCAAAGTTGCCGGCGGGGGATTGGGCGGACAAACAGAGTGCGCCAGCCAAGATCAAAAAGAGTCTCATTAAGCACACGATAGCAACCGCTTCAAATGAGATAAATTAAGGGCAGGTTAATGTTCCCCGTGAAATCTGTTATTCCCATTCTTGTCTTGCTCCCGCTTGGCCTGTTTTCGCAGGAAGTCGACTTTGAGCGTGATGTGCAGCCGATCCTGAAGAAGTCGTGTTTTGGCTGTCATGGGGCAGGGCAGCAATTGGGCGGATTGCGGCTGGACGCAAAGGCCACAACCTTCACGGGTGGCGTGTCGGGGCCGAGCGTAAAGCCCAATGCTGCGCTCGAATCGCCGCTCTATGTTCGTGTGGCCGGGATGGGTGATCAGGCCAGAATGCCGATGGGTGGAAAGCCTCTGCCTGCCGAACAGATTGCAGTGCTCAAGCGCTGGATTGATTCTGGAGCCAAGTGGCCCGATGAGGTGGGTGCAAAGGTTGTCGAGGTGAAGAAGCATTGGGCCTTTGTTGCGCCCGTGCGGCCTGCTTTGCCTGCCGTGTCTGCTCCATTGTGGGCAAAGAATCCGATAGATGCTTTTGTGCTGGCCAAGCTGGATCAGGAGAAATTGAAGCCGAGTGCTGAGGCAGATCGCACAACGCTGTTGCGTCGATTGTCGCTCGATCTGATCGGACTCCCTCCGACTGTGCAGGAAGTGGATGCCTTTCTCAAGGACAAGTCGAAGAACGCTTATGAGAAGCAGGTAGACCGCTTGCTTGCTTCCCCTCATTACGGAGAACGCTGGGGACGCCACTGGCTGGACGCAGCGCGTTATGCAGATTCCGATGGGTATGAGAAGGACAAGATGCGGCAGGTCTGGTTCTATCGCGACTACGTGATCAATGCCCTAAACAAAGACCTGCCTTATGACCGTTTTATTCAGGAGCAACTGGCCGGGGACTTGATTCCAAACGCTACGCAGGATCAGCGGGTAGCCACTGGATTCCTGCGCAATTCGATGATCAATGAAGAGGGTGGCGTTGATCCTGAGCAGTTCCGTATGGAGGCGATGTTTGATCGCATTGATGCGGTGGGCAAGTCGATGCTTGGTCTGACCATTGCCTGCGCGCAATGCCACAACCACAAGTTCGATCCGCTTCGCCAGGAAGAGTACTACAAGATTTTCGCTTTCCTCAACAACACACACGAATCGAATGTCGCTGTGTTCAGCCCGGAAGAGCAGATGAAGCGGGCCAGCATCTTCGAGAAGGTCAAGACGATGGAAGCGGATCTGCAACACCGCAATCCAGCTTGGGCCGAGCAGATGGCGCAATGGGAAAAGACGCAGCAGATCAAGACGCGATGGGAAGCAGTGAAGCCAGAGGTGGATGATATTTCTACTGGCGGGCAGAAGTACCTGATGCAGGCAGATTCCTCAATGATCGGGGCGGGCTATGCGCCAACCAAACATCGGGCAAAGCTCACCATCAAGCCGCAAACAAAGACAATTGCGAGTTTTCAGCTGGAGCTTTTGAATGATCCGAATCTTCCGCTGGGCGGGCCGGGCCGGTCTATTTATGGCACTGGTGCACTGACGGAGTTTGAAGTTGAAGTGCAGCGCGGAGACCAGGCCAAGCCCGAAAAGATCAAGGTGTCGCGGGCTACAGCCGACATCAATCTGCCGGAGCGCGAACTCGACAAGCTGTACTTTGACAAGTCGAACAAACGCCGCGTGACCGGGCCGATTGACTTTGCGATCGATGGCAAAGACGAGACTGCCTGGGGCCATGATGCAGGCCCGACGTTGCGTAATCTGCCGCGCAAGGCTGTCTTTAACCTCGAGACTCCGATTGACAATACCGACAGCAAAACAGTGATCCATGTTTATCTGAGCCAAAAGCATGGCGGCTGGAATAGCGACGACAATCAGAATCAGAATTTGGGGCGAGTGCGCTTGTCTGTGAGCGATGACCCGAAGGCCGAGGCTGACCCTGTGCCGATGCGTGTGCGCGAGATTCTGGCGACACCGGCAGCCCAGCGCAGCCCGCAGCAAGTGCAGTCTGTATTTGGTTACTGGAGAACGACAGTACCCGCCTGGCGTGAAGCCAACGCGCAGATGGATGACCTGATGAAGTCCCTGCCTGAGGGCTCTTCGCAGCTCGTGCTGACGGCCCGTGACGAGATGCGCAAGACGAATTTACTCGAGCGCGGTGATTTTCTGAAGCCGAAGAATGAAGTGGCACCCGGGGTGCCTGCATTCTTAAATCCACTGCCGGCTGGCGCTGGCAATACCCGGCTCGACTTTGCCAAATGGATGACCTCGCGCGATGCCCCAACAACGGCGCGCGCCTTTGTGAACCGCGTCTGGCAGGCCTATTTCTCAACTGGCATCGTAGAAACCAGCGAGGATCTTGGCAAGCAGTCTACGGCGCCATCTCATCCGGAACTGCTCGACTGGATGGCCGTCGAATTCATGGAGTCTGGCTGGAGCATGAAGAAGCTGCATCGTCAGATTGTGACATCCAACACCTACCGGCAATCCTCGAAGGTGAATGCGGATTTGCTCGCGAAAGATCCGAACAACCGGCTGCTGGCACGTGGCCCGCGCTTCCGTGTTGAAGGAGAAATCGTTCGCGACATTACGCTTGCCGCGAGTGGCTTGCTTAATGCCAAGGTAGGCGGGCCGAGTGTTTATCCGCCAGCGCCGTCGTTCCTCTTCTTGCCTCCCTCCAGCTACGGCCCCAAGAACTGGGCTGAAGAGAAGGGGGCAGATCGCTACCGCCGCGCCCTGTATACCTTCCGCTATCGCAGCGTGCCTTATCCGGTGTTGACGAATTTCGATACTCCCAATGGCGATGTATCGTGCGTGCGGCGTACAAGGTCGAATACTCCTCTGCAAGCGCTTACGGCGCTGAATGAGCCGCTCTTCCTCGAAGCCGCCAAGGCGCTTGCCGTGAAGACATTGAACGAAGGTGGCAAGACTGATGCCGACAAGCTTCGATTTGCTTTCCGGCGTACGCTCTCAAGGCAGCCTCAGGCAGCGGAACTTGCCGAGTTGCAGACCTTCCTCGACAAACAGCGATCACGCAATTTCACTCCTGAGCAGGCCTGGACGTCACTGGCCCGCGTCATCTTGAACCTCGACGAAACCATTACGAAGGAATAGGCAAACCATGCAAGACAAACTCTCCATTGCGCGTCGTTGGTTCATGAAGGATTGTGGCGTTGGCCTGGGCGCACTCGCCCTGGGTAGCCTGGCTCAGGCCGCCGACCCTCTGGCCCCCAAGCAGCCGCACTTCAAGCCTAAGGCCAAGAAGGTGATCTATCTCTTTATGGCGGGCGCTCCCAGTCATCTTGAGATGTTCGACAACAAGCCGCAGCTTGCGAAGTTTGACGGCACCTTGCCGCCTGCTGATCTGCTGAAGGGTTACAGAGCCGCCTTCATCAACCCCAACTCCAAACTGTTGGGGCCCAAGTTCAAGTTTGCGAAGTACGGCCAGAGTGGCGCTGAACTCAGCGAGCTACTGCCGCATCTGTCGAAGGTGGTGGATGATATCGCCATCGTGAAGTCAATGAGTACGGACGCGTTTAATCATGCTCCCGGACAGTTGTTGATGAATACGGGCAGCATGATCTTCGGTCGGCCGAGCTTCGGGGCCTGGACGACTTATGGCCTCGGTAGTGAAGCATCAGATCTGCCGGCCTTTGTGGTGTTTTCTACAGGCAAAAAAGGGCCATCGGGCGGGAACTCCTGCTGGGGCTCCGGCTTTCTGCCAACGGTGCATCAGGGCGTACAGTTCAGAGCTTCGGGCGATCCGGTGCTTTACCTGTCAAACCCCGAAGGCATTGATGCGCAACTGCAACGCGAGTCACTCGATTCGATTCGCCGCCTGAATCAGATGAAGCTCGATGATGTTGGAGACCCCGAGATTGCGACTCGTATCAACTCCTACGAGATGGCCTTCAAGATGCAGACGAGTGCGCCTGACCTGATGGATATCTCGAAAGAACCCAAACACATCCTCGACATGTACGGTGCCGAGCCTGGCAAGCCTTCTTTTGCAAACTGCCTGCTGCTGGCTCGTCGTATGGCTGAGCGAGGCGTGCGCTTTACCCAGATCTTCCACGAGGCCTGGGATCAGCATGGCTCGCTCGTGAAAGACATCACGCAGAATTGCAAGGATACCGATCAGGCCTGCGCGGCTCTCGTTACTGACTTGAAGCAGCGCGGAATGCTTGAGGACACACTAGTTGTCTGGGGTGGCGAATTTGGCCGCACGCCGATGACGCAGGGCGGTACTGACGGGCGCGATCACCATCCGAACGCCTTTACGATGTGGATGGCTGGTGGCGGTATCAAGCCGGGCCTGGTGATGGGCCAGACCGATGAGCTTGGCTTCAACGTTGTAGAAGACAAGGTGCACGTGCATGACCTTCATGCCACACTCATGCACCTTCTCGGTTTTGACCACACGAAGCTTACGTATCGCTCGCAGGGCCGTAATTTCAGGCTTACAGACGTGCACGGGCACGTTGTCGAAAAAATGTTGGCTTAGTTATTTCACTACATCGACGCTGGCGACAGTACGCTCGCCCGTGCGCATTTCGTTGACGAGTTTACCCTTGGGGTCCACTTCAACAATGCGTCGTCCCGTGTAATCGACGATCAGCAAATTGCCGTTCGGCATCATGGCCATGCCGGAGGCCCATCCGAATTGCAGGTCCATCTTAGTGCCGGCAATCGAGCGTACTACGGTGCCCGCAGGATTTACTTCTACGATCTCGCCGGGGTCACTGATGCTGATCAGGGTGTTGCCGTTGGCCAAACGAATTGCCTGGTAGGAGCGGCGCTGTTCGCCGTTAGGGGCCTGCCAGCTCCAGATCACCTTGCCGGATTGATCTACTTCATGAATCTTGGCGATGGCTTCTTCTGCAATCAGCGTAGTGCCTGCTGCAGTGCGGCGGCTGTTGCGCATGCGCATGTTGCCGATGTTGGGGGCAGAGTAATTCCAGACTTCTTTCTTGTCGGGCGTGACTTCGATTACCTTGCCGAGCCGGGCGTCGCCGATGAGGGTGTTGCCGTTGGGGAGACGCTGTGCGCTCAGGGGGTGTTCGAGGCCAGCGGAATAGCTCCAGACTTCCTGCTGCTTTTCGTCCAGCTCCACCACGCGCTTTTCGGGGGCGATGGTGAAGAGCGTGTGCCCGTTGGGCAGGCTCTGTACGTCGTGCCCGCGGCCGTTCTTCTTGGTCCAGTAGATCTTGCCCGAGGGCCAATCCATAGAGACGATCTCACCGCGCATGCCGTGATCGGAAATCAGGATGCGGGTTTGCGGCGTGGTGGGTCTGAGGTGACGATCGAGAAACTGAAAGGCAAGGGTCTCGGCACGCTCGGCATCAGGCCCCTTGAAGCCGTGGCCGGCGCCAGAGAAGGTTTCAAGCTCAGCTTCAACCCCTGCGTTGATCAGGCGTTCTGTCAGTTGCACGCTATGTTCGTAGGCGACATAGGCGTCTTTGGTGCCGTGGAGTGAGAGCGTAGGAGCAGCGTTTGGATTGACCCAATTGATGGGGCTGGCCTTCTGGTGGATCTTGCGATTTTGATCGAGATGGCCGCCGAGCCAGAGGGGCAGAACATCGGCTGCGTCGACGCTCTTGGAGTAGCTCTGTGTGAAATCGGTAGGCCCGTAGTAATTGATGACGGCTTGTACTTTGCTTGAGAATTCGCGATTTGGGCCAGTGCCTTCAAACTCGGTAATGTCGCTGGTGAGGCCAAGCATCAATACCAGATGGCCGCCGGCGCTGCCGCCCCAGGCACCGATGCGATCGGGGTCAATGCCGTACTTGGCTGCATTGGCGCGAAGGAAGCGCACAGCCGCTTTGGCATCTTCCACTGAGGACGGAAACTGATTGCGGGGAGCCAGGCGATAGCTGGCAGTGGCTGCGACATAGCCACGCTCGGCAAGGCGGTTGGCCTGCTGTAGATAGCTTTGGCGCTTGCCTGCGCGGAAGCCTCCTCCATGAATCAGCAGAACGGCAGGGGCTGGGCCTGTCTGGTTTTTGGGACGGACAATGTCCATCTCCATCTTGGCGCCGACGTTGGAATACTCAACGGTGACGGGCGGGGTCTGGGCAAAGAGAAGACAAAGAAGAAGGCTGGGAGACATCATCGGGAGCATATCACTTCTGCGATGCTGGAATCATGAGCAAAATTGACTGGAATTATCATCGCCCTGGCTGAACGAGCTGTGGAAAGACGCAGGAGTTTCTTGCGAAGAAAAAAGTAGTGGTGACTGAGCAGATGGATGCGAAGAAGAAGCCGCTGGGCCGGAGCGATGCCGAGGCATTATTGAAGGCCGCCGATGAGGTGTATGTCGCCAAGGGCAAGAAGGTGCTTCATTTCAAGATGAAGCAGGCAGACATGGATGAGGTGCTGGCGGTTGTGCTGGGGCCTACAGGCAATCTGCGGGCCCCAACCTTCAGATCGGGCAAGACGCTGGTGGTGGGCTTTGATGAAGCTGCCTACAGCGCCGTGCTTGGCTAGTTGCTATTTGGCGCGGGCCATCTCTTCCACCAGATCGTAGTGGAATTTGACGAAGGTGCAGAGCGAGGATTCGAGGATGCGTTCCTGGTCGGAGTGGGCTCCAAAGCCCTTGGGGCCATCCTCGGAATCGATCATCGGCCCGATGCCGTAGCACTGCATTCCTTTGGCTCGCAGGAAGGACATGTCGGTTGCGCCGGTAGACATGGTGGGTAGCGTGGGCACGCCGGGATAGTGCTTCTTAGCCACAGCCTCGATTGTCTTGAAGGCTTCGTTGTCGAGGCGGGAAGGCGCGCCACCTGGACGCGTGGCTCCGCCACCGTCACGGACGACTTTGACGGCAGGGTCGTTGATGACGCTGCGGAGCATGTCGTAGAACTTGGTGAGGTCTTCGTCCGGGAGTGCGCGAATATCAAGCGTTGCTTCGGCCTCGGAGGGGATGACGTTGCGGCGGTAGCCGGCCTTGATGATATTCGGTGAAATTGAGGTGCGCAGCATCGAGTTATGGCGGGGTTCGTTGGCCGCCATGTAGGCCTGGATGGCGTCGGTCTTTTCTGGGTTGAGCAGGCCGTTGTAGCGATCGCGTTCTTCTGGAGTGGAGACGGTGGCGAGGCGTTCGAAATAAGTGCGGGTGGTATCGTTCAACCGCATGGGAGGCTGCCACGCGGCAACCTTGGCGACGGCCTGAGCGATGTGCACGACCGCATTGGATTGCAAGGGAACCGAACCATGACCAGCAACGCCACTCGCGACAAGGCGCACGCCTGATGGCAGCTTCTCCGTCGTCTGGACAGAGACGAAGCGGAGGCGGTTGTCGGTGCGAACGGCAGAACCACCTTCAGCGAAGCAGTACTCGGCATCGATCTCGGGCCAGTGCTCGCGAACCAGATAGGCGACGCCAAGAACGGGAGCGCCTTCTTCCCCAGCCTCAGCCATGAAGATGACATCGCGATCGAGAGCGAGCTTCTGACGCTTGATCAGGATGATCGACATCATGGCGGCCACCAGATTGTCCTTATCGTCCACCGTGCCGCGTCCGTAGATGTAGCCGCCTTCGCGGTGGGCAGAGAATGGCCCGTGCGTCCATTTCTTGGGGTCGATATTGACGGTGTCGGTGTGGCCCACGATCAGGATCGGTTTCTTCTTGCCGTTGCCTTTGATGCGGGCGATCAGGTTGGGGCGCTGGATTTCCGGGTTGGCCAGATTGTCCATCGTGAAGATTTTGGACTCGATGCCCTCTTTGTCGAGCACACTCTTGATGTAGTCAACGACAGGCTTTTCGCTGCCACCAGGGTCGGCGCTATTGATCTGAATGATTGCCGAAAAGTGTTTGAGGGTCTCGGCGTCTACCTTGGCCCAGTCGATACTTTGGGCGCTGATGGCGAAAGAGATCAGAAGAAAAAGAAAGACACGAATCATGCGTGTCAGGTTAACAGATTTGACATCTCAACTCGCTAGCATCGGAGAAAGTTATGCATCGCAGAACTCTCCTTCAAAGCCTTGCAGGCGCAGTCGTCAGCAGCGACTTTTCGTTTGTCCACTTCACCGATCCACATATTCAGCCCGAACTGAGTGCTGGAGATCGATGCCTTGCCTGCTTCACCAAAATCCAGAAACTGCGGCCAGACTTCGTCCTCGCCGGAGGTGATCTTGTCTTTGACGCCAACGAAACCAGTACCCGTAAGGCGACCGAGTTGTTTGGCCTTTATGCCGAAACCTTGAAGCGAATTGAGGTGCCTGTATACACGGCACTCGGTAACCATGATGTTGTCGGCTTGTCTACAAAGAGCGGTGTCGCGGCGACTGACCCGATCTACGGGAAGAAGTACTTTGAAGATCGTTTCGGAAAGCGCTATTCGGCCTTTGATCACAAGGGTTGGCATTTTGTTTTGCTCGATTCAATTGGCGTGACAGCAGAGCGGGGTTTTATCGGGTTGATCGATACGGAGCAAATCGAGTGGCTCAAACGGGATCTGGCGCGGGCAGGGAAGACCAGGCCAGTAGTTGTGTTGACCCATGTGCCGATCTTGAGTTCTGTACTGCAGATCGTGCCAGACCCCTGGAAGACAGCGCCAACCTATCTTGTGACCAATGCACCCGAGGTGCTGGAAGTGTTGCGACCCTACAATGTGAAGGCCGTTTTGCAAGGCCATGCCCACATTTGCGAGACCGTGATCTATAACGGTTGTCAATTCATAACCTCGGGTGCAGTAAGCGGGAATTGGTGGAAGGGGCCGCGCGCCGGGCATCCCGAAGGCTTTGGCGTCTTGAGCGTCAAGGGCGATCAGTTAAGTTGGCGCTACGAGACTTATTAACCTACCACTGCAACCATTCGCGACCGGCGGCGACGAGCTTTTCGGGGTTGAGCCTGGCGGGTAGAGCGAAGTCGGGCGGGGCAATAACGAGGATCTCATCCATTCCGGCTGCACCAAAGATGTGCACCGTATTGCGTTGATACTCGGCGTATTTCTCGTACTCTTGCCAGACGTAGAGATAGAGCAGCTCGAGGTCGACGTAGGTGCCGAGAGTATCGATCTGCGTAGGGATCGGGTTGGTTTGTTCCGGGTCCGAGTAAATGAGCAGAGAAGAGAAGGGCTTCATCTTGTTGCGGATACCGAACGACGAGATGGTCAGCGACGGCCTTGCGCGGCGTATGGCCTGTACGCTGGCCCACTCAACAAAAGTATTGTTGATCAACAGCGTGCCATTGCCGGCCAGCAGGACGGCGCGCACAAATTCGGCAAGCAGCGGGTCTTTCGATGGCGGGGCGACCTTCATTCGCTTCAGTCGGTTCCCCAGCTCTCTTGGGCCACGGAGCTGTTCTTTCTCGACGATTTGCTGCACCTCGTCGGTCAGCTTCTGGCGATAAGGCTGCAGGTCGTCGTAACTCAGGGAGACAATGTCTGGAGCGGAAGGGAGCTCGTTGCCCGCCTGAATCAGCCAACGGTCGTAGGGCGCAGGCTTGTCTGAGGCAAGCAGTGGCGCGAGATGCAGTGCCGGGTCTAGAGGTGCCTCCAGCGCGTAACGGCGGCCCTTAAGGCGCGTCCAGAGACGGTCTGGGCCAACCGGTAGCTCTGAAGGCGAGAGCACGACAGAGAGGCGCGGGCGGCCTTTGCGCTGGATCTCGGCATTCATCAGTGGATCGAGCCGCGAAAAAATCTGAGCCACCGCGGCACGCCACTCCGAATAGTGCGGGTTGCGGTTGAGAAAATCGACTTGTTCCAGTGAGAAGCTGCGACGAGGCCAGGTCTTCTCATTGATGCCCATCTTCACTTCTGCCTGACGGAGTGTTGTGAAGAGGTCTTTGAATTCTTCGGGTGGTAGTTTGTCGACGAGCGTGAAGAGGCGCTCGAAGTAGACCTGTTCGGCCGGGAAGAGCAGTTGCCAGTCTTTGATCTGGTCGAAGAAGAAGGTAGAGAAGCTGGCCGGTATACGGTCGAAGAGCCCGTTGTCGATGAGCGCCTGTAGCAGCGGCGACACCATTGCGGCTAGACGATCTCCGCAAGCGGGCGGCCCGCGCAGTCAAACTTGACGCCCAGCATTTGAGCCGCGGTAGCAGCGATGTCGATGTGAGCGACGGGGTGTTCGATCTCACCACGCCCAACGCCCGCGCCGAGGGCGAGCATCCACATGTTGCGGCAGGAGGCGTCGCCCGAGCGGTGGTTCAGAAATCCATTGGCGGCATTGGCATCGCCATCGCGGCCCAACTCAGGCAGGATCATGACGCTCGTCTTGTCCTTGTAGCTTGGGTTCGATTGAATTTCGTCCCAGAGCATGCCGGTGAGGCGGTCTGTGCGGGTGACGGCCTGTAGGTAGAGCGAGTAGCTGCCCCAGTGGGCGACATCCATGTCCCAGAAGTTCACCAGAATGACGCGAGGTGCAAATTCGCGCATCACCTCGCGGGTGATAAAGAAAGTAAGCTCGTCGCCTGAGGCAGGCGCCTCGGGACCGTTGATGTATTCCACCAGCGCGTGTGTGAGAGTTTCGCGTACTTTCTGATCAAGTTGCTTGCCACCTTTAAAGACGGTCCAGCCAACGCCTTCGTAGCCTTCTTCAAGGATCGTCTCGAGTCGCCGCCGCACGTTCTCGCGATCGGCAACGCCCATACCACCGCCGCGCTTGACGATATCTTTCACGGCATCAAGCAGAAGCTGCTTGGGTAGTACAACGTTGGCCCCGGCACTGGTGGCCGCACCGATGCTCGAAAAACTCTTGTTGGTACAGATCGCCCATGCGTCCATCGGGTTCGGCTTGCGCTGCTGTCGGAAAGCCTCAAAGATGGTAGGCGAGGCCGGAGGCTGAAAGCCAAAGTCATCGACGCGCTGCCATTGTCCAGTAAGAATAGAGGCAGTGGAATTGTAGTGAGACAGCACACCGAGGTTGCGGCAGTCGCGATAAAAGCGGCCTTGCCCCTTGAGTGCCGCCAGCCGCGGAATGTTGCGCAGGCCCTCCCCCGAGAAGGTTTCGCTGTAGCGCACCCCTCCGCCGAAGGTCACGATGATCACCTTGCGCGCAGCCTCAGCCGGCTCTGCGCCATGCGTTGCGATGCGGCTAGCGACGCTGAGTCCTGCAGCCTGGAGGAATTGGCGTTTCGAAAGCATTAGTACTCGGTGATCTCCCCACCTTTGATCTTACGCCTCGATTTCGGGTCGAGCTTCCAGCCAGGCTTTGCGGCCTCGGGGATCAGGTCTAGCGGCGTATCGTAACCGGCGAGAATTTCGCCGCTGGGCGAATAGTAAGGGCCGATATCGCAAGCCATCGAACCTTTGCCTTCTTCGACGAAGGTGATCGAAGTGATGAGTTTGGCAGACTTGTAGCCATACTTGGACGGATCAAGAAGACGGAGCGGGGCGCCGTTTTTGTCGGGCAACGGTTTGCCGGCGCGGTCGAGCACCATCAGTACGTGCGGGTTCTTCATCTCGTCCAGCGACATGTATTCATACCACTTGTCGGCGCAATCCAGCCGAATGGCCCGGGCGGTCTTGCGGGGCTTGACGACATCAAAGAGGGATTCAAAACGGAAGCAACCCCAGGTAGCGCGGCCGCTCCAGCACTGTACGCACTTCATGCGAGAGTTTTGCTGAACTTGCGGCAGGGCGCGCAGTTGGGCAAGCTTGAGTGCTTGAGGCTTCTCAACAAGTCCTTTGATCTCAAGGCTCCATTTTGTGACGTCGATAGGTGGGACAGGGTTGTACCACATGGTGCGAAAGCCGACCTCGTCGGGGATGTCGGAGGGCATCAGGAGTTTGCGTGAAGTTTGGGCCTGAGCCGCAGCAAGGAGGATATCGCGGCGTGTCATTGTTGTTGCACCTTGAGTTTGAGATGTTTGGTAGCGGCCTGGCGTCTGTCGGCTTCGGCCTTCTCCGCTGCTGTCAGCTTCTCATGGAGAACGCGGTGAGATTCAGCTTTGGTGGGCTGGTTCAGGCGGCTGTAGAGGCGAAAGAGCCGGTAATGCGGGATCGGATTCTTTGGTGCGAGCGTGCAGGATTTCTCGAGCTCTACTGCAGCCTGCGGGAGTTTGTTTTGTTTTTCAAGCAGCAGTCCAAGCTCGAAATGAGTTTCGGGATTGGGTCTTAGCGCCAGGGAGCGGCGCAGTTCAGCTTCGTCGCCAGAAGCTTTGCCGAGCAGGAAATGGCCAAGCGCACTGGTGGGGTTTGCTTTCGAATAAGCGCGGAAGGCGGCGATGACATCACCCTCGCGAGTGCCGGCATGTTCAAAGATGCGGCCCAGGAACAGAACCGGTTGTTCGACATCGGGGGCGAGACGGTTGGCTTCGAGAAAGGCGCCGACGGCATCGGAAAACCGCCGGGATCCATAATAAGCAACGCCGAGCGATAGAGCAGCCTGCGCGCTTTCGGGGAAGCGCGAGCGGGCATGCTCCAGCACGACGATGGCTTCAGTGAAGTTCTGGGTACCGAGCAGCACATTACCGAGATCGGTATAGTTGCTTTCTTTAGACGGCTCGGCCCGGATTGCCGCCTGTAATTCGGCGACAGCCCGGGCCGGGTCGGAAGAAAGTTGCGCTGCGAGGATCCAGATACTCAGGATATTCGCGGCAAGCATACTTGCAGTTTAGAACATCAGACGCAACGCGAACTGAACGTTGCGAGCGGTTCCAGGCAGAGTTCCGGCTACACGGCCGAAGTTGCCAGCGCCCTGTGTGAGGCCAATGGTGCCGACAGAGTAGCGGGGAGTATTTGACATATTCAACCACTCACTGCGGAACTGCATCTTGATGCGCTCGGTCAACTGGATGTTCTTGAAGATCGAGAGATCGAGTGCGGCGATGCCAGGGCCCACGCCGGTTTGCGGTCCGAGGTTGCCACCGGTGCCCACTGCTGGGTTCTGCACGGCGGTCACGTCAAACCACTGGTCGGGAGTGCGGCCACCGGAAGGAGCCTGCATGGGATCCTTGCCGGGTACGGCGTCGGGACGGCAGGCGTTGAAGGAGGATACGCAATTCTGCGAACGGAAGGTGAAGGGCTGCCCACTAGAGAAAGTGAGAATGCCGTTGGTCTGCCATCCGCCGATGAACATGTCGGCAGCCTTGCTGAGGTTGCCGCCGAGAGCCTTGCCACGGCCGAAAGGCAGGTCGTAGTTAAAGCTGGTGGCGGAGCGGTGACGGATGTCCCAGGCAGCAGCGCCGTATTCGCAACCGAAGCCGCAGTTGATGTCATACAACCCAAAGCCGCCGGAGCCCGAAAGAGGCGTGCCGGTGTTGGCGAAGGTGTGCCCCCACGTGTAGGAGGAAACCATCGTCATGCCGTGGCTCATGCGCTTTTCAAACTTGGCGGTCAAAGCGTTGTAGTTCGATACGCCAAAGCTTGCGGTCTGTGTGATACCTCCACGGAGGAAGGGATAGAGACGGCGTGAGTTCACGTCGGCATTGGGCACTGCGCTATTTCTGGGGGTATTGGGGTCCCAGTTGATGAGCTGGCGGGTGCCGCTAGAGCCAATGTAGCTGACTTCAAGAGCCGAGCCCCAGCCAAGATCCTGCTGGACGCTGAAGTTCCATTTGGAAACCAGCGGATTGCGGAAGTTGCTCACCACATTGCGGAAGCTGATGCTGGCGGGCAAGTTGAAGGTGTTGAGCGGGAAGCCATCTGAGAAGCGGCCGAGGAAGGGGTGACCGAACTGGAAGGCGCTGTCTTGGTTGAGATTCATGTCCTGGTTGAACGGGACGCCCAGGCCACGATTCGGGCCGCCACCCTGGTTTTCTTCACCGCCGTAGAAGAGGCCATAGCCGCCACGAAGCACGGTCTTGGTGAAGAGCTGGTAGGCTACGCCGATACGCGGGCCGAAGTTCGTCTTATCCCAGGGGATCATGTACTTGTCGACATTGCCGCGATCCACCTTGATGGTGGGGAAGGATTGAGCAAAGTTTGAAGGCAATGGGTCGTTCTGATTCTTGCCTTCCGGGATGACAAGTGTTGACGTTTCCGGAATGTAATTGGACTGGCGACCAAACTTCTCTGAGATCGGCGAGGTCAATTCGTAGCGGAGGCCGATGTTGAAGGTCAATTTGCTGGTCGCCTTCCAGTCGTCCTGGACATAGAAAGAGTAAGCAAGCTTTTGAGAAGACACGAAGTTGGTAGTGGTTAATTGCGCAGCGCTAGGGAGGCCAAGCAGGAAGGCCGCCGAACCGTCGCCGGTCTGACCGGGCTGCTCGGGGATTGCAGTGCGATTCTGCGCGAACGTGAAGTTTCCGCGTGCAGCAGGAACCTGGAAGAAGGGGAAGTCGATCGGGCGATACTCAAATCCAAACTTGATGTTGTGCTTGCCCTTGTTGATGGTCACATTCTGGATGAAGTCCCAGACGTTGTTGTACTCGCGAGTAGGCAGCCAGTTGGAGCCCCCAAAGCTAGAATAACCACCCATGTTGAGTTGCGGCAGGCCGCCATTGCGAGCGGCAGATGCCGTGGGATTGATGCCTCGAATTCCGAAGGCAGCGAACTGGTCAACAGAGGAGTTGGCCTGAAAGCGCTGCGTGGAGAGGCGGGTGAAGGCAAGACGGGTTTCGGTGAGAAACGTGGGCGTCCATACGCGAGTCCAAGAGGCCATCGCGTTGCGGCCGAGGTTCTGCTCTTCTGCACCGTTGAAGCCAGAGGCATCGAGTGCGCCCGAGAGAGGCGAAGCAATCGTCTTGTTTTCGTTAGACCAGCTTACGCTGCCAAAGAGCGAGTCTTTGTCAGAGAGGCGGTGGTCGAGACGAACGTCGAACTGATCGTTATTCTGCGAAGCGGGTGCCGTGGGCAGATAGTTGGCGCCAGGAAGGCGGTCGCCCAGATTCTGATTGGGATTGGGGAATAGGTCCATCAACTTCTTAGCAGCAGGATCAAAGCGTGCTGCAGGGATCAGGTTGCCGGGGAAGAGATCACGCACAACGCCACCGTTAGGGGCAACGCGCTGGGTGTTCATGTCGTAGATACCGCCCTGGGGGATGCCGCGGCCAAGCGCGTCAGTGCCGAGGTTGACGCCGTTGAGCAGGCTCGAATAGTCACCGTTGCGGAAAGCTGGTTTCGGAATCGTGATCGGGCTGGTGATGCCACCAAGGCCGGGCACGACGCCGGAAAGCGAACGGACGCGGGTGCCTTGCCAGTCGGCAAACCAGAAGGTACGATTCTTGATGGCCGGGCCACCGAGAGCTGCACCGTATTGGTTTTGACGAACATAAGGCCGTGCTGAGCCTGCGCGGTTACGTTCCCAGCTGTTGGCGTTGAGCCGGTCGTTTTGCAGGAACTCAAATACCGCGCCATGGATTTCGTTAGTGCCGGACTTGATGGTGACGTTGACCACGCCGCCTGCACCGCGGCCATACTCTGCCGAGTAGCCGTTGGTGACAACCTTCATTTCGCCGATGGCTTCCACCGAGGGGCCAATGACGTAGGCAGTCTGATTGATGAAGTCGATGACGTTGACGTTGTTATCTACGCCGTTCAGAAGGAAGTTGTTCTGGCCGTTGGAGCGGACACCGTTGGCGGAGAAGCCGCCGCCTGCGCCGTCGCGTGCGCCCTGCTCAGCTGGCACTACGCCGGGAGCGAGAGGAGCGAGGAAGGTGAACTTGCGCTGACCACCGAGGGGCAGTTCGCTCACTTGCTTGGCTTGCATCGTGTTCCCAAGCGCAGTGTTTTCCGTCTGCAGCAGCGGAGCGGCAGAGGTGACTTCAATTGACTGCGACATTTCGCCGACAGTCAAAGTGATATTGACGCCGACACGATCGCCGCCAGTGAGCGGAATGTTTTTCTGTACTGCTTTACGGAAGCCAGTGGCCTGCACTTCGATTGTGTAGACGCCTGCCTTCAAGAGGGGACGGATGTAGGTGCCGCTAGCGTCGGACTCAGCCTTAAAGCTGACACCTGTGGATTGTTCTGAAATTGTGATTTTTGCCCCGGCAATCACGGCTCCGGTGCCATCGGTGATGGTTCCTGTAATTGCTCCAAGGTCGCGCTGCGCAAGCAGTGACCCGGCAAACAGTAAGGCTGAAATAAACAGTAGGGTAAAGCGATTCGTCATGAAACTTCCTCACGTGGGAAAGACTTGAGCCAGGCCATGCGACCTAGTCTTGGATTCTGCTATATATTTCATGTGGCGCATGTCAAGTCAAGCTAAAGTTCCATTCATTACAGTTTCTTTAATCTGTACAGTACTGTCGGCTTTGGGCTTGACGCCACTCTTTCAGGACAAGAGTGGCGAATGGGGATTGGCGAAACCCAATGTATACGGTGACTCAAAATCCACTCGATTTCTGATCGAGACTACGGGTACCGGAGTAGCGATTCTCGACGTTGACGGGGATCGCAAGAATGATTTGTTGATCCTGAACGGCGCACGGATTGGGGAGAAACAAGAGTATCCGCCGCTGTTATATAAAAATTTAGGCGGCGGCAAGTTTGAAGAGGCGGGTGCGAAGTCGGGCCTCGCGGGTGGTGGCTGGGCGCAGGCTGCCTGCTCCGGAGATATCGACAACGATGGCGATGTCGATTTGTGGATCACCTATTACGGGGTGAGCCGCTTATTTCTTAATCAGGGCAAGCGTTTTGAAGATGTGACGGCAAAGCGTGGGTTACCGGCTACTGGGCTTCGTT
>JBIPMY010000373.1:0-6130 GCA_044376335.1 Bryobacter sp.
CGGCGCGTTCTCTTTTTCTAGATAGACAATTCCAGTCCCGCCGCCTCAACAAAATTCTTAAAGTCTTCATCTCTTGTGAGCAATGGAATCTGCCGGTCCAAACAACACTGAGCAATCAGCGCGTCTCCAAGTCGAGCCTTTCTCTTTTTCTTTAGCACCATCGCACGCAAAAGTCCGGCTCGTATCCAGTAGCCAGCCAGGAGATCTATTGGTGGTATCTGTTCCAACAGTTCCCGAACGTCTACCCCCAGTTTAGGGTCACTCATTAATTCAGTCAGTACTGCTGGAACCATCAATACTTGACGCTCGGCGAGCGCCTGATCCAGAAGACCGGTATCCAGAGCTTCTTCTCCCTGTAGATAGGCGATCCAGGTACTTGTGTCGACGGCTATCATCGATCTGCTTTCAGCTGCTCCGCCGTTTTAGAAAACTTTACTTTCCCTCGAAGCTTCCTAAGCTGCGAATATGTATCGGAAGCAGCCACAAGTTGGAGCCCTAATCGAACTGTCTGCGTAATTCCGTCACCACTAGCCCGCTGTGCTCGCTGAAGAATGTCTGGTGCCACCTCAACAGTAATTTTTCTCAGGTTTTCCATGCTTTAACAAATACCATATTGAATACCAGTCTTCGGTATGGTCTGAATGAAGCACTCACTTTTCCCCTCGGCCCGAAGAATGCGCGATCCTGAAGCAGAAAGTAATGACCACAGGCCTGATCGCACTTCTCGACGACATTGCCGCCCTTACCAAGCTAGCCGCCGCTTCTCTCGATGATGCCGCCGCCCAGGCCGCCAAAGCCAGCAGCAAAGCAGCCGGAATCGTCATCGATGACGCTGCCGTAACCCCTCGCTATGTCGTCGGCCTTGCCGCCGAGCGCGAACTTCCTATCATTCGTAAAATCGCGCTTGGTTCCCTCAAAAACAAACTGCTTCTGCTCCTGCCCGGTGCCCTCGCCCTAAGCTATCTCGCTCCCTGGCTGATCACTCCCATCCTGATGCTGGGCGGTGCCTTTCTCTGCTACGAGGGCTATCACAAAGTCGCCGACCTGATCCACCCCCACCCAAGTCCGGTCCAGAGCACAACATCAACGGCCAATGCAAAAGACCTCGAGAACGAACGTATTAACAGCGCCATCCGCACAGACCTCATCCTGTCTGCCGAAATCATGGCCATCGCCCTCGGTACAGTCTCAACTGCACCCATCTGGATGCAGGGCCTCAGCCTCGCAGTTGTTGGCATCGCCATGACGGTGTTGGTCTATGGTCTGGTAGCCTTGATCGTCAAGGCCGATGACGCTGGCGTAGCGCTTTCGCAATCTGAGCTATCGCTCTTCCGAGCCACTGGACGCGGCTTGGTCAAAGGCATGCCAGTCTTCCTCCAGGGCCTCAGCCTGCTCGGTATGCTGGCCATGCTCTGGGTCGGTGGCGGTATCATCCTTCACGGCCTGCATGAGCTCGGCCAGAAGCTCCCCGAGGAGGCCATCCACCATCTGGCCGTCACCGTATCTCAATTTGCCCCAATCGCGCAGGGCGCAGTCGAATGGCTTACTCAGGCTGCCATCTCCGGTCTTATCGGTTTGGCTATCGGTGGAATCTGCGCGCTTCTAATTCAGCGCTTCAAGCCCGCCTGACCTAGACTGCTGGCGCATATGCCGCAAACAGTAGCCCGCTAGCAGCAAGCAACAAACCAAGTCCCGCAGCAAAATAAAAGCCCCCCGGCACCTTCGTATGCACCACCGCCTCAGCGGCGTTACCCGGATCGTAGTAAACCGTCAAACCAGTCTTGCTCTTGAATCGTTTTCTTTGTTCTTCGGCACTGGCCTCAGAACGATGCCGGTATGGCATCTCAAAATAGCCAAGCCGGTTGCTTTGGTACGCTTCTCCCTTTACGGAATAGCTGTACAAGACTTCCATGCGGTAAGGATGCATGTTCCGACCGCCCGAATCCATGATCTTGACGACTTTAGAGGAGATCACTGTCGCTTTGGTTTGGGGCCAGCCTCGGGCTCTTCGTGCTCTATAGATCGGGAAGATGCTGATGGCCAACGTCACCAACCCAACTCCTGCAATCACCAATCCATCTTGTGCCGTATTCATAGGTTTACTTTCCAGAAGCTGCTGCGAGTGAACACTTACAGCAAACTATGATTACCATATGGAATCCAAGTTTCTCGAAGAGTGTCTTCCGATCCTCAATCGCACACCCGCCAGCCTCAACGCCCTCTTGCGCGACCTTCCCCAGCCCTGGACTGAAGTGAATGAAGGCCCGGGTACATGGAGCCCCTACGACGTCCTCGGGCACCTCATCCATGGCGAGCAGACCGATTGGTTTCCCCGTCTCAAGATCATCCTGGAGCACGGCCCCGCCAGAACCTTTGACCCCTACGATCGAGAAGCCCAGTTTCGTGTTTCAGAAGCTAAAACGATGAACCAGTTGCTGGACGAATTCAACACCCTGCGCCAGCAGAACTTAACCGAACTCCGCTCTTTGAATCTGCAAACCGAAGACCTCACCCGCCTCGGCACCCACCCCGTCTTCGGCCCCGTCACTTTGCGCCAACTCCTCTCTACCTGGGCCACCCACGATCTCGCCCACATCCTGCAAATCAGCCGGGTGATGGCCAAGCGTTACCGCCAGGAAGTCGGCCCCTGGGCGCAATACCTCTCAGTGATGGCCTAGCAGCGCGTTGAGCCACGCAACAGTCGTCGGCTTCCAGACGTGAAATCGAGCTTCCTTCTCCCAGTTCTCGACCCCATGCGGAGCCCCTTCAATCAACTGCATGTCGCACTTCCCCCCGACCTTCTTCGCTGCATCGCAAAACACCTCGGATTGCTGCCATGGTACTCCCGTATCAGCCTTGCCATGCACCAGCAACATTGGCGCTTGGCCACGCTTCACATAAGTGATGGGAGAAGCCTCCCGCAATTTTGCCTCATCCGGATGGGGCAAATACAAAGCGATGTTGCGAGGCCACTCCCCCCGCTGCTTTTTCCACAAACTCAAATCGTGAATCCCGTAAAAACTAACCAGCCCAGCCACCTTCACCTTGCCCCGCAAAGCTGCCAGCCCCACCAGATGCCCGCCAGCCGACTCTCCCATCAAGACAAGCTTCTCCGCATCCACGTGATAGTCCTTTGCATGTTGACGCACCCAGCGCACCGCCGCCTCGATATCCTCCACCGCTGCCGGATGAGGATGCTTCGGCGCCACACGGTAGTTGATCGTAAACCAGGGAATCCCCGCCTCGGTCAGCGTGGTGAACCACGGCCCGATATAGGTGCGTTTATCTCCCGCTTCCCAGCCTCCCCCATGCACCAGAATCACCGCCCCACGCGTCCGGCCATCATCGGGAAGCCAGGCGTCCAGCGTCAACGAGCTTCCCCCGGGACGGGCAAACTCGATGTCTTTCAAGTCCTTGCCAGAGGCCAAAGTGGCAGCCAGGATTCCGATCGCAATCAAACCAGTTTTCATAAGCTCACTGGCTTTCTATTATGATCCTTAGTAGAAGATTCCATGCGATATTTCATAACGGCTGCGACCCTGCTGTCGACCCTTTCCCTTTGCCTCGCGCAAGACTCCCCAGATTCCGTCCTTCCCACCACCAAACAGTTCCGCAAAACTGTAGTCACCTCTGGCCTTGAAGGTCCATGGGAAATCACCTGGGGCCCGGACAACATGATCTGGACCACCGAGCGCACAGCCAAACGTGTCACCCGCGTTGACCCAACCAACGGCAAGCGCATCGTCGCCGTCACCATCGATGAAGTATCCGCCCCCGGCGGCCAGGACGGTCTTCTCGGCATGGCCCTTCACCCTGAGCTTCTTAAGGGCACAGGCAACGATTACGTCTACGTCGGCTACACCTACGTCGACAAAACGCTCCCCCCGGATCCCACGATTACCGATCCCAAGAGCCGCTACCGCAACCTCTACGGCAAGATCGTCCGCTATACCTACGATGCCTCCAGCGGCAAGCTCTCCAGCCCGCAGAACGTCATCACGGGCCTCCCCGCTGGTAACGACCACAACGCCGGCCGTCTGAAATTCGGCCCCGACAAGAAGCTCTATTTCAGCATCGGCGATCAGGGCAACAACCAGCTAGGCAACGTCTGCCTCGTAGTTCAATCCCAGCGCCTGCCCACGCAAAAAGAACTCAACGCCAAAGATTATTTCGCCTACCAGGGCAAAGTGCTGCGAATGAACCTCGACGGCTCCATCCCCAACGACAATCCAAAAATCGAAGGCATCCAGAGCCATGTCTACACCCTCGGCCATCGTAATCCGCAGGGTCTCGACTTCGGTCCCGACGGCACTCTCTACGAATCAGAACAAGGCCCCAAGACCGACGACGAGGTCAATATCCTCCAGGCCGGCGGCAACTACGGCTGGCCCAACGTCGTGGGCTTCCGCGATAACAAGGCCTATGAATTCGCTCGCTGGGCTGAAGCCAAGACCCCCTGCTCGCAGCTCAAGTTCAGCGATCTCGCTATCCATCCCTCGGTTCCTAGAGAACCTGAGACGGCTTTCAAAAAGCCGATGGTCGATCCTCTGGCCACGCTATTCACCGTCGAGAGCGGCTATAACTTTGCCGACCCGGCTTGCAAAGGCATTGACTACATCTGCTGGCCCACCACAGCCGTTTCGAGCGTTGAACACTACCAGTCCAAAGGCACCGGCATCCCCGGCTGGGATCGCGTATTGTTTGTAACTACCCTCAAGCGCGGCTCTCTCTACATCGTCCCGCTCAAGGCAGACGGCAAATCCGCAGCCGGCAAGCTGACGCGTTATTTCAAGTCTGAGAATCGTTTCCGCGACACCGCTGTGAGCCCCGACGGCAAGACCATCTACATCGCAACAGACCCCAGCGGCTTAGCTGAATCAAGCACCGGCGGCGTTACGCGCACGATGCAGGATTCCGGCGCGATCCTAGCCTTCACCTACACCGGCGAAGGTGCCGGCGAAGACCCCAGCATGGTAAGCAAAGCCAAGCCAGCCGTGAAAGACACCACTGCTCCGATCGTTACCGGCGGCATCGCCCCGCAATTCACCGCAGCCCAGGCCGCAGCAGGCAAGACCGAATACAACGCCAACTGCGCCGTCTGCCACGGCAGCACCCTCACCAACGGAACCTTCGGCACACCCCTCGGCGGCCAGTACTTCAAGGCCAACTGGGGCAGCCGTTCGGTGAAGTCTCTCTTCGACCGTTTCCAGAAGACAATGCCCCCAGCCGAACCCGGCACGCTCCCGGCCGAGTCCTACGCCAACATCCTCACCTACATCCTCGAGTCCAACGGCTTCAAGCCCGGCAACACCCCGCTCCCCGCCGGCGGCGAGGCTCTCGACAAGATGACTATTAAATAGCGGGAAGTCCGTGATGCAGTATCAGCTCTGGACTCTTCTCGTTCTCTCAGCGCTGCTTCCCGCACAAACACCTGAGAACGCTCGCGCACGTCTCATGTCGACACTTTGGCATGAGAAAGCCTGGGGAGTCTATGAAACGGGCCGCCTCCATAGCAGAGACCTACACCAAGATCTGATCGATCAGCTAAGGGATGCGGCTAGCCTCGCAACGGCCGAGCCCGGCACAAGTGAATTTGCATTTGTAGCTGTTCTGTTTGATGCTTTAATCGAATCCGGCGTAACGATTCCATCAACCGCCATTGAGCCGTTTCTTGAAAACTGGACATCCCCGGCATTGATACTTCTTGCAAGGGCTCCTGAAAATCAAAAGAATCTTCTGTCTTTGAGTGCGACGACGAAAAGCGATCTCGTTTGGCTCGCTGCAAACAACATCCTTGCAAAGCATAAATCGCAACTTTGGTTTGATGATCTGTTGAAGCAACTTCGCATCACACACCAATTCATCGTCTCGGAACATTCGATAAACCGCTTTGGCGGAACCAAGAGTGGAGGCTGTGGCGGATACCGGCCTGTCTCAATACCTGATGCATTTCCTCCGACGGTTTTCTACGTGCTGAAGCTGGGTCTTTCTAGAGATGAGAATTTACTTGTTTCTGGCCCGCAATCCGTCGCGTATGCTCGAATCCTTGCCCGCCCAGGAGCTGTCACCAATGTTGTAGATTGTAGTCCTCCCATCGATAGAGATGATGTGACGTTGCATTATTTGGCGG
>JBIPMY010000374.1:0-6127 GCA_044376335.1 Bryobacter sp.
TGTGAAATAGAACCATTGACGCAGGGTGAGAGGCCCAAGTATCGGGTGTGGCATCACTCTGTTGTCATATGCAGCGTCAGCAGCAGCTTCCATTGCAATGGTGTTTGCTCGCTCCTGCTCAAAAGCGATAAGTGGGGAAGGCCAATCCTTGAAGCGGCCTGAAGGTTGAACAAATTCAGGTGCAACCACTTTTCGGACGACCGTTGGAATTCTTGCCTGAATCAGATTCGTCTTGTCAGTCGTTTGCGCCAATAGCTCCTGTGCAGCCTCAGCTTGTCCCAAGCTGCGCTTCACTCCAACCATCGAGCCACGCTCTGTGATCGCAAGATGTTCAACAATTTCTGCAATCGTCCAGGCCGCATCGCTGAGCCGAACCGCTGTTTTTTCCGGGCTCAGACCCCTACAAAGCTGAATCAGGCGATCGCGGGATTCGATGAGTGGGTGGGTCATAAATGGAAAAGGAGCCTGAATGGCTCCTTCATTATCCAATGGTGTTGCCCCCGGCGTCAGTTCTTAGGACTTTTGGTTTTTCTTAACTCTCGAACTGAGCTCTTCCATCTCTCGCAGGGTTTCCAGCTGATTTTCCTGTTGCGCCATGATGCTGGGCCCGGTGAGTTCAACGGGCATTGAAGTGATCTTGAGGAGATCCAATTGGAACTTCATGTGTTCGAGAACTTCTTTTGCTGTTTCCATCTTTGACTCCTGAATCATTGTTGTCCTATATCCCCTATCGGTCTATCAGTGAAAAACCTGAAGGAAAAATCTTACTCTTGATTTTGAGGGCATGACCCGATGAGGCTCTTAGAACTGGTTGGGCGGGACGTATTGGTAGGCCAGTTTGGTGGGTCAAGTCGAGGAAGAAAGGAGGGGTTTGTAAAGCGGTGATCAACCCTGCGTTCTGTGAGCCTCTCGGTCATGTCTACACTTGTCTTCTTTGCATCTGAGCTGCCAAAGTCTAAGTTGTTGAAAACAATAGTCCCGTCTGAAGCCAGTTCCAATCCGGTTCGTCCCAGGTTCATTTTGAAACTCCCCTTGACTATCTACAAGAGTCATTTCAGAATGAATCCATGGGAAAACCGTCCGATCTACTGCAAGGCACCCTCGATCTCCTGATCTTGCGCACTCTCGCCTGGGAGCCGATGCACGGGTGGGCCATTGCCAACCGCATTGAACAGGTGAGCGGCAAGATTTTGCTGGTGCAGCAGGGAAGTCTCTACCCGGCCCTACACCGCCTCGAAGAACAAGGCTGGATTGGATCGGAATGGGGTGAAAGCGAAAATAAACGCAAGGCCAAGTTCTATTCGCTGACACCAGAGGGAAAAGCGCGTCTTGAGGTGGAGCGGGTGCAGTGGGAACGCCTGAGCGGGGCGATCCAGCTTGTGATGGAGAAAGCGTGATGCGCAAGCTCTGGCGAGCGCTTTTGGGCCGAACCGAGCGCGACAGGGAGCTTTCAGAAGAGTTGGCCTCGCACCTGGATATGGAAATCGAGATGCGCCTCGGGCGGGGCGAGACCCGAGCAGAAGCCGAACGCAGTGCAAGATTAGCTCTGGGCAATCTGACCTCAGTGGCAGAGCAAACACGGCAGAGCTGGAGTTTTGCCTTTCTCACCGGGATCGGTCAGGACCTTTCGTTTGCCTGGCGGCTGATGAAGAAGAGCCCCGTATTCACCCTGGCAGCGGTAGCCAGTCTCGGCTTGGGGATTGGCGCAAACACGGCTATCTTCTCGGTTTTTGATCGTGTCCTGGCCGCCCCGCTGGCCGTCAGCCAACCCGAAGACTTGTACCAGCTTACGTTTCGCACCTCTAACAACAAACCGGGCACCTACACTACTTCCTATTCCTATCCTCTGGTTGCTGAAATTGAGTCCAATGCCCCGTCTGTTGCGGCTGCCAGTTGCACTACTAGCTGGACGGTAAGCTACCAGGCTTCGGATACAGCCCGCCGTTTAGGCATAGAGATGGTCTGCGAGAACCTCTTCGAGATGCTTGGTGTAAAGGCGCATCTTGGGCGCTTGATCGGCAAAGAAGATGGGGCAAACCAGGTTGCTGTTCTTGCGAATCATTTTTGGAAGAGTGAGTTTGGCGCAGATCCAGCCGTGATTGGCCGCAAGATCAGCCTTAACCGTGTCTCCTACACGATCATTGGAGTCGCCCCACCCAATTACTTTTCGCTGTACAAGGGAGCCACGCCAAAGCTCTACGTGCCGGTTTTGACAGATGGGTTGCTCAAAGGGACAGCGAGCGACACAAGTGTCCGGACGATGTGGTGGCTGCGTGTTCTTCTCAGGCGCAAGCCCACGGCAAACATAGAGCAGATGAATGCAGAACTTACCCCGCTGCTTCGTGAATATTGGCGCAGCAGCGAAACCAAGATAAACGAGTTTCTTGACAGTGAAATCAAAAGCATGGAAGTCTCGGTGCTCCCGGCAAGCCGCGGCTATGATCAGGCAAACCGCGAAGCCCAATACCAGGGTCCATTTCGCCTCCTTCTTTCCGTGGTATCAGTGGTGCTGCTAATTGCCTGTCTCAACATTGCGAACCTCCTTCTGGCAAGAGCCTCAGCGAGACAAAAGGAGATATCGACGCGCCTCGCACTCGGTGCCAGCCGGGGTCGTTTGGTAAGGCAGTTTCTTACCGAAAGCCTTGCCCTATCTCTTCTGGGCGGGATGGCCGGCCTTGGTTTGGCTCTTGGCCTGGAGCGTGTGTTGATGGTGGAAGCCTTCGGCGCAAGTGCGTTGGCCCTTGTGCCGGATGGGTTGAACACAAAGGTTCTCCTGATGACCCTGGGCCTGTCTCTTCTGGCCGGACTTGGCTTCGGCCTTATGCCCGCCCTCAGTTCAGACCGTCAAGGCTTTGTCGAGCGCACCAGGTTCACAGGCCGAAAGCTGATGGTGAGTTTTCAGGTGGCTCTGTCTGTCTTGTTACTCAGTGCGGCTGGACTCTTTCTGCAGACGCTTGAAAACTACCGTCGCATCGACTCAGGCTTCGTTAGAGAAAATCTGGTGACGATGCGGCTCACCCCGCCTCCGGGGCAAACCAAGGAAGCTCTACTGGCTTACTACGGCCGGGTGGATCGTGAGTTGAAAAGCTTGCCTGGCGGCCGCGGTGCTTCGATGAGTTCGATGGGGCTGCTGGCGGATTATCTTTGGAGCAGCGGGATTCACGTAGTCGGACTATCGATACCCGAAGGCGAGGCTGGACCGCTACGAAACGCAGTAGGGCCCAAGTTTTTTGAGGTGATGGGAGCAAGGCTGATCGAAGGCAGGGATTTTGTCGAAAGCGACAATCGCCCCGAAGCTCCACTGGTCACCATCGTCAACCAAAGCTTTGCCCGGCGTTACTTTGGAGCGGAGTCTGCACTTGGCAGGCAGATTGGCCCTGGAATCCGGACTGGCGATATCGCAAAGAACTACACCATCATCGGCGTTGTTGCTGACCTGCGCGACTCAAGAATCGATGTTGCTCCAGAACGATATTGGTATGTCCCGATTGCGCAACAACATCGTGTAGACAGCGTCGATGTCTACTTGCGCACAAGCGCTTCTGGCCCCGGCGTGGCTGCAGTGCGCTCTGCCATTGCCGCTATCGATACGGGTGTTCCGATCTCTGAGGAGAGAACCGTCGTTCTGGCTGTTGAGGAACAACTGCGACAGGAGCGCCTGGTTGCGCGCCTGTCTGCCTTTTTTGCAGGTGTGGCACTGCTGCTTGCCGTGGTTGGCCTTTACGGAGTGATGGCCTACACGGTGGAGCGCAAGACCAAAGAAATTGGCATACGCCTGGCACTCGGCGAATCTCGTGGCGAGGTTCTCTGGAAGGTGATCCGCGAGACTCTGATCTACATCAGCATCGGTGTGAGCTTCGGCGTCCCGATGGCGATTGGTCTCGGCCGCCTGGCACAGAAGATGTTGTTTGGCGTACAGCCGGCCGACTGGGTCTCGATCTGCACAGCAGTCGCGATTATTAGTGTCTTCGGCGTTCTGGCCGGGCTCATCAGCGCTCGCCGCGCCGCCTCGATTGAGCCTCTGGCCGCGCTACGGATAGAATAGCGGCGTGATCTCTCGCAGAACCCTTCTACAGACTGGCGCAGCTACTGCCGCGCTCGCGCAGACAACCGCCTCCAAAGGCACTGTCACCAAGGCAAGTTTTACTTCCACCAAATGGTTTCCTGGTTCGGTTCGCGACTATTGGACCTACGTTCCCGCCGCCGCAGCGCCCGAGTCTGGTTATGCGCTGATGGTCTTTCAGGATGGCGCTGGCTTCATCAACGAAACCGGCAGATTCAAAGCCGCTGAAGTCTTTGACCGGCTCATCGCCTCTGGCGACATGCCGCCGACGGTAGGCGTCTTCATCCAACCCGGAGTGCTGCCAGCCTTGAATGCCGAAACCCAACAGGCACGCTTCAACCGCAGCTACGAATACGACGGCATGGGGGATCGCTACGTCCGCTTCCTTCACGAAGAACTGCTGCCCGAAGTATCGAAGTTACACAAGATCACCACAGACCCGAATTTGCGCGCCATTGGTGGCTCCAGCTCTGGCGCGATTGCCGCCTTTACGGCTGCCTGGAACCGGCCCGATCTCTTCCGCCGTGTGCTCTCCTACATCGGCTCCTACGTCAACTTGCGAGGTGGCGACTGGTACCACGACATCGTTCGCAAGACCGAGCCCAAGCCTCTGCGCATCTATCTCCAGGATGGATCTTCTGATCTCAACATCTACTCGGGAAGCTGGTGGATGGCCAATCAGACGCTCGCGCTTTCGCTCGAATATTCCGGCTATCAGGTGCGCTTTGACCGCGGTACCGACGGCCACAACTCTAACCATTCTTCGCGCGTTTTTGTTGAAAGCATGCAGTGGCTCTGGGCCAACTGGAAGCAGCCGATTGTCGCCTCCAAGGGCAACCCGAAATCCGAGCGCCAATACATCACAGACATCCTCGATCCAGCATCCGACTGGGAAGAAGTCTCTTCCGGCCACGGCTTCACCGAAGGGCCAGCTGTCGACAAAGACGGCAACGTCTTCTTCACCGATGTACGCCAGGACAAGATTCACAAGATCGACCACGCAACTGGGAAGGTATCGCTCTTCAAAGAACAGAGCGGCGGGGCCAACGGCCTCATGTTTGGCTCCGATGGCCGCCTCTACGCTTGCCAGAACAAGAAGCGGCAGATCATCGCCATCCATCCCGATGGCCGTGAAGACGTGCTCGCAACCGATGTTGGCTCAAACGACCTGGTGGTTAACGCGAGGAATGAAATCTGGTGGACCGAGCCCGCCCAACACAAAATCTGGTACACCGATGGCAAGGGTTCGAAGAAGGCTGTCCATGAAGGACTCGACTTCCCGAACGGCATCATTTTGTCGCCAGACCAGAGCCTGCTCATGTGCGTGGACATGCGCTCAAAGTGGGTCTGGAGCTTTCAGGTGATGCCCGATGGCTCGCTTGCCAACGGGCAGGCTTTCTATCATCTGGAAACCTGGGATTACGACTCGCAATCCGGCGGCGACGGGATGACCATGGATACCGAAGCGCATCTTTATGTGGCAACCAGGCTTGGAATTCAAATCTGCGATGCTCCGGGCCGCGTAGTGGGAATTATTAACAACCCGCAGAACTTGCAGCCATCCAACTGCGTATTCGGAGGCCCTGAGCTCGACACACTCTATTCAACGAATCGCGAAAAGGTCTTCCGGCGCAAGATGAGACGAAAAGGGTTACGGGCGTGGACTCCACTCAAGCCCCCGCAACCCCGTCTCTAGGTTACTTTTTAGGGTTGGGGATCGCGTCGCCGAGGTTCATCGAGCCGCCGCCTTCGGAAACATAGTTGCGATTCCAGGAAGGAATCTCGAACTCTACATCACCCGAGACAATGCACTGGCAACCGAGGCGTGAGTGCAGCGTGAGGCCTGGGGCGAGATCGAGCTTGTCCTGCTCATCGTCTTCCATTTCAGACAAATTGTCGTCGCCCTTCTTGATCACCACGTGGCAAGTGGTACAGGCGCAAGACCCTCCGCAGGCGTGTTCAATGTGAAAGCCGAAGTGTTCGGCGAGGTCGAGCAAGCTCAGGGGTTTGCCATGTCCACCATAGGGTACGGATTCAGGGGTGAACTCGTAGGTGGTTCCGTCG
>JBIPMY010000375.1:0-6114 GCA_044376335.1 Bryobacter sp.
AAGCCGTTGTAGAAGTGCCTATCACGCTGAACCTGTCGTATCGGAAAGCAGGAGGTAGCGGCTGGCTGCGGGGAGGCTCTCTCGTGTCTACCTACGCCGGTGCGCAGGGTGGGAAGGGCCCGTCAGTCTTTTATCAGTTTCATTTTGTAGTGCCGCCTATTCCAGAAGGCATTGCAAATTGCACAGAGAGCAGGGGGAATCTGCGCATTCTTGCAAGCGGCACCAGCTCATCAGACGTGGCCGAAATTTGCGTACGCTAGGGCCGGCTTTGGAATGAAGCTGCATACTGCTACTAGCGCAGGGCATCCAATAACTCGAAACTAATGTGGCAAGCCGGGGTCAAATCGAAGAAGAAGCCTTGGCGGCTCTCACTGAAGCAGTGAGCTACATTTAGATCCGCCGAGGGCAACCTTTAGCCTTTGGCATGTCGAGAGTGATGCAGTTGCTTTGTTGGGCCAAGCCTTAGTGAAGGTCTTTATATGGCTGGCCTTTGAGGAGATGAGCCATTCCTCTCTGGGATTTACTCTGACGAGGCTGACCACTTGGCCAAGCGGGTGGGTAGGTCGGCATCGACGGACCGGGGCTGGTATTGGGTGGAAAGACCTCTCAAACAGGGTCGCGCGGGCTTGTGCAGCTGCAGTAAAAAACTGGAAGCTGGCTACTTCGCTGGTCTCGAAGACGAAGCTAGGTAGCGTCTGCCAGTCGAATTTTTGGGCCACGAATGGGCACTGGGATCCGGCGTTCAGGTTACCGGCTAGCCTGCTGCCCCAAGTTCGGCTTCGAGCTCTTCGATGGTTGGCAGGTTGCCTTTGAATTCGTCGGGGAGCTTTGCCAGGTGAGTGAACTCGGAGATGCCCATCGGGGTGGTGGTGCCTCGGAGTGCGTATTCCACTACCAGTTGCTTCTTGGTGCGGCAGAGGATCAGGCCGATACTTGGCTGGTCTGTGGGGTGTTTTAGCGTGTCGTCTACCGCGGAGAGATAGAAGTTCATCTTGCCGGTGTACTCGGGCTGGAATGCGCCGCCTTTTAGATCGATCACGATGAAGCATCGGAGTTTCAGGTGATAGAAGAGCAGGTCGAGGCGGTAGTCTTCGCCTGCTATCTCCAGCGGGTATTGGCTTCCTACGAAGGAGAAGCCGACTCCCAGCTCTAACAGGAATTTTCTTATGTGCTCGACGAGGCCGGATTCAAGGTCTCTTTCGTGGGCGTCCTGGGAGAGGGTTAGGAAATCGAAGTTGTAGGGGTCCTTTAGCAGTTGCTGGGCTAGATCGGATTGGGGAGAGGGTAGGGTTCGCTCGAAATTTGTGATCGATTTGCCTTGGCGATGGAAAAGCTTGGACTCGATGTGAGCGACGAGCATGTTGCGACTCCAGCCGTTTTCAATTGCTGCCTGGATGTACCAGCGGCGTTCGGCGGGGTCTTTCACCTTGTCTAGCAGGATGCAATTGTGGAACCACGGCAATTGTGCAGCAGCCTGCTGCACAATTAGCTCATCGGGCCAAGCGTCGGCGAAAGCCTTCATATACTTCAGGTTGCGAGCGGAGAGGCCACGCATTTCAGGGAAACTGCTCTTGAGATCCCGCCCGAGGTTGTCGATGACTCTGGTTCCCCAGCCATCAGCTTTTTGCCTTCGGGTGATCTCTGTTCCGATGCCCCAGTAGAGCATGACCAGTTCCCGGTTGACGGCAAGGGCCGCCCGCACCTGGGCGCTTTGGATACGCTGCTTGATGCTTGATAGCAGGGCGGTGTAGGTCTGGGTGCTTGGAGTTTGCTCTTCCATGGGCTTCTACTGTCGTACCAAATTGCGACTGTCCCTAGCCAGGAAGATTTTGGCTCAGAAACAGGTTTTGGGATCTAAGATGAAGTCATGAGCCGGTCTGTGCGGGACTCCGTTGTTGTATGTTGCGTCTTGTGGGCGAGCTTGGGTACGAAGCTATTCGGCTCGCCGTGTGGCTCACTTAGAGAGCCATGTGAAATTTTGAGGCCTGGGACGATCTTCTTCCTGGGGCGAACGGTATCGACAGCACCGATCGAGGGAGTGTTTTACGGTACTCAGTACAAACTCGGGCCGCTCACTCGTTTTACTTTTGAAGTGGTCGAGGGCCTTTACGGAGTCACGAACGAAAAATCTTTCACTGCAACTGGAGGGCTCCATGATGTCAGAGATGGACTCATCTGGCTTGTAAAGAACGAACAAGGACTCCTGATTGTTAAGACACATCCGAATTGTTTGGAGATTAGTCCTGATTTTCATTCCAAATTGATCGAGTACCTTCGCTCTGCCAAAAAGACTGGCAGCAATGGCGCGCGTGTCTACGGATACGTTCATTCCTATCATCGAAGCCTCAAAGCTCCCATAGTCAGACTGGAAGGGGAGAAGATTCTGGAGACGAGGGCAGACGAAAATGGGAAATTTCAATTCGAGAACGTTCCACCGGGACGCTACCAAGCGAGAGGCGTGGCCCAGCCCTACGTGATGGACCGCAACAATCCGGTAATCGACGTAGCCGCGCTTTCTTGTCGAACTGAGTCGCTGAGTTTTACTATGCGCGGGGCCAACACGATCTCAGGTTGGATTGAGGCGCAAAGCTTTCATAGCGGAAAGCACGTAGATGTGATCGCGCAGCGCCGGGACAGCGCGTCCGACCGCAGACAGGTTGGGGTCAACTTACAGAATGGCCGGAACGAATTTGCAGTGGGGGACCTCGAGCCGGGAGCCTACAACCTCACCGCTAAACTATTCGAGCCTGGGCTCTTCTCGATCTTTCCCCACGAAACTGAAAAACTGAGTATCGAACTGGGCCGAGAGCCCTTGCGAGAGGTTAAGCTCGCGCTTTATCCACGGCAAAAGCGAAAGGTCGTTGTGCAGTTCAACGATGCGGAGGGCAAGCCCATCGCCAATGCCGAGATCTGGCGTCAAGAGTGCGACCGACCGGTGATAGATGCAGTTTCCGGGATGAGGCGATTCTTTCGACGCTCACCGGCCGGGAGCACGAATCCAAGCGGGCAACTTATCCTCAATGTCTATGAGTACTCTATGGACCACGTCTGTTGGGCTAGCGGTGCGCTGAAGTCGGAGACTGCCTCGGAGGCCAAGGTCTTGCAAGAGGATACGAGTGTGACGATTGTATTGAAGTAGGCTCTGGTGCGGCATAGTTGCTGCTCGCTCTTGAGCAGGCCGACTTAGATCGTGTGAGTTTGACGGCGATGTGGCGGCTCAACTCGCGTGATCGCGCATACAATTCTAAGGATGCGCCTCCGCCTTGGTGTTCCTTTCTACGCTGGCACTTTCTTTGCGGTCTTTGCTCTTCTATTCGCTTACAAGGCGATCAGTAACTTTCGCGCTTACTTTACGATGCGATCGGCGGAGGTTCGCGTTCTTGCCAGCGATATGAAGATTGATTTCTTCCCTGCCCCGGATTCAGAATCTTCATCTTATGTGGGTTACCTGCTCAGGCTGAAACTCGAAAGTACCGATGACGCCAAACGGCAAATCTCCTGGGAAACAGAAGCCGGTAAGGCCGCTTACCCGGAAGAAGCCCTCGACGAACTCAAGGATTGGGCTCCCGGTAGCATCCACCGCGTCCAGTTCCTCCGAGGCGCAGTACGCTCTATCCGCATCGAAGGACTCGAACGTAGCCCTGAGCTGGAGGCTGGCATTGGATTGATCCTCGGCCTAGGAATCTTTGGCATCATCGCGGTGTGCTGCTTTACGGCCTCCAAGTTCGAAGAGGAAGATCGAAGCGGCAAAAAGTCTTCCTTTTTGAAGCCCTGGCTTCTCTTTGTTGGCTTTGGAGCGCTGCCTCTGGTCGGCTGGGTTGTCTTCACCGCTTCGTTCCTTTGGAAAGCGAACACCTGGATCCCCCTGAGTGTGAAAGTGCCCACCGAGGCAAAAGTCTTCAATCTCGCATCAGCCCCGGCAAACGTTGAGATTTCCGACAGCGCCAAAGAAAAACTGAAAGTCTCAGACTACCGGCTCTTCACGTTTCCCTGGAACGGCAAGGTGCTTCACGGGGGCATCGGTTCTCACGGAGGAGAATTCGACGATAACTCGGGTTCAGGCCGCAGTAGCAGCGGCACCATAAATTTTCACATCTCTCCCACAAACCGGTGGGCGCTCCAAGTGAACTTAGGAAAAGGCGAAGATTTCTGGGTCCCATTCCTCGCACTTCTTTTCTTAGGGCTGGGCTTTACCAAGGCAGGATTTATGTTCCGCAAGATGGGTATGAGTCCGCAGGTGAGTCTCGACGGCAGACCTTTGGGCAAACGAAAATCCTGAAGTTAGCAATTAGCTTTTGGCGACGGCCATTTCTACGCCTTTGGTGGAGACATAGTATTTAGCCAACATGTTCGGCTTTTCCCAGGCAGGGAGCAATTTCGGGTCTTCAAGGTAAGCGAAGAATTGACGGGTGACTTCGGCGAAGTGGGCTTCGTGGCCCACGCGGTGGTGATCGGGAATGCTTAACAGGAACTCGTGGCCGCGGTCGATGATGCCGACCCCGTCGATGCTCGATTCGAGTTCGTTTAGCTTGGCCTGTAGAGCTGCGCGGACTTCTTCGATGGACTCCGCAGAGTTGGGGACGATGTAGACTTCGGGGCGGTAGGCTTCTGGCTCGCCTTGGCGCACTTCGATGCTGGACTTCGAGCCCCGGAAGCGTGCTACATGGGTGTCGCTGACGCCTTCGAGATCCCAGCGGACATCCATTGCTACATGAATGCCACGGATCGTGTAGGAGACGAAGTTATTGCCGTAGTAGTCGAAGTTGCCGGGCTTGAGCGGAGCGGTGCCGGTGACGGTGCGCCATTGGTCCTCGTTGAGGGTGGTGGGCCAGCGGCGGGCATCGAGCATTTCGATTTCGGTCTGGTAGTTGATCGCCTCGTCGGGGAAGCCAATCCATTGGACCAGATCGACTAGATGGGTGCCGACGTCGGAGAGGCCTTCGCCCTGACGGTCGATGTCGAAGAACTCGAGGGGTCGGAGCATGGGCACACCAGCGACCGTCTTTGAGACGCGGTGCATGCTGTCCATGTAGATGGCGGGCTCAGTGGGTGTACCGGGGAGGAGGCTGCCGAAGACGGCGGGGGTGTTGACGAGTTCGCGGTGGAGAATGGAGGTGACCTCGAAGCGCTCGGTCATGATGTCGTAGGCGATGATGCCTTTTTCGTCGGCCAGGTCGAGCGTGGCTGCGATGCGGGGGAGGTCTGCTGAGCGGAGGATCCAGGGTTTGTCGGCCAGGACGTGGAAGCCGTGGGCGACGGATTGCTCGATGCGCTCGATTTTGGAAGAGTTGCGGCCGGACAGGATGACGACGCTGCCGGGTTGCTGATCGCGGAGCATGCGGGCGAGGGAATCGGGACCGGCGTGAATTTCAAGCTCCCAGGTGGTGGGAGAGTCAGCGCGCTGGTTGAAGCGGGCTACGCGGGTGAGGTGTTCGGTGAGGTCGAGGCCGAGGGGGGCGTAGACGCTGACCCGCGGCGAGACGGCAGCGTACATCTCCTTCTGGACGAGAGCGGCGTGAAAATGAGCGGGGTCGAGCGTTATGAGGTGAAGCGAGGACATCGAAAACGATTGTGGCATATCGGAGGCTTGATGCTGAGTGTTAGTAGCTATTCGCTCATGGGGCTGGGGGCTTCACTAAGGGCCGGCTGCCGGCGTGATAGGCGGCGTGATCGGTGAAGAGAAATTGATTTACAGAAGCCAGAGTGGTGTGGCGCTGGGCAAGGCTGCGGACCGAGTTGAGGCTGGCCTGTTCTTTCTCGATACGAGCGGAAAGGGTTGCGGCATCCATGCCTGTGTTTGCGACTGAGTGGAAGTGAATGTCGAAGGGGATCGCTTGTGGTGCGACGCCGAAGATACAGTTGAAGATGGCCTGTGTTCTTGGCATGTGGAAGTCGGAGGTGATGACGAGGAGCTTGGTGAATTGCCTCGGCTCGCAGTGCATGAGGCGAGCGAAGTAGGCGTTACCAATTGTGTCGAGCGACCAGGTATCGAGGAGGATGCGTGCCGGGGGGATTCCTCTAGCGATGAGATAGCGCGCTGAGGCTACAGATTCGTGAATGGGAAAGCCGGCGCTGTCGATGATTGGTGGCTTATGCGTGGTGCCAGAGCTTAGG
>JBIPMY010000377.1:0-6096 GCA_044376335.1 Bryobacter sp.
CTCGGTTGAAAAAGCTTCATATTGGTCGAGAGATGAGAACATCCTATCATTTTTCTGAAATTTTGATTTGCGCATTTGCTTTTGCGGCAAGCAAAACAAACGGCCCGGATTCATCCGGGCCGTGTTCAGATCAAGTTCTTGATGAGGATTAGAAGTAGAGCTTCAAGGCCGCCTGCATGATGCGTGAATCGCGGGCACTGGTGATGCGGCCGAAATTCACGTTTTGTACAGCGGCGATTGGGTTGAGGAAGTTTGGCTTGTTGAGGGCGTTGAAGACTTCCCAACGGAATTCAAGGCGTCGACGCTCTGTAAAGGTAAAGGCCTTGAACGCGCCAAGGTCGAAGTTGATGATGCCGGGCCCGTAAAGGGTATTTCTGCTGGAAGTGCCAAAGGTGCCGAGGGCGGGGAGGGCAAAGGCGGAGGTTTCGAAATAGCGAGGAATCATTTCGCCACGCGAGCGGCCGCCGTAAACGTCGGGGCTCTTGAGGATGTCGGCACGGTCGCGACCTATGCCGGCAAGGCTGCGGTCTACACCAGCACTTACGCTGAAGGGCAGGCCTGTCTGAAAGGTGGAGATGCCGTTGAGCTGCCAGCCAGCGAGGAGGTACTTCTTGAAGCCGTTAGCGCCGCGTCCAAAGGGAAGATCCCACAGAACGCTGTTGACGACGCGATGGCGCACATCGAAATCGCTGGGGCCTTTATCGAGATTTTGGCGGAAGGGGTTTGTAGACTGATTGCCGGTGCCGGAGTTGCCGTCGTTCGAGGCGAGGTCGAGGCTCTTGGCCCAGGCATAACTGCCGAGGATGGAGAATCCGCCACTGAGGCGGCGGTTCCAACTGACCTGGAGTGAATGGTAAGTGGAGTTTGCCGTGGACTGAGTGGAGCGGATTTCGCCGAAGCCCTGGTAGATGCGTCTTGCATCGACGTTGCCAGTGGTGGATTGACCGGCGGCAAAGATGGCAGGATTGATGTTTTGGCCGACCATGAACTTTGTGCCCTTGCTGCCGATGTAGGCAACGGTGAGTACGGTCTTCCAGAGTACTTCGCGTTGTACGTTGAGGTTCCACTGCTGCATATAGCCGCTGGTGAAATCGGGGTCCACGGAGTTGTGTGTGACCGGTGCGATGAAGGCGCGTCTTGCGCGGTCTTCGGCAGTCACTGGTGGAGTGTAATTCCGGAGTGTCTGCAGTTGCCCGGGGTTTGCGGCGTAGGGGTCACTGAGTTGAACTGTAAAGGTGCGCAGCCCGAAAGAGAAGGGCTGATTGATCGAGTTCGTGTTGAGGCCGACAAGGCGTAAGGTATCCCAGAAGATGCCGTAGCCACCACGGATGCTGGTCTTGCCGTTGCCGAAGGGATCCCATGCGAAGCCGAAGCGCGGTGCTGGTTTGTTCCAGTCGTTATTGACGATGCCATTGGGAATGCCTGCATCGCCGGGGAAGAGGGCACCGAGCGGAGCACGCGGATACACGGTGGATTGCTGGCCAGCGCGGAAGGCGCCGAGTTCTTCATTCTTTTCCTTCACCATCAGGAAGGGCTCCCAGCGCAGGCCGAGATTGAGAGTGAGGCGCCGGGTGACACGCCAGTCGTCCTGAAAGTAAAGGAAGGGAGTCCACTTGAACTGATTGGCGCGGATGGGTGAGTTCTGATAAACGTCGTTGGCTGCGCCGAGGAAGAAGTCTGCATAGCCGTAGCCCTGGTTGCCGCTTCGTTGACCGTTGACGCTGAACTGAGTGTCTTTCTGGAAGAACTCACGGCCGTTGCGGCGCACCTTGGAGATTTCACCGCCAAAGGTCATGGTGTGGTTGCCCTTGGTATAGGTCAGGTTATCGATGAACTGATAATTCATCATGTAGCTCTGGAAGTTGGTGTCGACGCGGACATTGAGGCCGTTGCTGATGCCGATGGCCCAGTCTGTCGGGACGCCTTCAGGAGAGAGGCTGATGCAGCTTCTGCAGCCGAGTGCGGCCCAGTCGAGTGCGGGCGCGGTGGCCAGCGGGGCACGGACGAATGTGTTTCTTGCAACGGTGGCTGTGGCCGTGTTGACGAGGTTGGGTGAGAAGACGGTGCTGTGATTCAGCGTGGAATTGTAGGTGACCCAATTGTTCTGAGAGTTGAAGAGGAGCAGACCGGCGTTCTGGTTGCGGCGGAAGTCGTCGAAGAACATGCGGAAGTTGGTGCGCTGTTTTTCGTTGAAGTTGTGATCGAGCTTGATCGTGATCTGGTCCTCTTCGGTTGGGAGCGAAACGTTATAGGCGAAAATGTTTCCAGTGCGGTTGGGGAGGGGCATGAAGACAGAGGCGAATCTGGTGGCCACCGGATCGAGGCGGGAGGAGGGGATGACGTTGTTGGGGAAGGGAATGCCCTGTGGGTTCTGGGCGTTGACTGTTTCCGGGGGAGCCACTGAGACACGAGTTCCGCGAAGGGTGCTTTGGCTGAAGTCGCCGGCACGCTCAAGAGCGGTGGGTACGATGATTGAACTTGATGTTGCCCCTAACCTTTGGCGGGTGCCTTCGTAGGCGACGAAGAAGAAGCTCTTGTCTTTGCCGTTGTATTTTGGTAGGCGAATCGGGCCGCCGATAGTACCGCCGAACTGGTTGCGGCGCAGGGGATCAACACCGGCGGCAAAGAAGTTGCGGGTATTCAGCTTGTCGTTGCGCAGAAAGTTAAAGAGGACGCCATGAAATTCGTTGGTGCCTGACTTGGTGACCATGTTGATAACGGCACCAGCGTTACGGCCGTTGACGGCGTTATAGCCATTCTGGAGGATGGAAAATTCCTGAAGGGTATCTGGATTGGGGAAGGCGGCCGGCAGGTTGTTATACATGTCCATGTTCAGGCCACCGTCGAGCGTGTAGGCGCTGCTGTTTGGCCGTGCTCCGTTGACGCTGAAGACGATGTTGGTGTTGAGTGCGATGCCGGATGCCGCTGAGCCGGTGCCCATTTGAATTGACCCTGGGAGGAGGGCCTGAAGTTGAAGGGCGTTGCGGCCATTTAACGGAAGCTCCACCATGCGGCCCGAATCGACCACTTCTTTCATGGTGCCGCTGAAGGTATCTACTGTAGTTGCGGTGGCTGAGACATCGAGTACCTGCTGCACCTCTCCAACCTGCATGGAGAAGTCCTGGCGAGCGCGTTGATTGACTTCAATTAGCAGGCTTTTCGTTTGTGCTCTCTTGAATCCTTTTGCTTCCACTTGCAGCGTGTAAGTGCCGGGACGGATGCTCGGGAAGATGTAGTCTCCGCGGTCGTTGGAGTCAGTAGCTTCTTTTGCGCCGGTGGCCTCAAGAGTTGCTATGACTTTTGCTCCGGGTAGTGCGCCACCCGATGTGTCAGTAATGGTTCCGAAGATGGTTGCGGTTGAGCTTTGTGCAAAAGCACCGTAAGAGAAGCAAGCAAGGCTACAGATGAAAAAACAGGTTTTCAGCATGTCGAATTACTATCACAAAATCATTCCTGAAGAGCGAGCCAGGTTTCTATCTTCCAGCTATTAAAATCGTGGGCCGATTGCGATTAGTTCTTTGGCGGTGCGATGAAAGAGGTGTTTGCCGTCGAAGGAGACTGTGTTTTGACTCCAGGTTTTGCCTAAGGAGCCGAGGTCATTGACGCTAAGGATCGCCTTGTCGTCCAAAACCTTGGCCCTTGAGTTGATGACATAAGTGGTGCCTGCCGAGATGGTGAAGTAGATCTTGTGGTTGAGTGCCACAGGGCTGCCCCAGAAAGCCGGGGTCTCCCAGCCATCCATGCGGGAGCGATCTTCTGTTGCTACGTCGACGCCTGCTGAATTGGTGGATTCAGTTCGAAGGGCAACGCCATAGATGCGCTTGCCTGTGTCATCGATGGCAACGGGGAGTTCAAGGTATTCGACTTTGCCTGTTGTGGTGTTGACTCGCCCGATGGAGTAAGCCGGGCCGGCGCGACCTTTGGGCGGCTTGCGATTGCGGCGGTGATTGGTACTGACCAGGAAGTAATGGTAACCGTCGACGACGATGTTGGCGTGCCAGGCGGGCTGGACGCGGAGAACCTCACCGTCGGCTAAGGGGAGCGAGTCTTTCACTTCGCGGAGCTTGACGTTGGTTAAAACGTCGTAGCGGGATTCTGTTTTATTCCAGCGTCGGTAATCGACGTTTGTGATCAGGGATTGGGTGCGGAGCAGCTTACCGGTTTTGGTATCGAAGACGAGGTGTGATTCTTCAGGGTTGAGGCGGAACCAGTAAGCGAATTCAGGGTCCCAGTGCATGACGTAGAGGGCCTGCCAGGTGGGGGCTTGTTCTATGCCGTCGCCCGCGACAAATTGCCAGAGGCTCTTGCCGGACTTGGCATCAGTGAGGCTAAGGCCGACGGGGGCTTCCGGGACATCGTGCCAGCCGCCGCGGCCGTGCAGAATAGCGAGGCTGCCGTCTTTAGTTTTGCCGAGGCGGGGTGTGTTGTAAGTGGTGGTGCCGTCGGGGTTGGTCCAGGCGACTTTGCCGGTGAGTTTGTCGATGGCACGGAGGTAGTTCCAGCCGGGCTTGTCGACGGGCTCTACGTTGTAGATATAGTCTCCGGCGAGGATGGGTTCGAATTGCTTGTTGAAGGGGAAGGGCTGGCCCCAGGGCTTGAAGGTGCGCCGCCAGACTTCATGGCCGTCCATATCCCAGCAGCCCATCTCTCCGCTCGCGTTGGTAAACCAGACGTGCTTGCCATCAGTGGCGGGCGTAGGTGTGGTTGAGTCTGAGTACGCGTAATTCATGGGGCTTTTCTCTGGGCCGTTGAGGGTGACGGTCCAGAGCGTTTTGCCAGTAACTTTATCGATGGCCATTCCTGTGATGCGGCTGCTGAAGCCCTTCTCGCCTGGGGCGAAGGTGGTGAGGAAGAGACGGTTGCCCCAGATGGCGATGCCGCTTTGGCCGGTGTTGGGGAGAGGGATGCGCCAGGCGATGTTTTGATTGCGAGCGACGGACCATTGGATGGGTGGTTCGTTGCCGGTAACTTGCCAGGTGCCAGCAGGGCCGCCGGCCTGGGGCCAGTTCTGGGCGAGTAGCAGGAGTGGGGCAGCTAAGAAGAAGGACATTGAGAGTTGAGTTTATCGCTATATGCTGGTGCCAGGAGCTTTCTATGGCCTATTCGAGACTGCTGACATGTGCTGCGTGTGGAACGCAGAACCGGATTCCGGCGCGGTATCTGGCGAGTACCGGGAGGTGTGGGAATTGTAAGGGTGCGCTTGCGCCGCTTGGGTTTCCTCTGGATGTGGATGAGGCAGCCTTTGATGCGATTGTGGGGGCAGCGAAGGTGCCGGTATTAGTGGACTTCTGGGCCGAGTGGTGTGGGCCTTGCAAGATGGCGGCACCAGAGGTGAAGGAGTTAGCTCGCGAGATGGCTGGTAAGGCGATTGTGCTCAAGGTGGATACGGATGCCAACCAGGCGTTAGGGGCTAGGTTCCGGGTGCAGTCGATTCCCAACTTCATGGTGTTCAAAGAGGGGCAGGTGGTGAAGCAGCAGGCGGGCGTGGTGCCTCGGGCGACGATGCGGGGCTGGCTCGAAGGAGTTAGTTAGGCAGCGGAGTCGAGGCGTGACACCGAAACTTTCACGCGGTAGCCGAGTGCCGCCAGGAGCCGAATCAGAAGGTCGCTTGAAACGTTGTCGAGATTGCCATTGAGGATTGAGGTGACTCTGGTTCGTGAGGATCCACCCCGCTTGGCGACTTCAGCGTGGGTTAGACCCTGGCTAAGAACGATCTGTCTGAGCCGCTTAAGAAGAGTGTGTTGTACTTTCCATTCTTGCGCTTCGAGGCCGCTGAGGCCGAGCGTTTTGGCCAAATCTTCGGGTGTTTGGGCGATTGTCAGTTTAGTCTTCATCATGAATCTCCTTAAGCCGCTTTCTCGCTAATTGAATCTCAGAGGGCGGAGTTTGCTGTGTTTTCTTTACAAAGGCGTGAAGCACCAGGATGCCTTCGTCACTTGCGGCAAAATAAAATGTTCGAAACTGGCCATCATCACTGCGGAGCCGCAGTTCAGAGACACCGGGTGCAACAGAGGGCATCGGCCTTGATAGTGGCATCGCAAGCGCCTCGCCCACCTGCAATAAATAGAGCGCTTTACCCAGTCGGTCACGGATCTC
>JBIPMY010000071.1:0-18629 GCA_044376335.1 Bryobacter sp.
GTAAACACCGAGATGGCGCAGGGTACAAGTTATCTTGCGATGCGCGGCTATCAGGAGCGGATCAATCAGATTTTGACTACGGACCCGGACGTTGAGAGCTTCATGTCGAGTGTTGGTGGCGGCATGATGGGCGGTGGCGGTGGTGGTGGAAATACCGGAAGGCTTTTTGTTGCGCTCAAGCCGCTGAAGGAGCGTAAGGCTTCTGCCGCTGAGATTGCGAACCGGTTGCGGCCGAAGCTTGGTGCGATTCCTGGCGTGAGGGCGGTACCGACGCTGCCTCCGGCATTGCGGCTGGGCGGGCGCGGGTCGAGTTCAAGTTATCAGGTAACTCTGCAAGCTGCCGATACGGTACAGCTTTATCGCGAAGGCCAGAGATTTGAACGTGAAGTAGCCAAGCTGCCAAGTGTGCTGGACATCAACAGCGACATTCAGATGCGCAGCCCGAGGGTAAGGATCGATATTGATCGCGACAAAGCGGCTACCTATAACCTCGATGTACGGATGATCGAACAGGCGATCTACAACGGCTATGGTAATAACTTTGCGAGCACGATCTATGCGCCGAATAATCAGTACCGGGTGATGCTGGAGGTGACGCCTCGTTATCAGGCCTTTTCGGACATGCTGGCGAAGCTGTATTTGAAGTCTGGAGATGGCCGGTTGATCCCTCTGGATGCAGTGACCAAGAGATCTGAAGACGTTGGGCCGCAGACGATCAATCACTCGGGGCAATTGCCGAGTGTGACCGTTTCATTCAACCTGAAGCCCGGGATTGCACTGGGCGAGGCGGTAGAAGAAATCAAAGAGATGGCGCGAGAGAAGCTGCCTTCGAATATCAACCTGACCTTTGCCGGGACGGCGAAGGTGTTTCAGGATTCGCTGGCGAATATGACGATGCTGTTGGTTGTCGCCATCCTGGTGGTTTATATCGTTCTGGGAGTGCTGTATGAAAGTTTCATCCATCCACTTACGATTCTGTCAGGGCTGCCTTCGGCTGCCTTTGGCGCGCTGCTGACGCTGACCATCATGAATGTGGAATTGAATCTTTATGCCTTTGTCGGCCTGATTCTGTTGATTGGACTAGTGAAGAAGAATGCGATCATGCAGATCGATTTTGCGTTGCAGGCACAGCGCAATCATGGGGTTGGGGCGGCGGAGGCGATCTTTGAAGGTTGCGTCACGCGGTTTCGGCCGATCATGATGACGACGGCTGCGGCATTGCTTGGGGCGGTGCCGATTGCGATTGGTTATGGTGCGGGTGGAGATTCCCGCAAGCCGCTGGGGCTGGTAGTGGTGGGTGGATTGCTGTTCTCGCAGGCGATCACACTGTATCTGACTCCGGTGGTGTATGTGTATCTCGATAAATTACAGGGACTGTGGACGAGCCGGAAGAAGGTTACGATTGCACAGCCCACACTTGGTGAAGCTCATTCATGAATGTAAGCGGTATTTTTATTCAGCGTCCGATTGCGACGACGCTATTGATGGTGGCGATTGGTCTGTTTGGTGTGATTGCTTATCGCAATCTGCCTGTTAGCGATTTGCCGAACGTAGATTTGCCGACGCTGCTGGTGACGGCGCAGTTGCCTGGGGCGAGCCCTGAGACGATGGCTTCTGCCGTGGCGACGCCGCTGGAAGCGCAGTTTTCGACGATCGCAGGACTTGCTTCGATGACCAGCATCAACACGCTTGGGTCTACTCAGATCACGCTTGAATTTGACCTGGCGCGGAGCCTCGATGGAGCCGCTGTAGACGTGCAGGCGGCGATTACACAATCGTCGCGCATGATGCCGCCGGGGATGCCGACGCCGCCGACATTTGCCAAGGTGAACCCGGCGGATCAGCCGATTTTGTATCTGGCATTGTCGTCGACTTCGATGCCCCTTTATGGGTTGAATGAGTTTGCCGAGACGCGTGTGGCGCAGCGAATTTCGCAGGTGACGGGTGTGGCGCAGGTTTCGATTCTCGGGTCGCAGCGCTATGCGGTACACGCGCAGATGGACCCTTATGCGATGGCTTCGCGCAAGATCGGCATTAATGAAGTTGAGACGGCGCTGAGGAACTGGAATTCGAATCAGCCGACGGGCACGATCAATGGGCCGCAGCGGGCGTTTACGCTGCAGTCGAGCGGGCAGTTGATGAATGCGGCGGCGTTTAAGTCTGTGATTGTGAATTACCGGGGCGGGTCGCCGGTGCGGCTTGAGGAACTGGGCCGGATTGTGGACGGAGTGGAAGACGATAAGACGGCTTCGTGGTTCTGCGATGAGGGTGGATGCCGGAGATCAATTGTACTTGGGATCCAGCGGCAGCCAGGGACGAACACGATTGCAGTTACCGACGGGATCATGAAGCTGATGCCGCAGTTCAAGAACGATTTGCCGCCTTCGGTTGAGATGAAGGTGTTCTACGACCGGTCGGATACGATTCGCGAGAGCTATAAAGATGTGCAGTTTACGATGTTGCTGACGCTGATTTTGATTGTGGCTGTGATCTACATCTTCCTGCGTAATTTCTCGGCAACGGTGATTCCGTCGCTTGCGCTTCCCTTCTCTATCGTGGGTACGTTTGCGGTGATGTATCTGTGCGGGTACTCGCTGGACAACCTGTCGATGATGGCGTTGATTCTGGCGATTGGCTTTGTTGTGGACGATGCGATCGTGATGCTTGAGAACATTGTGCGTCATATGGAAATGGGCAAGCCTCCGATGCAGGCGGCGATTGAGGGAGCGAGCGAGATCAGCTTCACAATTGTTTCGATGACGATTTCGCTGGCGGCTGTGTTTATTCCGATTCTGTTTATGGGTGGCGTGCTGGGACGGTTGTTCCAGGAATTTGCAGTTACGATTTGCGTGGCGATTTTGATTTCTGGTGTGGTGTCGGTAACGCTGACGCCGATGCTGTCGAGCCGGTTTTTGAAGGCGCATCACGGGAATGAATCGAAGTTTTATCAGGTGACCGAGCGCTGGTTTGAGGCCTGGCTGCATAGCTATGACGTGAGTCTGCAGTGGGTGATGCGGCATCGTGTGGCAACGATGGTGTTCTCTCTGGGGATTCTTGTTGCTACGGGTTGGTTGTTCCTTGAGGTTCCGAAGGGATTTATTCCCGATCAGGATACCGATCAGTTGACCGTGATCACCGAGGCGCAGGAAGGCACTTCGTTTACGCAGATGGTGGAGTATCAGAACCAGATTGCGGAGTATTTACGGCAGGACCCGGCGATTGATTCTCTGGTGTCGAATGTAGGTGGGTCTGCTGCGGCGACGCTGGGTGGAAATAACTACGGCCAGATTGTGGTGCACTTGAAGCCGCGTCATGAGCGGACGGAATTGGTGGACAAAATTATCGAGCGGATTCGACCGCAGCTTTCGCAGTATCCAGGGATGAAGGTGTATCCGCAGAATCCTCCGGTGGTGCGGATTGGTGGGTTGGTGTCGAAGAGCCAGTATCAGTACACGCTGTATTCGCCGGATAAGAATGCGTTGTATGGGACGGCGGCTGAGCTGACTGAGGAATTGAAGAAGCTGGATACGCTTTCGGATGTGACGAATGATTTGATGATCAAGTCGCCACAGGTGAAGATCGAAGTGAACCGCGACAAGGCGGCCAGTATGCAGGTGAATGTGACGCAGATTGAGAATGCGTTGTTTGATGCTTATGGGCCACGGTGGGCATCGACGATTTACTCGCCTGTGAATGAATATAAGGTGTTGCTTGAGTTGATGCCGGAGTATCAGTCTGACCCGAAGTTACTCTCAATGCTGTATTTCAAGGCTGGGAATAACAATCTGATTCCGCTGGATTCGCTGGCGAAGGTGGAACTGGATAGCGGCCCGCTGGCGATTAGCCATTATGGGCAGTTGACTGCAGTGACGGTGTCGTTTGGAGTGAAGCCGGGTGCTTCGCTTGGGACAGCGCTGGAGGGTGTTGCTAAGGCAGCCAAGGATATTTTGCCAGAGACGGTGAGCGCGAGTTTTCAAGGTTCGGCGCAGGCGTTTTATGGTTCGCTCGGGAATTTGTGGATTCTGATGGGCGTTGCGATTGCGGTTGTTTATATTGTGCTGGGGATCTTGTATGAGAGCTTCATTCACCCGATCACGATTCTCTCGGGGTTGCCGAGTGCGGGCTTTGGAGCGCTGCTGACGCTGTATTTCTTCAAGATGGATTTGAGCATTTATGCGTTTGTAGGTTTGATCATGTTGATCGGTATTGTGAAGAAGAACGCGATCATGCAGATCGACTTTGCGCTTGAGGCAGAGCGTGATGGTATGTCGCCGGATGAGGCGATTTATCAGGGTTGTCTGGTTCGGTTTCGGCCGATCATGATGACGACGATGTGCGCGTTGCTGGGGGCGGTGCCGATTGCGGTTGGGTATGGCGCTGGTGGTGAGGCACGGCAGCCGCTGGGCCTCGTCGTTGTGGGCGGGTTGTTGTTCTCGCAGCTTGTGACGCTTTATTTGACGCCGGTGGTTTATACGTATCTGGCGAAGCTGGGGTCGAAGAAGAAGAAGGCTGTGGGGTTGGAGCCGGTGACGGCGTAAATGGTGCTGACTGCCGGCTTTTTGCTGCTGATGCAAGTTGTCGGGTCGGATAGAGAAATTGCGTTTTCATACCCTCCTGCGAAGCAGTATAGATGGAATCGGCTCGTATCCATTTCGAAGAGACTTTCGAATGAAGACGAACTCGAAGAAGCTCTGTTTTGGTACGAGAAGGGGGACAGAGCTGTTTTGCCTTTTGTGTTTCAGTACGCTGACCACGCAGATGGGGCTGGGGCCGAAATGTTGGGAACATGGCTTGGGGCTTTGATTTTGCGAGAGCCTGACCGCATGTTGCGAGCCATATCACTGCAGGGCACGGCAAGGCGTAAGAAGATTGCTTTGCTGGCCATTGGTGCCGATGGCGGTGGACTTCGAGAAGAAGACGCAGTGAAGATGCGAAGAGTTGTGCAGCTATGTCTTCGAAAAAGTGAGCCTCGACTTCGCGAAACCGCAAGATTGTTTTTGCAGCAATTTGCGGTCTTCGAGAAGATACAGGCGACACCGTAAGCGCTTTGCCTAGCGGAGGAAGAGTTGGATTCCGGGTTGGCTTTCGGCTTCTCCGATTCGGAGCTTTACTGTTGCGGGGCCGGTAGGTAGGCTGGTGGGGATTCTGGCGTTGATTTGCATCAGGCCTGCTGCGCCGGGGGAGGTTGCGGCGAAGAGGAGTTCTGCTCTTTGGCCACCGATCTCGAGTGCTACCTGAGTTGGGTTGCTTCCCTGCCCTGTGGCGTAGAAGACGATGATTGCGCCTTGAGTGGCTGGGTTGGCTGCGGAGTTGAGCGTGTTGTCTTCGTTGACTCCCATCGGGAAGAGGCCGGGGTGGGTGGGTACTAACGGTAGTTTGAGTTCGTTACTCGATTCGCCTTCTCTTGTCACTTTGATGGTGGCTTCGCCGGTTGCCGCCAGATCTGTTGGGACTTGCAGGTTGATCTGGTTGCTCTGCGCAAAGAAGGCTGGGACTGGTGTTCCGTTCAGCGTGATTTGCGGGTCTGGACTTAGGCTGTCGCCGAAGAGGGAGATGTATTCGCCTGCGGCTAGTGCGCCGCCGATGCCGCTGAAGGCGTTTGTTACGCCGCCTGTTGCGAGGCGTGGGAGGTTTGTGAGGCCGCTGCGGAGTTGCCAGAGTTCGCTCGTTGGGCCACTATTGGTGCTGCCTCCGAAGAAGTATGTTGCGCCACGTTCTGCAGCGTAGGCGCCCTGGTGGCGGAGGCGGGCAGTGGGGCCGCTTGTGTTGAGCTGGTTCCAAGTGCGGGTTTGCGGGTTGAAGGTCCAGGTGTCTGAGAGGGTGCCTCGGCCGGAGCCTCCGAAGAGGATGAGTTGCATACGACGGGTGTCGAAGGAGATGCCGTAGTGCTGGCGGGCTGCGGGTTGGACGCCGCCGGTGATTTCGGTCCATCTATTGGTGCGGAGGTCGAAGGCCCAAAGGTCGCCCAAGGGGCAGGGGCCGGCACCGCTGGCACAGCCACCGTAGAGATACATCTGACGGGATTGCGGATCGAGGACGGCGTGGTGGAGACAACGGCGGAGGGGACGGTTGGCAGAGGGTGAGATGTTGCTCCACTGGTTGGTGTTGAGGTCGAAGGCCCAGGTGTCGTCGAAGCGGCCAGAGTCGGTGAAGCCGTGGGAGATGATCATGCGGTTGGTTTCTTCATCGAGGACGGCGGAGTGGCCGTAGCGGTTGCTGGGGCCGGCACCGTTGATGCCGAGGCGGGACCAGTTGTTGGCGGCTATGTCGTAGGCCCATACGTCGCTGAAGAAACCGCTAGCCTGGCCGCCGAATAGGATGAGGCGGCGGCGTTTGTTGTCGGTGAGGAGGGTGTGGCCGAGTCGGGATGGGGGGAGGGTGCCGGTGGGTTGGAGCTTGGTCCAGGTTTGGTTGGAGAGAGAGTAGGACCAGAGGTCGTTGAGGGTGTCGTTGGCCTGGCCGCCGAAGAGGAAGAGGTTGGCAGAGTCGCGATCGTAGCTGATGGTTCCGTCGATGCGGGCTGGAGGGGCTTGTCCGGTGACGGGGAGTTGATCGTAGCGCCAGTCTTGGGCGGCGAGGGTGAGAGTGAAGAGGAGGATGCCAGCTAAGTACTTCATGTCTGGCTATTCGCAGAAGGCTCGAAAAAGTTACGCCTGGACGCGCAAAGGCCTCCAAGCCGAAGCTTGGAGGCCTTTTAATTCGACCTTAGGAGGGATAGAAGTTATGCGCGCTTGCGGCGGAAGTAAAGGAAGGCTGCTGCAGGGATGATGGTGAGCAGGGTGCCGGGTTCGGGGACCTGACCGTCGACAGTGGGGATGGTGTTGACTTTTCCGAAAGCGTGGTTGTCGGTCTCGAGAGCGTTTGAGGTAGAAGTGAAAACAATCTTGTTGAATTCTTCACCTGCGTTTGCATAGATGTTGATGTAGACACCGATACCTTGATTGCCGTTCGCGGCGATGCCTGAGCGGGTTGCGATCTGCGAGCCAGTAAGGCTGAACTTGAGAGTATTCCCATCATAGAAGTCGAGGAAGTTGTATGTATCAACGCTGCCGACATAGAAGCCGAAGTAGTTCAGGAGTGAACCATAGGTTGCGGTTACGGGGCTGTTCTGTGTAGGACCAACGCAAAGATAATTGGAAGTATCGTTGGGCGGCTGTGCGCAGGAGCCAACAGAATTGTTGCGAATGCTACCCGCGCTAAGGCCCGAGTAGGTGAAGCCGTCTTCGACATAGGTGGGGTTGACTCCGTTGCCTACATTGAAATCGATAGTGGTAGCGCCAGCAACAGAAGTTTGAAGGCCTTGATTAGCAACACTGGTGCCGCCAACAGTAATCACAGTAGCTGAAGAAACGCCTACGATGCTGATTAGGCCGAGGGATAAAGAGAGGAAAGTTTTTCTCATGACTTCATGAGGATAATTCGGGCTTGGCAGTGAATTAAATACTGTACTACTGAAATCAGTACTCAATGCCGTAAGGTACCACTTGGAATGCGGGAGTTCGTACTATTTGGACAGGAGTGGTTCTAGTCCTTTCCAGCTCATGTGGAGGCCGAGGTAGCCGAAGACGATGCTCATTGCAACCTGCAGTTTGTTGCCGGGGATGCGAGTGCCTAACCAGGAGCCGAAGATGGCGCCGGGGATTCCGCCAATCAGCATCTTGACTACCAGGGCCTGATCGACCTGGCCGAAGATGATGTGGATTCCGCTGCCGACGAAGCTGAGGGCAGTGCCGAAGAGAAGATCTGTACCGACGATGGTTGCGGCAGGGAGCACGGTTTTATACATCAGGAGGAGGCCGCCGAGGGCTCCTGCTCCGGCTGAGGAGAAGCCTACTTCTGCACCGATCGGAAGTGTGGCGAGGGGGATGAGCCAGCGAGCTTCCTGGGTGGGCCGGGGGCCTTGTTTGTTGCTGAAGAGGCGGAGGAAGGCGAGGGTGGCGATGGTGACGCCGACCAGAGGCAGGAGGATGGGTTCGATTGCTTTCTTGCTGAGGTGGAGCAGGATCCAGCTTCCGAGCAGGAGGCCGGGAAGGCCGCCGAGAAGCATGAGGCCGAGGATCTTCCAGTCGACACTCTTGCGGAAGATGTAGAGCGGCGAGGCACAGAGCTTGGTGATGAAGATGAAGGCAAGGGAGGTGCCGACGCTTTCTGCGGCGCTACGGTTGAGGAGCAGTACGAGCAGCGGCACGGTGAGCGGGCCGCCACCTGCACCGACGAGGCCAACGATCATTGCTATGCCGAAGCCGAGTATCGATTCCATAACGAGCCTAGTTTGAGAAGGTGTGGATGCCGCACTCTAGTTTTTTGCCGCCCCAGCGGCCGCTGCGGAGGTTGTCTTCGCTGGCGGGTTTGGCGGTGCAGGGTTCGCAGCCGATGCTGGTGTAGCCCTGATCGTAGAGTTCGAGGATGGGCAGGTTGTTCTCGCGGGCGTATTGCCAGACTTGCTTCCACGTCCAGTGAGCTAGCGGACTGACCTTGGAGATCTGTTTGCCGCTTTTGAGTTTGGTGGTTTCGAAGACTTCGAGCTTCGCTCTTGTTGGGGATTGTTCGCGGCGGAGGCCGGTGAACCAGACGTCGTAGTTTTCGAGGCCATCAAAAAGGGGCTCTACTTTGCGGAGCTGGCAGCACTTGGCGGGTTCGGTCTGGTTGAGGATGCCGAAGGCGGCTTCCTGATCGGCTACCGATTGTGCGGCTGCGAGGTTGTGGAGGTTGAGGTTCCAATCCTTTGTGAGCTGGTCGCGATAGGCGTAGGTCTCAGCGAAATGGTAGCCGGTTTCGAGGAAGAGGACCGGGATCTTTGGATCGCGCTGAAGAAGATAGTGGAGGAGCACTACGTCTTCGAGTTGGAAGCTGCAGGTGTAGCAGGCCTTGCCTGTGAGAGCCTGATCGATCGATTGGAGCACTTCGCTCATATACCTTCTCCTGAGATGAAATCGTTGCGCCGCATGAGGATGCCTGCGGCTTCTAAGAATTCGAGGGCGCCTTCTTCGGGGACCTCGAGGCCATGGTCGGCGATGATGATTGCGCCGGAATCTTCTAGTTGTGAGGGGACTTCGCCTTGCCAGCGGAGGACCAGGGCGCCGTGTTCGAAGAGGATGCGCTCGAGCAGGTCTGGGTCTTTGCTGGTGACTACGGCTGGCATGTGGCCGTAGCGCTCTACGCGCTCTCCGGCGGTGACTGGGCCGAGATCGAAGGCTAGTGTGTTTGCGTTGCGGACCGTTTTTTGTGTGCCACGGACGATCATGCCGGCGGCGATGGTGCGGTTGGTTCGCGGGTGTACGAGGATGAAGCTGCCGGTTTCGCGGCACTTGACGTAGGGGTCGAAGGCGAGAGGTTGGGTAGTTTCGATTGAGACGCGGAGGAGATCGTTGAGGCCGGCGGAGTTGACCTTGAGGTGGTTGCCGGTTTCGGGGTCGAGGGCCCATTCGATCCTCGAGATCTTGGCGCTGAGTTCTCTTGTGGCGGATTTTAGGAGGTAGGGGGTGCCGGGTTCGAGGTGTTCTTCGGCCATCCAGACGAGGTCTGCTTCGAGGTGGCGGGAGAGTTCGGGACGTGCGGTTTCTAGAGCGATTACGTCGCCCCGGCTGACGTCTACTTCTTCGTTGAGGACAAGGGTGATGCTTTGGCCTTCGCTGGCTTCTGCGAGGGGACCGTTGAAGGTTGAGATTTCTTTGACAGTGGCGCGGCGGCCGCTGGGGAGGACTACGATGGCGTCGCCTGGCTTGACGGTGCCGCTGGCGATGCGGCCGGCGAAGCCTCTAAAACCGTCGCCGGGACGGACTACGTACTGGACGGGGAAGCGAAAGTTGGCGGCGGCGGGGCTGATCTCTAGATTCTCCAGAAGATCGAGGAGGCTCGGGCCGTTGTACCAGGTGACGACGTCGCTGCGGGTGGCTACGTTGTCGCCGTCGAGGGCGCTTACGGGCAGGTAGTGGAGCTTGGCTCCGGGCCAGCGTTTGCTGTGTTCCTCCAGGGTGGTCTTGATGCTTGCGAAGACTTCTTCGCTCCAGCCCATCGCGTCCATTTTGTTGATCGCGAAGATGAGGTGCTCGATGCCGAGGAGATGCGAGATGGTGGCGTGGCGGAGGGTTTGACGGCTGACGCCTTTGATGGCGTCGACGAGGATGATGGCGGCGTCGGACGTCGACGCGCCGGTGGCCATGTTGCGGGTGTATTGTTCGTGACCCGGGGTGTCGGCGATGCGGAACTTGCGTGTTGGCGTGGCGAAGAAGCGGTAGGCGACGTCGATGGTGATGCCCTGCTCGCGTTCTGCGTTGAGACCGTCGGTGAGGAGGGAGAGATCGATCTCGCGGCCGCTGCGGTTGACCTTGGACTTTTTGACGGCTTCGATCTGATCTTCGTAGGCACCTTTGGTGTCGAAGAGAAGACGGCCGATGAGAGTGCTTTTGCCGTCGTCAACGCTGCCGGCGGTGGAGAAGCGTAGAGTGGTTTGCATTTAGAAATAGCCCTCGCGCTTTTTGATTTCCATGGAGCCTTCCTGGTCGTGATCGATGACGCGGTTTTCGCGTTCGCTGCGACGGAAGCTGAAGAGCTCGTCGATGATCTTGGGGATGGTGTCGGCGTCGGATTCGATGGCACCGGAGCAGGGCGTGCAGCCGAGGGAGCGCATGCGGCAGGTGCGGATTTGCGGGGTCTCGCCGGGGAGGGGGCGGACGTTCGCTTTTACGGGGATCAGGGTGTTGCCGCGGACGTAGACTTCGCGCGGGGCGGCGTAGTAGAGGGGGACGATGGGGATGTGTTCGCGCTCGAGGTACTTCCAGATGTCGAATTCGGTCCAGTTGGAGAGGGGGAAGACGCGCATGGATTCGCCGGGGTCGACTTTGGGGTTGTAGAGGTTCCAGAGTTCGGGGCGCTGGTCTTTGGGGTCCCATTGGCCGAACTGGTTGCGGAAGGAGAAGACGCGTTCTTTGGCGCGGGATTTTTCTTCGTCGCGGCGGGCTCCGCCGATGGCTGCGTCGGCCTGGAGTTTTTGGAGGCCTTCGACGAGGGCGCGTGTGCGGAGGAGGCTGCAGCACTTGGCGGTACCGAGGGCATAGGGGTTGGTTCCGGCGGCGACGGCTTCTTCATTTACATGGACGATGAGGTTGGCGTCGATTTCTTTGACGAACCAGTCTCGGAATTCGATCAGTTCGGGGTATTCGTAGGTGGTGTCGATGTGGACGAGGGGAAAGGGTATCTTGCCTGGAAAGAAGGCTTTACGGGCGAGATGGACCAAGACGGAGGAGTCTTTTCCGACGGAGTAAAGGATGACGGGGCGGGCGAAGCTTGCGGCTACTTCCCTTAAGATGTGGATCGACTCGGCTTCGAGGTGGTCCAGGTGGCCTGATAGCATAATCTATAGTTCTCTATAGACTATACTACGATTCTTATGGAGATGGTTGATTTGGGCGGGGGATTTCGCTTAAGGCCTGATGAACCGAAAGAAAAAGAAGAAGACGGCGAAGGCGATTGCCCCGATCAGCAATTGGTTTGGCGAGGAAGGGCTGCTGTGGCTGCGGGGGCCCTGAATGGCGCGGCGTACGAAACTTGTTAGTTTCGAGCGGAGCCAGATTACAAAGAGCAACATCGACACTCCAAAGAGGATGGCGCGCCCCCCATCATTGACTGGCTGTAAGCGAGTTGGGTCGGAGGTGTGGGCGAGCAGGTTCCAAGTGGCGCCAGGGGTAATGCGGCCTAGGGCCCGCGTCACGATGGTCTCGACGTGTTCGCGGTCATCGGCCGGGGATTTGTATCGGATGGTGGTTCGATACATCTGATAAACCTTTTTTCTGCCGGCCCGGGCACGCACGCTGGCGCAGTCAGCGGCGGAGGATTGTCCCTCCGACGAGAGGAAGCATACTGGCTCGATTTGTTCGATGAGCCCCGGGGTGGATTTATAAAGCAGAAATTGGGGGATTTCCACCCAGAGGAAATAGCCAAAGGCAGATGTTACTAGAAGAATGAGGATGGGCTTCGATATCCACAGGAAGATCGGCATTCTAGAAGTATCGGCGGTGTGGGGATTTGGCTGCAGGGGAGCCATCGCCAAGGGCCTCATGAAGTCGATTGAGGTAGAGTCGAGCAGCGAGGGACCTTAAGGGAGCCCTTTTTTCTGTTTCTAAAGCGATTCGAAAATTGGGGTACACGATTGCACGCAATTGCAGCGGACCTTCTGTTGTAGAGGGGAAACTCAATGCCTGGAATTAGTCGAGCAGTTTCTCGACCATCTCCGCGTAATCGCGGCACACGACGGTGTCGCCAGCGTCGGCCTGGGCAAGACCGCGGCGGATAGATTCAGCAAATTCCGGCCCAATGGGTTCTTTCGAGATGATTGTCAGGAAGCGCTCCGCGGTTGCGATTTCTTCTTCTGGCAGAGAGTCGATGAGTTCGTGGAGGATGGCGCGGCTGACCATGATGATTCCATCGGTAGTTTACTATGGTCGATCCTGCGGCAGATATGGATAGCTTGCTTCAAGAGCAGATCGCAGCGGGCAAGTGTCATGCCGTAGGGCTATCGACATCAGGTTCAGGGTTCTGTGTCATATGGGAGTTGGCCGGTTGCTGCGCCGTCTGAGTGGTAGCTTCCAGCTTGCCGAATTTTCAGACAGAATCAGTAAGCACTATGCCGTTGATCGTGAGCTCTTGGGAATCAGCCGATTGGCCATTAGACACGAGAAGATGAATGAGGAACTGGCAGTCACACTTTTTTCCCGCTGTCCCGGCTCCCGCAGCGACACGACGAGGAAGGATTATTAATAGTTATGGCGAATGCGGTTGACAAACGAGCGTTGAAGATACTCTCAGCCACCTACTGGTCTTCTACGGGTTGGACAGAACGACATACAATTGCTGCTGCAGATTTCGCATACGCAAAAGCTGCAGGGATCATGTTCGATCCGATCCAGGTAACGCATGACCAAACGGTCGAATGGGTAATCCGCTCCAGGAGCGGAGTATTGCAGGACGATGTCGTCCGCGGTTTTCTCACGAGTCTGAGTTCGAGGCGGTTAGAACTGCGTTCGGCCCTGGGAAGCTTCGCTGTGCTGCGCAATTTTCCACCCCACAAGTGGCGCCAAGGCGAACATAGTGGACACCAATGCCCGATGTGCGGGGCCTACGTCGAAACTGGGGAACAAATCGAGGACCTCAATGTTTTGAATTTCGAGCGATTCAAGTGGGGCGGTGTGCGCCACGAAGATCCGCTGTACGCAGCTTTTGACTTGGAGCGTTTCAATCAAGCTGACGTGCCCGATCCAACGGACAACGATCTTGCGATTCTCCGACAGATCGTCCAGATTGCGGCCAGCATGCCCAAAAGCGCAAGACTCGCGGACCTTGCCAAAGCTCTTGCGCCAACACTGCCATCCAATGATGCTGAACGTCGCACGCTGATTGGAATCCTTGGATTTTGTGGAATCCTACGAGATCCCCAGAAGCCCGGCTACCGCGAAGGATTCCCGCCATACTCGGTGCGCGAGGAAACTCCATGGCACAAGGACGATTGGCCATATCCAGTCCAGTGGTGGGATGGCTCACAAGGCGTCAGCAGCGAGGCAATCAGGGACTGGTTTCCAATGATCTAAATTGACCGGCAAACGATGGCAAACGGTTCCATAAATAGCCGGTGAAATCTGGGACAAACGTTACCAGATCAGCCGAAGTCCTTTGTACTTCTGAAACTCACGATCCTTGGCGACAATTGCGACATCTTCGGCAAGGGCGGTGGCAATCAGGATTCGGTCAAAGGGATCACTATGATGATTGGGAAGTCCGAAGAGCCTCAAGGAATGCTCGGCGGTGAAGGGCAAGATTGTCAGGTCCAGATCGAAGATGAGCTTGTCGATGTGCTTTCGGGTTAGAGGGGTCAATCCCCGGTTGGCCTTGATTGCGATTTCGGTAAAAGAAATCGGACTGACCATGCGCACGGTGTTTGCGTCATTGAGTAGGCGCTGTACCTTCGGGGTGAAGGTGAGGTCGGAAACACCGCCGGCTACGTATAGTGCTGTTGTGTCGAGGAGAACGCGCATTTCAGCGCCAGTTCAAGAACGCGTCCACTTCTTCTTCAGTCATGGGGCGCGTTGCTTCCTGGAACTGTTCTGGAGTCATTTTGATGGCGTCCTTCAGCGTACCGAAGCGTGGAGTCCTTTTTGTGGACGGCTTGACGATTTCGGCAATGACGTGGCCGTGACGTTCAATAGTGACGCGTTCGCCACGCTCGACTGCTGTCAAGAGCTGGGTTAGCTTATTCTTCGCTTCGGTGACGCTCACGTTCATGGTGAAATTGTAGCTATTCTCTAGCTAGTTTCGCAAATTCCGCACAGCTGGGATCCCGCATCTGAAGACTCGTTTCTGTGGGCTCCGGGCTACTCTTAAGTGACGCACTTTGGGATCTTCGTCCGTTTCCGTTTTAGTGGTTGGCGATCCTGTTCAAAAGACTTTGCAGGACGAAGATTAAACTACGCTCGGAAATGGCGGCGAGCTTGCATTTCGATTTGGGATGGAGCGGCCTGAAGAGGCTACCCCCCCTTTGGCTCTTCGACGCTCAGGGTTTGAAGAGACTGGAGTTGACTGAGGATTGGCGGTGGTGCGCTGAATTTGTTCTCGAGGAGACTGAGTTGCTTCAAGGAGCAGAGTTGGCTGACTTCAACAGGTAGTGAGTTCAACCGGTTTGCATCCAGGAACAATTCTTCAAGTGCCTTGAGTTGGCCAATTTGCGGGGGCAATTCGGTGAGTTGGTTTTCATCGAGATTCAAGGACTCGAGAGCGGTTAGGTGGAAGAGTTCCGGGGGAAGCGCGCTGAGATTGTTTCCGGAGAGGCTGAGTCGCTTCAGGGAGGTTAGCTGCCCAATTTGAGGAGGCAGTTTGCTTAGTTGGTTCTCATCGAGGTACAAGCATTCCAGAAACTTGAGTTGGCCTATCTCCGGCGGCAAGTCAGTCAATCGGTTGGATTCGAGACTAAGAATTTGCAGGTTGAACAATTGGCCGAATTCCGTTGGGAGCGCTGACAATTGGTTCTCTTCAAGAGACAAGCTTTTCAGGGACATAAGCTGGCCGAATTCCGGTGGAAGCGCCTCTAATTGGTTTTGCCTGATTTGGAGCATCTGCAGAGAGCTGAGTTGACCGAATTCTGGAGGAAGTGCGCTTAGCCGATTTCCATCAAGAAGCAATTCCACGAGCAACTTGAGCTGGCCGAATTCGGGTGGAAGCGCCTGGAGTTGATTTTCGCGGATCACGATGCACTCCAATAGTCTTAGGTCGCAGATTTGGGTTGGCAGTTCGGTAAGTTGGTTCTGATCGAGGTTCAGGTAAACGAGAGAGATAAGTTGGCCGATTTCGGGAGGAATTGCGGTGAGTTGATTGTCATCGAAGATGAGTTTCTTGAGCCCACTGAGCTGGCAAAGTTCCTGAGGGAATTCGCTGAAGTGATTTGACCGAAGGCTGAGGTATACAAGGGACTTGAGTTGGCAGAATTCGGGTGGCAGTGCAGTCAATTGATTTGCATCGAGTAGCAGGGTTTGGATCTTGGTGAGTTGGCCAATTTCTGCGGGCAACGCGGTGAGATTGAGGTCCCTCAGGTCGAGCCAATGTGCCGAAGTATTTGCTGCTTCGCGGATGCGGACCAGAGCTTCCTCTTCGGATGTGGCAGGAGAATCCATAGATACGAGAATACAAGCCGGGGAGTTGCCATGATGCGCTTCACCCTTTTTGCCCCAAGTTAAAATTAAGGTTGTGATGACTGAACTGGAATCTTGCGAGCATCGGTTGGCGGTTTATGGGACTTTGGCGCCGGGGCGGTCGAACCATCACCAGGTGTCGGATCTTGGGTATGAGTGGATTCCGGGGACGGTTCGAGGACGGCTCGTTTCTGAAGGTTGGGGTGTGCAGATGGGGTATCCGGGGTTGGTGCTTGATCCGGTGGGCGCGGAGATTGCGGTGCAGATGCTTGAGTCTTCTGATTTGCCTGCGAATTGGGGGCGGCTGGATGAATTCGAAGGGGCAGATTATCGTCGTGTTGCTGTGAGTGTTGCGACGGCCAATGGGGAGCTTGGTGCTTACATTTATGTGGTTGCGCCGCAATTGACGGAGGCTCGATTTGAGGTCGAGCTGGAGAAGAGTTCCGGGATCTGGAGTGGTGGCGACGGGTTGGACTTTCAGAAGAAGCAACGCGAGGACTGGTAGTGAGGGTCCTGATTGATGTTGATTCCGCTTGCCGGGGCATTCCGTCCGTTCGTTAGAATCTTCATCCGATTTCGCCTTGATGAATCCATACTCTAGGATTCACCACCATGAGTATCTTCATTAGTTCCCTCCGCTACCTTGTTTCCCGATGGAATCTGAGTTTGATCATTGTGCTGACGCTGGCGATTGGGATTGGGGCCAACACTGCCGTCTACTCACTGATCCATGGTTTTTTGTTGCGGCCTCTGCCTTATGGGAATCCCGAAACATTGGTGAGGCTCGACACCTATCCGGTGAAGAGCCCCGCCAATAGCTTGGGGCTATCGTTTCTTGATGCCGACGATATTCGCTCTCGCTGCCGGTTGATTTCTGGCGTGGGGAGTTATTCGATGGAGCGGGTGAACCTGATTTCTAATAGCGGGGCACAAACGATTGAGGTGGCGAAGATATCCAGTGGACTCTTTGAACTGCTGGGTGTGAAGCCGATGATTGGACGGGAATTTACGGTTGCGGAGAATCAGCCGGGGGGGCCGATTCGGAAGGCGATTTTGAGCGAGCGGGTTTGGCGGGAACGGTTTGGAGCGAACCCGAATGTACTGGGGCAGACGGTGCGGACGGCGATGAATTCCTATGAGGTGGTGGGCGTGATGCCGGCTGGCTTTGCGTTTCCGGAGAGGACTTCGATGTGGGTGACGGAGGAGTCTGCACTGGCGCTCAGGGGGACGAGCCGGAGCAAGGAGAAGCGGTCTTATCGATGGTCTACGGGAGCGATTGCAAGGTTGGCGCCGGGGGCGAGTCTGGCGGCCGCGCAGGCTGAGTTGGGCCCGGTGAGCGAATGGATCGCTAATACATTTCCGGCAGAGAACAAAGAAGTGCGGCACCGGGTGGTGGATTTACGGGAGGCGGAAGTGGGGCCGATGAAGCCGTATTTGCTGATGCTTGGGACGGCGGTGGTTTTGGTGTTGATGGTGTGCTGCTTTAACCTTGCCAGCTTGCTGCTGGCGCAGGCGACGCGACGGCAGCATGAGTTTACGGTGAGGGCAGCGCTGGGGGCAAAGACGGGCGACATCTTGCGGCAATTGCTGGCGGAGAGTCTGATCTTGTCGGTTGCAGGTGGGGTGTTGGGGGTGATGCTGGCGCAAACGATGTTGAAGCTGTTGCCGCAGATGATTCCGGTTGAGTTACCGTTCTGGATTCAGTGGGATCTCAATGGGCAGGTGCTTGGGGTTACGGCTTTGATTACGCTGGCGTGCGCGGTGGTGTTTGGGCTTGCTCCGCTGAAGTTGTCGACGAATGTGAATCTTCAGGACACGTTGCGGATTGGGTCTCGGGGCGCTGCGCGGACTTCACGTTTGCGGTCTGCTTTGGTGGTCGCCGAGATTGTGTTTTCGGTGGTGCTGCTGGTATCGGCCGGGTTGATTGTGGAGAGTTTTTATAAGTTGATGAAGACCGAGACAGGGTTTCGGAGAGAGAGTGTTGTTACCTTCAATCTATCGCCTTACCGGCCTGGGGAGGACAAGGTTCGCATACGGACAGTGACGGCTTATTACGAGCAGGTGTTGAACCGGGTGCGTGAGATTCCGGGAGTGATTGGTGTTGGGGGGAGCGATAACTTTCCGTTCACGGGGAATCGAAAACCGGACCGAAACACTTTGAACATCGAGGCGAAGGGGGATTCTGAAGAAGCGAAGGCGGTGCGGGCACCGGCGACTTTTATCGATGTTTCACCGGGGTACTTTGAGGCGATGCGGATTCCGTTGCGGGAAGGACGCGACTTTAGCAGCCAGGATGATCTGACGCGAGGATGGGTGATTATTTTGAGTGAGCAGGCGGCTAAGGCGCTGTTTGGGAATCGCTCAGCACTGGGGCAGCAAGTGCGTGCCGGCACGCCGGGGAATTGGGATCCTTATGCGACGGTTGTGGGCGTTGTGGGGAACGTCAAGTATCACGCGGCTGAGGTGAGCAAGAGCCTGGAGTTCTACTACCCGTACAAACAATATGGATGGGGGACGGCGACGATTGCCGTGCGGGTGAGTGGCTCTACCGTTGGTCTTGAAAATCAGATTCGGGCGGCGGTGGCGAGCGTAGATGCAGAAACTCCGGTAAATGACATCAAGACACTGGATGCGCTGGTGGAAGACACGTTGTGGCAGCCGCGGCTGTGGAGCGTTTTGCTGGGGGTGTTTGCCGGTACAGCGCTGTTGCTGGCGATGCTGGGGATCTATGGTTTGATCAGCTTTAATGTGAGTGTGCGGATCCGGGAGATTGGAATTCGCGCAGCGATTGGGGCGACGCCTGGATCTTTGCTGTGGCTGGTGTCGAGCGAGGGCTTGCAGTTGATTGGTTTGGGAGTGTTGGTTGCGCTGCCGAGTTGCCTGGGAGTGGCTGTGCTGATTCAGGGATTGCTGTTTGAGACAGAGGCGTTTCATTGGCCTTTGTTTGTGGGCGTT
>JBIPMY010000072.1:0-18543 GCA_044376335.1 Bryobacter sp.
GGATGATCGCCAAACATAGGCACAAGTGCCTGATCTTCCAGCTTGCGCATATTCGGGTTGCCCCAGGTCAAGACTGGGCTGTAAGCGACATTGATCAAGCTCATGGGGCCGCGCGGATGTACTTCTACGGTTGATCCCACCCCACGCCCACGCTGGTCTGCGAAGGCTCGCGATGCCTGATGGCAAGTGGCGCAGGATTGCGTCTGGTTGAGAGAAAGGCGTTTGTCGTAGAAAAGATGACGGCCCAGTTCTACTTTTTCTGCCGTCATCAGATTGTCTGAAGGAACCTTTGGGTAAGGAAATCCCGGCGGGAGTTTCCATTGATACGGACCAAGCTGCGCTTTCTCAATCAGGCTCTGGCGATGGCGCAATTCTCTCACCCAAAGCACCAATTCCCAGCGCTCAGCTTCGTTCAACTTGTCAGAGAAAGCCGGCATTCGCTGGTCGATTCCGTGTGCAACCACCCAATAGATCTCACCCTCTTTCATCGACTCCATCAGGTAGTTGGTGAGGTCGGTAGGTCGCACTGGCATCTTTCCCGCAACATTTGTACGAGCCTTACCATCTTCGCCATGGCAGCTGGAACAATAGCGAGAGTAATTGCGCTGCGCAGACTCTTTCCACTGCGTAGACATGTTGCCAGGATTCTTCAGCCGGCGCGCCTCTTGAGGCGCGTTGGCCCGGCCATGCGCGTCGTGCCCCATCAGGGAGCACGACACGACGATGATGCTAAACAGAACTGCTCTCATGCACTACCTCTGTGCTTGGGTGAGTTGTGTTGTGTTGCCGCGAAAGAAGGTCTGCGTCTGCGCCGCCTGGTCTCCAATGGCCAGACCCAGATTGGCAAAAAGTGGCTTACATGCTGGAGTCTCCGGGCCAGACATGCACCCGGACATCATCTTTCCCGCTGCGTCGACGTTGGAATCTTTCAGCAATGCTGCCATATCGGCAACTACAAAATCCTTCAGCGGATTGAACCCCAGAATCTCAACTTCCGGCCGGTTCGGGGCACCACACTTGGTGGGGATCGTTGTTTTGGTATCGTCTGGCGTGCAGCCTGTGCTACCGAGGTGGATCGCATAGCCGCGCGGTGCTCCTGTGCTGGAAAAATCCAGGCGGGCAAACTTGCGGCCTGCATTCCAAACCCAGGCCAGAGCGGTCAGATTCAGAGGCGAAGGGGCTGTTGTCAAATCGGTGTGGTTCTTCTCGAACGGCACACCAACGGTAAACCGGATGCCCTTGAAATTACCGCTCGCGGGAACTGTCCCTACGATCTGATGGTTCATGTCGGGAGTGCCATTGCCACAACCTCCCGTAGCATTCTCAAAATCAAGCAAGGCAAGATTGTCGATCTGCCACTTTTCATCCTGCTTCAACTGCACAGGCACTTCTTTGCCTGCGGAGTCGATCAGGCGCACATTGTGCACATAAAAGCGAAAGTCGCGCGGGGTGATCGTCGACTTCGATGTTCCAATGCCCGTATAGCTCTTGCCACAAGCATAATCTTCATTGCCAACAACCGCACGAAAGCGGATCGTAACTGCATCGTCGGCCCATGCGCTGCTCACCACTAACAGAGGAAGCGCCATCCATATTTGTTTCATATCTTCATTTGCCTTTCTTTTGTTTTCAGGGTTTGATGCGGCGCGCAGCAAGGCGAGCCGAAGAATTCAGGGGTTCATACATCTGGGTCATTGCTTTTGTAATTCGCTCACCGGCCTTCTCGGGCGTACCCGTGCCGAAGGGTGGCTGTGGATTGTATTCGAGCGTCAGTTCGAGCGAGCGGGCATATTCTTCTCCACGAAGCTGGGCTGCAATGCGCAGCCCAAAATCGATACCAGAAGTAATGCCGCCCGCTGTGATGCGGTTGCGGTCTTGCACCACGCGCTCGTTTACGGCAGTAGCGCCCAACAGCGGAAGGACATCGCGAACAGCCCAGTGGCTGGTTGCTTTGTAGCCCCGTAGCAGCCCAGCCGCACCAAGCACCAGCGAGCCGGAACATACACTCGTTACCAGCCGTGCCGTCTTGCCGCGAGCCTTTAGAAACTGAATTACTTGCGCGTCTTCCATCAACGCGATCGTTTCAGCTCCGCCGCCCGGAACAAACAGAATGTCCACCGGGTCTGGACACTCTGCAAAGGTCTTTGTCGGCAAAATCGACATGCCCGTATCGCTCACAACGGGGTCTTTGGTTTTCCAAACGAGATGCACTTTGGTGCCCATGGTGTAACCAAAGACTTGTTGCGGCCCTACCAGGTCCAACGCCGTCATACCGGGATAAACGAGCATCACAATCTGCTCATTGCCCTGCGCTGCTGCCGCTGCGGCAAGCAGTGCAATCGATTGGCGTCGCGATATCAAAACTGCACCTTCAGTGCTAATTGCAACGATCGAGGTCCGCCAACCTGAAAGAGCGGGTTCAAGCCACCGAGGCCAGTACTGAGAATCTGTGTCGACCGGCCAAAGTTGGTGTTGGTTAGAATCCCGATTGGGTTGGCAAAATTTGGCGTGTTGAAGAGATTGAATGCGTCGGCGCGGAAGTCGAGATTCAAGCCTTCCGTGATGCGAAAGCGCCGTCGCATAGCGAGGTCTACTTGCTGCAAGCCGAAACCGCGCAGCACTCCTCGCCCAAGCGTGCCTTGCCGGGCCTGCGCCAGCGGCGTTGCTCCATCAAAGGCGGCAGGGTTGAAGCGCTTGCCGCCTGCGAACGCATCGCTATAAAGGTAAAGCGGCACACCAGGCACCACGTCGGGGCGCGCGACGTTCGTGAGGCCCAGCCCCAAGGGATCGCGCCCGGTGACGATGCTGACCGGTGAACCTGTTCGCAGGCGCACCACAGAGTCAAACGCGAAGCCGCCCACCACTGCCCTGGCCAGCCGATTCGACTTTGGCACCGGAATCTCGTAGCTCGCCGAACCCGTGAAGGTGTGAGCGAAGTCGAAAGACGATGGCCCACGATCGGATGCTGCTCCCAGGCGCGAAACAGGTGCCTGCAAATTGGTGATTGATTCATCAGAAGCCGTGTCCAAAGACTTAGACCACGTATAGGAAAGCAGTGCCTGCAGACCTTGCGTCATCCGACGCTTAAACTGCATCTGCAGCGAGTTGTAGTCTGAGTAGCCTTCGTTGTTCACATAGTCGATGCGCGTGAAGCTTGCGTTCTGCAACACTTGCGGGCGCAAACTCTCCACACGGGCCAATCGCCGCGCGGCCGCTCCGACATAAGACGCCGAAAGAGAATTGGCATTGCCGAGCGGCTGTTCAATTGCGACGCTGAACTGCAAAGTATATGGGAGCTTGTAGTCTTCGGCATAGGCGAAGAGCCTCGGATAGGGCGGATTGGTATTGAGTGGCAGTGCCTCCGCATTCAGGATCGGGTCGGTGATGGACGCGTTCGTAACGATGCGGTTGCGCGAGTACGGATAGTTACTCGGTGTAAACGCTGTACCCGTAAATGCATAACCGAGGTCATAGAACACACCAAAGCCACCGCGCACAACTGTGCCGCGGTTGCTGAAGGGCTGATAAGCAATACCCAGACGGGGTGCGAAGTTGCCATAGGTAGTCGGATAGAGCTTAGACCCGGCTGCGGCCAACTTCGCTGTCTGCGGATTCCTGAGGCCAGTCACTGTTAGCGGCAAATTGCCATTTCCTTCAGACGGCGCAGGATTCAGTTCCCAACGCATGCCGTAGGTAAGTGTCAGACGCGGAGCAATCCTCCAGGCATCCTGGAAAAATACAGAGCTGTTGTCGTAGCGTGGCTCAAGAAAGGTATCTACCTGCCGGATCTCCGTAGTCGGAATGATGCCTGTTACCAATTGCGTAATCGTGGGTACGGTCAACACCTTCGAGTAGAGCCGTCCACCAATCGAGGGTGCCAGCCTCCGGTAGTCAAACCCGAACTTGAACGCATGTCTGCCGGTATTCCAGCTCAGCGTGTCGACGATGTTGTACTGGTTCTGCGTATTCGCACTGAAGGTGCCAGGGCTGATCGTGTTCTCATCGTTCGCCCCGATCGTCAGATAGAAAAGCGAAGTTTCAGGTTTGGCGAAGCCAGGCAAGACCAGGCTGTCCGCCAGAAGCTTCGCTCCGCCAAAGGTGTCTTGTTTGTAGATCTGGGCTGCATACGATTGGCTGTAATTGAATCGCAAATCGTTGTTGACTGCCGCACTCAAAACCATCGTCGTGCCAAGCGTCAAGGTCTTGGTTCTGCCCGGCAGCGTGGCGACATAACTTGGGGTGGCAAATCGGCCACGCTCGCGGCTCTCTGACGGCGCATAGTTGTAGCGGCCAAAGAGCGTGATCTTCGACGAAAGACTGTGATCGATCCGAAAGCTGGTGGCATCGAGGTTCGAGGGGTTCGAGAAACTCGTCACATAGGGCGTCTCACTCGGCAGGCCAGGAATCGGATCTGCGATGGGCAAGGGATAAGCTTCAAGCAAGCTCTTCACGAGCCCGGTTGCATTCGCCCGTGCTGCCAGCGATGGCACCCGCGATGGCACTGAAATCACCGGCTGTATCAAGCGCAACCCTTCATACGAAACAAAGAAGAAGGTCTTGTTGCGGCCATCGTAAACCTTGGGAATCAGCACAGGCCCGCCCGTCGTGAAGCCAAAATCATTCTGCCGCAAGGCTGGGCGTTTGAGTCCGTTGAAATTGCCAAACCAGCTATTGGCATCAAACTTGTCGTTGCGTAGATAGTCGAAAAAGGAACCGTGCAGGCGATTCGTGCCAGACCGCGTCACGATGGCAACCTGAGCCCCTGGCTGCCGGCCATACTCTGGCGCATAGGTTGAGGTTTGAATCGTAAACTCCTGCACTGCGTCCACAGAGGCAAGTGCACTCGTGCTGCCCTGAGCCGAAAACGAAGGCACGCCGCCACCGGCTCCTTCATACGGTGTAGTGGCAAAGGGCAAACCGAAATTGGCACCCACTCCGTCTACCGTGAAGTAGTTCGTGCCGGTGCGCTGGCCGTTTACAGAAAACTGTCCGGCGTCAACAAGGCCCGAAGGCGCAAGCACAACTCCCGGCGACAAATTGATCAAGGTCTGAAAACTGCGTCCATTGAGCGGCTGGTTCTCGATGAAGCGCTGGTCCACCACCGTAGCCACGGCAGGTGATTCACTCACCAGCGGAGCATCTCCGGTTACCGTTACCGTCTCATCCTGGCTTGCCACCTTCAACTTCACCTGCAACGACCTTTGGTCGTTTGCGTTCATCGTGAGCTCAGCAAATCGAGCCTTGGCAAAGCCGGCTTTCTCCACCAGCAACTCATACGTACTGGCTGGCAACTGGGCGAAAACATAGCTTCCGTTCGTGTCTGATGTGATCTGTTTGCTCACACCTTTCTTTGGATCGAGCAGCGTCAGCCTGGCACTGCCAACGGCCCGGTCCTGCTCATCGGTAATCACCCCGGATAGGGTCGCTGTCGAGGACTGCCCAAATGCAGCAGCCCCAACAATCAAAAGGGCAACAGCCCTGAATAAGAAATATTGAAACGTCACTTCGAATCTTTGCCTCTGAATTGGTTTACGTTAAATGTCACTGCGCGGATGTTGCCTTCACGCCAGGCGACCAGGATTTGGTCTTTATTTGCGGCCAGCTTGGGAAAGCCAGTTAGTCGCGAGGTACTGGCCTCGGCCGCGACAACGGATTCTGATGTCTTGCCATCCAGCGAGACACGCTTGATGCGGATCTCTGCCTTTCCGTCGTCCCCTGTTTTTTCGATCCATGTCACCAGGTAGTTGTTCTCATCCAGCACCACGATCGAGGCTCTGCCGAGCGGTTTGCCATCATCGATCCGGACGGGTGCCGCAAAATGCGCCCCATTATCTTTGGAGAGCGCAACTTGCACTTTGGGGTTTTCGTTCGCCCGGGTCAGCCAAACCACACTTGCATTCTTTGCTCTCGTTGCAATGGAGGGGCCGTCGGTAGGGCAACCGTTGATCTTCCATCCATCGGGATGTAGTGTCGCGGGTTTGGTCCAGGTGCCATCTGTAAATCGCACAATGGCGATGTCACGGATCTCACCGGGCTGGTGATCTCTGTAAGCCGCGATGAAGCCGTCACTGGTGGCACCAATCGCCGTCTGGCAACAGGAGCAGGCGTCAGCATCGATCTCAAGATCTTTCAGCGCCTCCCCAGCGGGCCCAAACGAAACGTAGCGCACCGTCTTGCGATGGCCCTCTTCGGGCTTCGATGGTGGTGCGAGATAAACTGCACCGGGTGTCTGCGGCAAAAAGCTCAGGAAACCTGCATAATCCTTGGGATCATCAAGGCTCATGCCATAAACCTCACGCCACATCCTGTTGCTTGCATCCCGCTTCGCCACCCGGATGCCATAGCCATATTTGCCCTCGCCTCCATAGCGGGTCAGCCAGTGTGCCAGCATCGCGCCATCCGGCAACACTGCAATCGTTGGGTAGTCCGCCCAATTCACAAACCAGTTTTTGCCCTGCGCAATCGTCTCAGGTGTGGACCATACTCGCCCGTCCCACCTTGAGAAGCGAAACGCATGGCCTTCTGCCCCGAGATAGTCGATGTACGAAACATAGATCGCTCCATCGGGGCCGGTCACGACATAGGGCATGCCGCTCTCTTTCGAAGCAGGTGGATCTACGCGCCGCATTTGTCCAGGCAGCAATACAGCCAGCACAAGCAATAGAAGGAAACTCTTCATCACTTACCACTCCTCTTCCGGTAACTCCGGTAAATTAGCTGGTGCCAACTTCGGCTTTTCTCGATTCGCAGAGCGCCAGACGATCCCGCTCAGGGCCACCATTCCGCCGGCAGACAATAACCACGGGGTCCAGTTCAGCCACTGCCCCTTGATGCCTTCGGGCATGGCGAGGATTCGGGTTGAATATCTCGAAAGAAATGACTGCTTAATCTGGTCATCGCTTAAGCCGGCCTCGACCTTCTTGCGGATATCAGCGCGCAACTCATCCGCTGTGGGCGAGGAGTGCACCAGAAGGTTCTCCCGCCAACAACAGGGAGCGATGAACATCGAAAACAACTTCTCCAGCCTCGGGTCGCCATTGGCAAGATTGGCTAGTGCCGCGGGCACTCCAGAAGCCATCGCAGCCACAAAGAGAAAACTCCGTCTGCTCGCGTGCTTCGAACATGAGCAACTCATCATTTGCCTCCTCTGAATTTCTTGATCTTCATCGCCGCAATCTGCTTGGCCTGTCCTACTTGTGCGGATGTCATTCGCGTTGCCATCTTGTCTCGCAGAGACGCAGCCGCACTCACTTCAGAAGCCGCAACATCAAGCCACGCATAGGCCATCACGTAGTCCTGCTTCACTCCCTGGCCGTTGGCATACATCAGCGCCAGGTTGTTCTGCGCCACCGGATAACCACTTTCCGCCGCCTGCTTCGATAGATCGAGTGCCCGCGCGAAGTCGCGTGGTACGCCGCGTCCTTGCAGATACATCGCGGCCAGATTCGTTAACCCTTGCGCATCCTTCTGTTGAGCTGCCAGTGAATACCACCGCACGGCTACAGCGTCATCTTTTGCAACACCGCTGCCAGTTGCGTACATCACCCCAAGGTTGTTCTGTGATTGAGCGTCGCCTTGCTCTGCGGCCTTGCGATACCAGACTGCAGCTTCCTTCAGGTTTTGCGGGACACCCGATCCGTTCTCCAGCAAATAGGCCAGATTGTATTGGGCCGGAACATAGCCTTTCTCTGCAGCCTTACGGTAATGCTCGGCAGCCTTCTGCATGTTTTTGGCTACGCCTGCGCCATCGGCATATTGAATTCCTTTTTCGAAATCGAGTTGAGCCTCGTGAAGTTTTTGTTCGAGCGTGGCTACTCTTTGCACTTGTTTTTGAGGCACTCCTGCTACAGCAATCGAGATTGCAAAAACAGGGGCGCCCAGCATCCTCAACATCATGGATCCCTCTTTCTCTCAAGAGAAAATGAACTTGTCTGAAAATGTGGGGGAAGTGAGTCAGACTTGTGGGGGAGGACGCTCAAAGCGTGCAAAGGCTTTGGGCTGGGGATGGTGGATTCCCTCGGGAATCGAAGGAAGTACAAAATAAGAAATTGCAAGACGCTGCGGCGTGCCAGGATTTGAGGCAAGTGCAGGCCCGTCAAATGCAATGATCAGCGGTTCTGCAAAACACTTCAGGCAGGGCCTTGCACTGATGGCTACGCTCTGTTTGCCAGTCCGGCGGCAGCAGGATGTCTTCTTGCTACAGCAACGCGTCTTGCAGGCGTCTGCTGATAACTCAAACGCCGCAAGCGTCTGGCCTGCTGTTGGCGTAAGAAAAGCAAGGCACATGAGCAAGCGAAGCAGTATCGCGCTCAGGCAATTCATCCCGTGGCTGGCCCTGACTTTCAAAATGAAAATCCCTTTCCCATGAATACGTCGCCCGGGTGATCACCCGGGTCTTTGTGAAGCGCTTAGAGGGAAAAGGAAGGAGGGCCGCGCTCTTGTTGTCTAAAGCCCACGAAAGAATGCCGAAGCAAATCTTCAGCTTGGGAAACAGAACCTAAGGCGTGAAATGCGAGCAAAACCAAATTGCTCTCAACCACAAAGCCGCCAGAGATGACGGGGGTAGCCTTTAATTGCGGGTATTGAGCACACGCTGCAGTGGCAATCTTAAGGCCGCCAGACTGGTGCATCTGACTCTGCATTGCCGCACAGCGGTGCTTGCCGTCACGACGGCAACAGGCCGGCAATTTGGTTTCAACCGGCGCAGCAAGAAGCGGCGAGATCAGACTGAAGCTGATCAGGAGCAAGAGCAGGGATGCCGGAATGCGCCGCACGCTTTGAGTGTAACTCTAATCCTGCCGATCCATGTGCGGGACAATTTAGCAGATGAATAGTCTTTTCCTGCTCACCCTTTTTGTTCATGACCTTTACCTGATGCCGCAAAGCTTCGTTGTCAAACCCGGGCAGCAGTTGCGAATCGTCTATCAGAACGGAGAAGGCTTTCCCGACGCCCCCGCTGTCACCAAGCCAGAGCGCCTGCGCAATACTCAATTGCTTTCTAAGGCTGGCACTGTCAAATTCGAAAAAATCACTGCGGAAGAAAAGTACACCACTGCAACCGTAGTCGTCCCCGGCACTGGCTCCCTGATTCTCACTTCAAACACGGCCCCCAATTCCATTGAATTCACCGCCAAAGAATTCGAAGAATACCTGGCAGAAGAAGGCCTCCAGCACATCATCGCCTGGCGCAAAGCCAACAACGAGGCGCAAAGAAAGGGAAGCGAACGCTACAGCAAGTACGCAAAGTCCATCTTGCAGTCTTCTGCGGGAGACTCCTTCTTCAAGGAACGCACCGGTCTGCCTATTGAGATCATTCCAGAGAGCAATCCTTACTCACTCAAGCCAGGTGCCTCAATGATGGTGCAGGTTCTCTTCAAAGGCGCACCCGCCAAAGATGTTGCTATTGAGTCTGCCTACCTCGAAGCAGGCAAGGCCAAAATTGAAATCGTTGGCCGTACGGATGCCAAAGGACGCGTCCGAGTCCCGATCAAGGCAATGGGTCCACATAAGCTGCATGCACTGGTTATGGAGCGTTGTGTGGAACCGAAGGTCGCCGATTGGGAGAGCTTCTGGGCCAGCCTTACATTCGAAATTCAACCCAAGGCCGGCAACTAGTCAATCGGTCTCCCTTTGAACTTCGGCCCAGTGTAGGGAACCTTGTCCCAGAGCTCCGTCGCCCCGGCAGCTCTGGGGTCATCCGATTCCTGCATGTTGCGCTGCACCTTTGCGGCTAGCTGATCTTTCACTTTGCGATAACCAGCATAAGCAGCCAGGTTCTTCACCTGATCTGGATCGAGCGATAAGTCGTAGAGTTCCTCTGCCGGGCGCTTTGCGAAACACAAATCAAAGTAGGGCTGCGGCTTGGTCTCCAGCAGTAGCCGCTTGGTTAGAGAGTCGTCGACATCCCCGAAGGGCCCAACGGCCCAATAAAACTCAGGGTCGCCAGCAGGCCAGCGATCCGGCTCCAGGTTTCTCAAGTACAAGTATTTGTCAGTCAGAATCCCTCGGACGGGGTAGCCAAGGTCGCCTCTCCGCACGTTGGCATGGCGTTCTCTTTCGAGGTACACAAACTGCCGCCGGTAACTGGATAGCAAACTCTTGCCCGTCATCTGCTTCGGAAAGGCAACCCCAGCCGCCTCCAGAAAGGTAGGCGCAAGATCGGCCAGTGTCGCAAAATCATCGCGCGTCTGCCCTTTGCGAATCTGCCCCGGAAATCGCATCGCCATCGGAACCTTCACTCCAAGCGTGTAGCAATTCGCCAGGCCGCGCGGCATCTGCCAGCCGTTGTCACTGGTCATCACCACCAGCGTGTTATCAAGCTCACCGCTCGCCCGAAGAGTCTCGATAATTTGCCCACACTCGGAATCAAACTCCTCCACTTCGGCGTAGTAGCGCAGGATGTCCTCCCGCGTCCTTGCATGGTCGGGCAAGTGAGCGGGCACACGCAGTGCCGACGTCTTCATTGTTGATTTCCGCGCTTCGCCCCGGTTCCATGGCACGTGCGGGTCGTGACTGCCAAACCAGAAACAGAAGGGCTTTCCGGCCGGCCGCTTCTGAAGAAACTCATCAAAAGACTTGTAAGTATCCCCAGCTGGATTCCGCGCCTCACCAGGCACCGTTCCCGGTCCCCAACCCTTGCCAGAGAATCCTATCTGATACCCCGCTTCTTCCAGCAATGATGGATAGCGCGGAAACTCAGCCGCCAGCGGTCCATAGAGGTTGGCCGCATCGCGTAACCGATGTGTTTCCTGGCCTGTCAACAAACTCGCCCGCGAAGGCGAGCACGATGGATTCGGCGCACAAGCATTCCGAAAGACAACGCCCTCTTTGGCTAGCCGGTCAAAGTTGGGCGTGCGAACCACAGGGTCCCCAAGAATCGATGCATGCGGTGCCGCCCAGTTATCCCCCAACAAGAGCAGGATGTTCGGCTTCCGTTTTTGCATTGCTGCAGCCGCCAGCAGCGCTCTCCGGGTCAGCAATCGGGCCTCATTCGCATCACGGCGATCTTAACAAAGTGCGCAGGAGCTAACAAATGAAACCAATCTTTGCTACAACAACTAGATGACACGGGCCGCCTTAGCAACTCTACTACTGCTCCTTCCTGCTGCTTACTCCCAAAGCATCAACCAATTCAAAGCACTCAAATTCCGTGAAATTGGCCCGGCAAACATGGGTGGACGTATCGACGATTTTGCCGTTGTTGAATCCAACCCCAACACGATCTATGCCGGCACTGCGTCTGCGGGAGTCTGGAAGACCGTCAACAGCGGCATCACCTGGGACCCCATCTTCGACGATCAATCCCTCTCCTCCATCGGCGACGTCACCGTAGCTCCCTCAGAGCCTGAGACCGTCTGGGTGGGTACTGGCGAATCGAACAATCGTCAAAGCTCCTCCTGGGGCAACGGCGTCTATAAGTCCACCGATGGCGGTAAGTCCTGGACCAACATGGGCCTCAAAGACACGCATCACATCGGCCGCATCCTCATCCATCCCACCAACTCCAACATCGTCTACGTCGCTGCCGCAGGCCACCTTTGGGGCCCCAATGAAGAGCGCGGCGTCTTCAAGACAACCGATGGCGGCAAGACCTGGGCCAAGGTGCTTTCAATCAACGCTGACACCGGCGTCAACGACATCGCACTCGACATCCACAATCCCGACACCATCTTCGCCGCTGCCTATCAGCGCCGCCGCACACCCTTCGGCATGAATGGCGGCGGGCCCGGTAGCGCCATCTATCGCACCACCGACGGCGGTGCCTCCTGGAAGAAACTCACCAAAGGCCTCCCGCAGGAAGACCTCGGCCGCATCGGTCTTGACGTTTACCGCCGCAATGGCAACATCGTCTATGCGCTGGTGGAATCGCAACAACCCGCCCTCTACCGCAGCGACGACAAAGGCGAGACATGGACCAAAATGTCCAACACCAACCCCCGCCCGATGTATTTCTCCAACGTCCGTATCGACCCGAACAACGACCAGCGAATCTGGGTTCTCGGCGTAAGTCTTCACTACTCAGAAGACGGTGGCAAGACCTTCAAAACCGAGCGCGGTTCAAACTTGCACTCCGATCACCACGCCATGTGGATCGACCCGGCCAACTCCGACAACATCGTCGATGGCTGCGACGGCGGCATCCACTTCTCGCGCGACGCCGGCCGCCACTGGGACGATCGCGCCCAGATCGCCATCGGCCAGTTCTACGAAATCGGTCTCGACAACGCCAAGCCCTACAAGGTCTGCGGCGGCCTTCAGGACAACTACACCTGGTGTGGCCCCTCAGCCACCACCTTTAGCCACGGCATCACCAATGAAGATTGGTATCAGGTGCAAGGCGGCGATGGCTTCTACGCGCAGATCGACCCCGAAGAACCCTGGATCGTCTACGCCGAATCACAAGACGGCAACCTCTCCCGCCGCGACCTCCGCACCCACGAAGCCCGCTCCATCCGCCCCCGCGAAGACAACGACACCATGGACCGCTTCCGCTTCCAATGGGATTCCCCGATCACGATCTCCAAGCACGATCGCAAGACTCTCTACTACGGCGGCAACTTCGTCTTCAAGTCCACAGACCAGGGCGACAACTGGCGCCGCACCAGCCCGGACCTCACCACCAACACCGATCGCAACACTCTGTCGATCATGGGCAAAAGCGTCAGCGACCGCACCATGCTCGCCCGCAACGACGGTGTTGCCAACTTCCCTGCCGTCACCACCCTTAGCGAATCCGCCACCCGTCCAGGCATCGTCTGGGCCGGCACCGACGACGGCAACCTGCATGTCACAACCGATGGCGAAACCTGGAAGAACGTAGTCGCCAACGTCCCCGGCGTACCCAAGGGCACCTACGTCAGCCGCATCATCTCCTCCCAACACAACCAGGGCACCGCCTACGTTACCTTCGATGGCCACCGCACCAACGACTTCGGTATCTACATGTACAAGACCACAGACTTCGGCAAAACCTGGAAAGCCATCAAGACCGGCATCCCTGAATCCGGGGGTGTCCTGAACGTAATTCGCGAACACCCCAAGAACCCCAAGCTGCTCTTTGCAGGCGGCGAGTTCGGCTTGTACGTTTCCTTCGATGCCGGCGACAACTGGCAGGAATTCAAGAACAACCTGCCTCGTGTACCAGTCGATGACATTGCAATCCACCCACGCGACAACGATCTGGTACTCGGCACCCACGGCCGCTCGGTCTGGATCCTCGACAGTATTTCGGCACTCGAACAAGCCAAGGCCACACCAGAAGCGGTGCAGCTTTACGATGTCCGCCCAGCCATCATGTGGCGACTGGCCCGTAAGCGCGGCTTTGATGGGCACGACATGTTCTTCGGCAAGAACCCACCTTACGGAGCCATCCTCGACATTCACTTTGCCACCAAGCCAGACGCGAAAGACGTCCAGATTCGCATTCTCGACAGCGCAGGCAAGCTGGTTCGCAACATCCCAACCCGTACCGCAAATCTCGACGCTGGCCTGAATCGCATCGTCTGGAACCTGCGCATGGATCGTGCCGTTGCACCCACCGCCCAAGAGGTCGAACAAGCCAACCGCTTTGCCGAAGGCGGAGGTCCGGACGTGGCTACCGCTCTCGCTGGCCCCAGCGTCGACCCCGGCCAGTACACAGCCGAGATTTCACTCGGCAACAGCAAAGTCACCAAAACCTTCGTTGTCGAAGAAGATCCCCGCATCACCTGGTTTAGCGATGCAGATCGCAAAAGCCGCCGCGCTGCCATCAGCAGCCTGATGGACTTATCCCGGCGTGCTGCCGAACTCCGCAGAAAGTTCAACACAGTGGATACAGCACTCAAGGCTACAACCGATTCCTGGAAGCGTCCCGACGCATCCAAGCCCCCGGCAAATCTCAGCAAGCTCGCTGCAGATCTCAAAACCAAGCTTGACGATATGCGTCCCAACTTCGCTGGCGGCGGTCGGGGAGGCCCTCCTCCTTCACCCGAAGAGTTGAAAGAGCGCCTCTCCAAGCCAGAGCCGAAGTTCCAGCTTCCCGCCCTCACCCAACGCATCGCCCAGCTTACAACTGGAATCGACAGCTTCTCGGCCGCTCCAGCCAAGTCACAGCTCGATCAAATCGAGCTGACAAAACAGGCATTGGATACTGCCGCCCAGAGCATCGACAAGCTGGTCAAGGTAGACGTCGCAGCCTTCAACGCGGCCATCAACGAAGCAAATATTCCGGCGATTCACGTCCCTTAAATTCAGCGGTCAATTTGCCGTTGTGCGCCCTCAGAATAGCGTGCCCCTTGCACTGCAATCCGGGATGCAGCCGCGTCTATTTCAGCCAGTTCTACTGCACTTAGTTCTACTGTCTGACTGGCGAGGTTCTCGTCTAAACGGTGCAGCTTGGTCGTACCCGGAATTGGCACAATCCAGGGCTTCTGCGCGAGCAACCATGCCAGAGCCACCTGAGCTGGTGTTGCGCCCTTGCGGGCAGCAATCCCGCCCAGAAGATCCACAACAGCGCGGTTCGCAGCCCGTGCTTCGGACGCAAAGCGAGGCACGGTGTTGCGCATGTCTGTGCTGTCAAAACTCGTCGTCGCGTCGATCTTTCCCGTAAGAAAGCCCCGGCCGAGCGGGCTAAACGGTACAAAGCCAATCCCAAGCTCATCAAGCACTGGCAGAATCTGCTCCTCGGGCTCCCGCCACCAGAGTGAATATTCACTCTGCAAAGCAGTCACCGGCTGCACCGCATGCGCGCGCCGGATTGTCCGAACCCCTGCTTCAGACAATCCGAAGTACTTCACTTTGCCTTCCTGAATGAGGTCTTTCACCGTCCCGGCAACATCTTCAATCGGAACCTCAGGGTCCACCCGGTGCTGGTAGAGAAGATCGATCGCATCTACGCGAAGCCGCTTCAGCGAAGCCTCTACTACCTCGCGGATATGCGATGGCCGGCTATCAAGCCCCGCTTGCTTCCCCGTCTCCGGGTCAAGCTTAAACCCAAACTTGGTGGCAATCGCCACCTTTCCGCGAAAGGGCGCAAGTCCCTCACCCACGAGCTCTTCGTTGACGAAGGGCCCATACACCTCAGCCGTATCAAAGAAGGTCACGCCATTCTCTACTGCCGCCCGCATCAAAGCAATCATCTCCTGCTTGTCATGCGCGGGGCCATAGCCAAAACTCATCCCCATACACCCAAGTCCGATCGTTGAAACCTCAAGCCCGCTCTTACCCAACTGCCGTGTCTTCATAATTCTCATATCTTGACACTCCCCAACCCATGGCGTTTCCGGTTCTAGTACTTTATCGCTTCGATTCCCTCCACACACCATGAGTCACCTTTCTGTCCGCCTGCGCCCTTAAGGGGCAGAGGCATTCCTGCAAAGGGATCGCCCTGTTCGGAAGGGAATCATGAAACTACTAAAAAATCTGGGCATCCTCCTACTCGCCTTCGGCCTGCAATACCAGGCACAGGCCGCCATCATCAATCTCGGAAGCCTGTCTTTTGACGAATTTATTCCAGCCGCTGCTGGCCCCGGGGTCAATGCTTTCAATGTCGCCAACCTCACCGGCTCCTTCTATTTGCCGCCAGACTTCCCAGCCACCGATGACCTCATCTTTCAAAATGCAACACTCACACTGAACCCGGTTACGGGTCCGCAGATCGTCATCCTGCTCGGTGATATTGGTCCTGGATTTCTTCTCGACTCATCTTTCGATCCAATTGTCCAGGTGCCCAGTGACGTCGCATATTCATTTGCTCTCTTCGAGGCCCTCCTCAGCCCTGGCACTTTCTTTCTCGACGGGGGCACCCAGGTGATCGCCTCCTCAGTCAACGTCTCGGCCACCCTGTCTCCATCGAGCGGAAATGAGCTCGTGACAGGCGACTCCGTTCTGATCACCGTAGATGCCTCCACTCCCGAAACCGGCATCCCGGAGCCCTCAACCTGGCTACTGGTTGCAGCCGGATGTGCAATGCTACGGTGCCGCAAGCGCAACCTCGCAGCGGCCCTGATCGCATTATCGTGGCTCTCCACAACAGATCTGGCAACGGCACAAACCACAACGCCGGTCACCCTCACTGCTACAACTTCTCCTGCTGCCGGACAACCCCGCGTCACCACCATGACTCTTACCGGCAGTGGCTTTCCCGCAGGCACTATCAACCCCAATCAACTCACTGTAACGATGACGCCTGTCGCAGCACCAGGCACCGCGATGACCGCAACACCCACTGCCATTGCTACCGTTGCTGGTTCTACCCGCCGCATCACATTCAACTTCACTGGCGCAGACCTCGCCACACCGGCAGCCTACAACGTAGCGATCTCCGGCGCTACCTCTACCGGTCAGAATTTCGCCAGCACAACCCCCTCGCGAATCACGGTCAACCCACCTGCAACTGTCACGCTCTCTCCCTCGAGTGCAACCGCCGGCACGCAGCGCACCGTCTCCCTCACCGGTCAATTCACAAACTTCCTCAACGGCAGCACCTCTGCCAACTTCGGCCCCTCGATCTCGGTAGGCGCAGCAGCCCCCGGCGCTCTCGAAAAGGTCATTGTCACCAGCCCCACCACCGCCACCGCCTCCATCACCATCGCCGCTAACGCAAGCCCAGGTCCCCGTCAAATCACCATTTCTACGGGAGTGCAAAGCTCCACGGCCACCTTCACCGTCATCGCTCCCATCCCTACAAATCAGGCCCCTACAGCCAACCCCGGCCCTAATCAGACATCCTTCATCAATACAGTTACCAATCTCGACGGCACGGCCTCCACAGATCCCGAACTCCAACCCTTAACCTATCAATGGACCCTCCTCAACAAGCCCGCCGGAAGCAACGCCGCCCTTATCAATCCTGGCACCAGCAAGCCCAATCTGTCTCTCGATCGCATCGGCCAGTACACGGTTCAGCTCATCGTCAATGATGGCCAGAACAACAGCGCCCCAGCCCAGGCTGTAATCACGGTTCCCGTGAACGGCCCACCGGTATTGAACACGATAGCCAACCGCACCCTCGCCCTCGGAACCACCCTCGAATTGCGCCTTGCGGCAAATGACCCCGACCCCAAAGACACCCTCACCTTCTCATTAACGAATGCTCCCAGCGGCGGCGTATTAAACCCAATCCCCGTCCTGAAATGGAAGCCCACGTCTGCGCAGCTCGGCAACAACAGCTTCACCGCCCGCGTTCAAGATAACAACGGCAACTCTGACAGCAAAAGCTTCACCGTCAACGTAGTCAACACCAACGGTGCTCCACTATTTGACCCTCAACCAGACGAAACCATCACCCGTGGAATCAACTTCTCACGAATGCTGAATGCGCTCGATCCGAATCCCAACGACACACTCACCTACTCGCTCGTATCCGGCCCCGGCGGCATGACACTCATCCCCGCGCAGCGCCTTTCCTGGACGCCCACCAATAGCCAGATCGGCGATTTCCTGGTGCGTGTCCGCGTCACGGATCCGGCCGGCCTCACCGCCTTTGCCCAGTTCACCATCACCGTCAAGAACACTCTTCCGCCCACCGCTGTGGACGACCGCTACGAAATCAGCCTCGGCCAAACCCTCACGGTACCAGCTCCGGGGGTTCTCACCAACGACATCAACCCCAACCCTGGCCTCCTCACTGCCGCCAAACTGAGCGATCCCGACAAAGGCACGGCCAGTCTCAGCAGCAACGGCGCGCTCAGCTTCCTGGCACCCTCTCTTCCCATCGGGCCAATTCTCGATGTGAAGCGGCGGGCCGCCGGCCCCGGTCAAATTGTGGATTACAACTTATCAGCTCCCATCCTGGCCGATTTTACAGGTGACGGCAAGCCAGAAGTGGTCTGGTTTAATGGCAACTCTCTTATGGTCAACAGGGGAGATAACGGCGCCCTCTTGTTTATCGCCACCCGGCCGCCCAGTGCACAAACATTAGGCTTGTCCTGCCAGATCGGGAACGGCAATAAAATGGGCCCTCTAGCTGCTGACATTGATGACGACGGCATCGTTGAAATTGTGACATCTGCCGCCTGCCTGGGCGATCCAGGTCTTGGAGCGTTGAACAACACCACAGCAGAAAGACTCATTGCTCTTGTCTATGACAGTACAGCCGTCGAAGGCTACCGTGTCAAATGGATCTCGGCGAATCGCCTGGCCCAATCCTCCAATGGCAATGGCATTGGGGTTGGCTCAATGGCTAACTCGGCTTTCACGGTTGCCCGCCTACGCCCCACCGACAAGCCTATGATTCTATTCGGCTCTAACTTTCCCAACGGACTCGGCGGACGTTGCGAAGATGTACGTCCAGGCTCGACCGATGCCGTCTGCCGCTTCGTGTTCGCGGTAAACACTGCCGACGGATCCCTAAATCGAATCTATTACACTTCTCACCCATTCCTCGTACCTTCTCACCATTACAGCTTATCGGACGGCTATATGGCTCCGGTAGTGGCCGATGTAGACAATGATGGAGCTTTAGAGATTCTCTACCAAGGTACCTTGTGGAACCTGGATGGCACTGTCAAACGTCAATTCGACGGCTTCGACGTGGCGGGCGGCAACGGTGTAACGTATTCCATG
>JBIPMY010000073.1:0-18533 GCA_044376335.1 Bryobacter sp.
ACCAGATCGTTAACCGTGTTCTGCAAGCGGTTCAAATCGTTGGAAGCGATACCGGCAGCAGCGGCACCAGTCTGTGCTGGGTATGTGTAGCCGGGTGCGATTCGAATCGCACGAGACAGAGAAATAATGGGCACAAGAGATGTGCCGCCAACGTCGCCGCGCTGGTCGTTGTGCTGGTAGAAGCGAATGTTGCCACCAAACTTCATGACGTGTGCGCCGGCAATGTAGGTGAGGTTGTTGATGTACTGGATCGTGTTCACTGCACGGAAGGTGCGGGGATTGGCTGTGTAGTCTACGGTTGAGTTGTTCAGGACAAAGCGCGGAACGTTGGGGAAGTTCGGGTTTGCTTCGCCCTGTGTAAAGAGGAACTGAAAACGCGAGAAGCCCATAGTGAACTCATTCACCAGGCGCGGGCTGATCACACTGCGAATTCCGGCTGCGATGTTGATGGCAGGGCGAAACACCTCGCCACGAGCCGGATAGCCTGGGATCACGATGGGGCGGCCATTGAGCGGGTCGCCATTGAGTGTGTTCTGTTCGGCTCCAAGGTAACGGCCCCAGAGGTTGTGCTTGTCGCTGAGTGTGTGATCGATGCGGCCCAGGTACTGCGGGCCACGAATCTGGAAGGGGCTGTTCCAGAAGTAGTTGCCTGTATTGAGGCCATCGCCACCGGCATAAGAATTAGGCGCTGGGTAGCCGCCAAGTACGGATCTCACCACCGGGGAGAAACCGCCATTGGAGAAAACATTGAAGCTGGCAATGCAGTTGATGTCGGTGCTGGCTGCGCAGTTACGAACTCCGGGGGCAAGAGCACCTGTACGCTGATCCACAAGCTGGGGAGAATTCTGGGTGATGCGCTGGCCATTCAGGGTAAAAGGAACACGCCCGTCGAGTGCGACGTAGCGGAAGTTGCCAGCCAGTGCAGACGGGGTGTAGAGGGTTACCGTACCGAAGCTCTTGTCGACAGGATCGGCGAAGTTCACCTTTTGCCCCTGCCAGGAACCAAAGAAAAAGGTCTTGTTCTTGCGGATTGGGCCGCCGAGTTCAAAGCCGTATTGATTCAACTTGATGATCGGCTTGGGTTGGCCTTGTGCGCGTGCGAAGAATTCGTTCGAGTTGAGAGCGGTGTTGCGGAAGAACTCAAAGGCAGTGCCGTGGAATTCGTTTGTGCCGGATCGCGTAGCAACCGATACGTTTGCACCGGAGTTACGGCCTTCCTCAGCCGAAGGGTTCGAGGTGGTTACTTTGAATTCCTGTACGTTGTCGGGATTGAGGCGGAAGATATTGTTGACGGGGTTGGGATTGGTGCTTTCGTTGGCTTCGATACCGTCGATGGTGACGTTGACAGCGCCGGTACGCGAACCGTTGACGCTGATCGTGCCGCCAGAGCGCTGCAGCACGCCGGGCTCGTAAATTAGCAGGTTCAGGGGGTTGCGCCCATTGAGCGGGAGCGCTTCAATCGCCTTGCGCTCCACGACGTTGCCGATTACAGCGTTGTTGGTCTGAATTGTTTCTGAGTTTGCCTCGACGTTGACGGTTTCACTGGCGGCACCAATTTCAAGCGACGCATTCACATTGGCAGGCGTGTTGATCTGCAATACGATTTTGGTGAGCTGGAATTTCTTGAAGCCTTTGCCTTCTACAGCCAACGTGTAACTGCCCGCAGGAATCGACGGGAAGGCATAGAGCCCGGCGGCGGTGGTGGTTTGGTTGTAGCGAAGGCCAGTGCTTTCGTTGATAGCAACAACACTGGCTCCCGGCACAGTTGCGCCGGAAGAATCCGTGACGGTACCGCCCAATTGGGTGGTGGAGGTTTGGGCAAAGAGTGCAAGGCTCAATGCTAGAAACAAAACGATACGAGCAACCATAGAATAGAACTCCCCTGAAAGACTTGAGATTGTAATATGATAGCCTCTCCGGGGACTACAATAAAGCCATGAGTGCTGAATCGGCGAAAGTGGCCCTGGTAACAGGTGCCAGCAAAGGAATCGGGAAGTGCATTGCCATTGAACTGGGCAAAGCTGGCTTTGATGTCGCGGTGAACTACAACAGCGACCTTGCCGGGGCGCAAGACACAGTTGCCCAGATTGAATCTTTTGGGCGCAAAGCTGTTGCCTTGCAGGGCAATGTCGGGAATGTCGAAAGCGTCAGAAACCTCTTTAAGCAATTCGATGAGCATTTCTCCGACCTGCACGTCGTAGTGGCAAATGCCGCAGTACAAACCTGGAAGCCGCTGCTTGAACTGGAAGTGGAAGACTGGGACAAGGTGATGAACACCAATGTCCGCGGTACTTTTCTTTGCACGCAGGAAGGTGCCCGCCGGATGGTGGCGAAGTCCCACGGTGGTAGCATCATCACGCTGGGCTCTGGCTGCAACAAGCTCGCCTTCCCGCGCCTGGTGGATTACACCGCCTCCAAAGGTGGCATCGAGATGTTTACCAAGGTGGCTGCAGTAGAACTGGGCAAGTATCAGATCCGCGTAAACTGTGTGGCCCCCGGTGCAACCGAAGTGGAACGCACCAAGGCCGAAACAGGCGATTACGCCGGCACCTGGGCACCCGTAACCCCGCTGGGCCGCATCGGGATGCCGATGGATATCGCCAAAGCTGTGCTCTTTTTTGCCGGTGATCAAAGTGAATTCGTAACCGGGCAAACGCTCTTCGTCGATGGCGGCGTAGGCGCCAAGCCTCAATGGCCTTATGAATTTTGACGGTGAGCCGCAACGGCTCGATATCTTCCTTCAAACTCTCTATCCCAAGTACAGCCGAAGCCGGCTGCAGGAGTGGATCAAGAAGGATCGCGTCAAGGTAAACGGCAAACCGCAAAAGGCGTCGCACATCCTAAAGGGTGGCGAAGAGGTGGAAGTCGAGCCGCTGGAGCTGAAAGCACTGAAGGCAACTGCAGAGGATCTGCCGCTTTCGATTCTTTATGAAGACGACGATCTTGTCGCGATCAACAAGCCTGCCGGCATGACAGTTCATGCCGGTGCCGGTACGACTGACGGAACGCTGGTTAATGCCCTGCTCTTTCGTTTTGAGAAGCTCTCGCAGTTGGGTGGTGATTTGCGCCCCGGGATCGTACATCGTCTGGACAAGTACACCAGCGGCGTCATTCTGGTGGCAAAAAACGACATCGCGCATCGCAAGCTGCAGGATCAGTTCTCCGGCCGCGAAGTCGAAAAGACCTACATCGCGCTGGTTGAGAATGTGATGAAAAACGATACCGGCACAGTGAACCGCCCGATTGCCCGCGATCCATGGAAGCCCGTCCGCATGGCCGCCATCGTCAAGGACGATCCGGAACTTGGGCGCGAAGCGATCACGCACTGGAAGGTGCTCAAGCGCTATGAGCGCTTCACGCTGGTGGAGGTGAAGATCGGTACCGGGCGCACCCATCAGATCCGCGTCCACTTGGGGCATCTGGGCCACAAGGTTGCTGGCGACATTCTTTACGGCGCACGTCCTCACGATTCAGGACGGTTTTTCCTGCATGCCTGGCGAATCAAGTTCACCCAGCCAACCACCGGAGAATCCATACAGATTGAAGCTCCGCTGGCCGAGGAACTCAAAGAGTGGCTTCGCCCCCTACAATAGGAATGTGAATCGTCGCAACCTCCTCGCGCTACCGCTCGCTGCCTACGCTCAGAACACTGATCCCAACCGCATCATCCTTGATGTGTTTCGTGTGAACTTTCTCTACACGGTTTCTGACAAAAAGGGCCGATTTGTCATCAATTTGAATCGCGAGGATTTTGAGGTATTTGAAGAGAAGAAGCCCCAGAACATTCTGGAGTTTGTGGCCGAATCCAATCTCCCTCTGCGTCTCGGCATCCTCATCGATTCCAGCAATTCCGTGCGCGATCGTTTTAAGTTCCAGCAGGAAGCCGCAGTTGAGTTCATTACATCGGTGATCCGTCCGAAAGAAGACCGGGCGATCGTCGTGTCCTTCGACAATCAAGTAGAGTTGCGAGCTGACTTGACCGGCGATGTGGAAAAGCTATCGCAGACCGTGCGCGACATGCGTGCCGGCGGCGGCACAGCTTTGTTTGACGCAATCTACTATGCGTGCAAAGACAAGCTGATGCAGGATCAGCCGCTCTTCAAGTTTCGCCGTGCGATGGTGATCCTGAGTGACGGTGATGACACGCAGTCTGTAATGACCCGCGAGCAGGCGATAGAGATGGCCCTCAAGGCCGACGTCGTGATCTATACGATCTCAACCAACATCACCAGGATCGAAAGCGAAGGCGACCGCATCCTCAAGCACATGTCGGAACGCACCGGCGGCATGACCTTCTTCCCCTTCAAGGCCAGTGATCTTGCGCAAAGCTTTGAAAATATCGCCAACGAACTTCGCAGCCAGTACAACATCCTGTACCGTCCGGAACCGATCAAAACCGATGGCCAGTGGCACCCCGTGCAGATTCGCGTCAAGGGCCGTAAGGATCTGATTGTGCGGGCGCGTCCGGGATACTACGCGCCCAAGAGCTAACACCCGCTCGAGGAATACCAGACCATCCGCAGAGGCACCCAGCCTTTGGCCAACACCTTCGGCTTTGGCGCCTCACACAGGCCAGCGTCCAGAATCGTAACTTGCAACCAAAGTTTGCCGTTCACCATTTGCTTGCCGACGATCTTCACGCTGGGCTCAAGATCCGTCTTTAAGGCCGGGCCTCTTGGGCCGCCTGCGGTAGCGGAAAGGCGCTGGTCCCAATCCTCTTTGGTTAGATAAATCTGGTTGCCTTCGAGCAAGTCAGGTAAAGCCACAAACTGCCCACCCTGCGGCATGCGCACCCAAAGGCTTGCTCCCTGATTTGACTTCACACGCAGCCAATCCTGCTGCTTCTCATACACCACCATGCCGGTATCGGCAGCACCAAACTCTTCCACCTGAGCTTCCAGCTTCCAGTTCAGCATGCGCTTTGTGCCAACGCCGCCGGCTTGGGTAAAGGCCTCTATGCGCGCTGGAGCTTTGCCCATCCCCAGCATCCCGAGTCGTTCTTCCGGCTCTTGGGCAAAGGCCAGTAACAGCGTCAGCAGTATCAGTTTCATCACAATGGATTGGCGGCACGGATTTGCTTTTTCGATCACCTTGAAGAAAAAACTCTTGCACATTCAGAATATTTCTTCTACATTGTAGAAATGTCGGATCGAGAGGGCCTGGGCGAGTTCGAACACATCATCATCCTTGCGCTCTTGCGCCTGGGTGATGAAGCCTACGGCATGCGTGTCCGTCAGGAGATCGAACAACGCGCGGGGCGTGAAACCTCGATTGGGGCGGTCTATTCGACGTTAGACAGGCTAGAGACTAAAGGCCTGGTGGAATCGAACACAGGGGACCCGACACCTGAGCGTGGCGGGCGGGCCAAACGAATTTTCCGGGCAACGCCCAAGGGCATACAGGCGCTGGAAAGATCGCAGCAGGCTTTGATGAACATGATGGAAGGCCTGACATGGAAGGCTTGACACGACTGCTGCTGGGTTCGCAACTGGCTGAAGAGATCCTCGGGGATCTCGAAGAAGAAGCGTTGCTGCGCGGAGCCCGATGGCGACGGCGCCAGATTCTTTTGTCTGTGATTCCGCTGCTCGAACTTCGTTTGCGCAAATTGCACATTGAAGAGCGGCTTCTGCTCAGCACTGCATTGTTTTTGTTACCCGTACGCGCCATCGATCTGCTTTGGGCTTTTGTACTTTCGCAAGTACCGCTGAAAGTAGCGTTGATCCGGCCCACCGAGCAACTTGTGCTCACGCTCGCCCTCGCCACAGCTTGCGCTTTCGTTTGCTCGCTGTATCACAGGCGAATGGGGATCTGGCTTTTGCTGGCAGCAGTGATAACGCTATTGACGATCCCTGCCCAGCTTCCTGTCTGGTACTGGCTGCTCTTGCCAGCGCTCTGTTTTGCCGTAGTCACTGTAGTGGATTCCCGAAGGAGAACCTCATGAAGATACTCAAGTACGCAAGCCTCGGCTTTGTTGGCATTCTGCTCGCAGCAGTTGCCATTCTGTTCATCCTCGCTAGTCGCGAAGATGCCAACAAGATGACAGTCTCGGTGGAAATCGACAAATCACCAGCCGAGCTTTGGCCCTGGCTCGAAGAGCCCGAAAAGATCAAGCAATGGGTAGGGTGGGTTGTTGAGATCAAATCCCTCACACCGGGTAAACAGGGCGTAGGAGCCAAAGCGCACTGGGTGATGGAGGACCTCAATAATGGCGGTGCCCGCGTGGAGATGGACGACGAAGTGATCGAGTATGTCCCGCTCAAGAAGATCGCCACACGGCTGGCTGCGACAGGAAGTTTCACGGGCGAGAGCAGCTACGTTTTGGAAGATCTTGGGGGCAAAACCAAGCTCACAGCAACCGGCCGCTACGATTTTGGTAGCACTTTCGTCAAGCTATTGACGGCGCTGGTGATGTCTTCGGCAAGCGACAAATTGAAAGATGACATGGTGCGGCTGAAGGGGCTTGTCGAAAAGCGATAGCATAGCGTTGGAGGTATCTGCTCCCCATGTCTTCGCAGATCAATAGACGTTTCTTCTTTTACGGGCCGCTCCTTGCTGGCGCAGTCCCCGCCGCTGGCTTTGGCAGTGCGGCTTCTCTGAAAATGCTGGGCTACAAAAGCCCGAACGAAAAACTGAACATCGCCGCGATTGGCTCGGGTGGCAAAGGCCATAGCGACATCCAGGGTTGCATCAGTGAAAACATCGTCGCCCTTTGCGACGTCGATGAAAAGCGTGCCGAGCGTGCCTTCAAACAGTTCGACAAAGCAACCAAGTACAAAGACTACCGGAAGATGCTCGACGAGCAGTCGAAGAACATCGACGCCGTCATCGTCTCGACGCCGGATCACATGCACGCCACAACGGCCATCGCGGCGATGGAGCGCGGCAAGCATGTCTACTGCCAGAAGCCCCTCACGCGTACCGTATGGGAAGCCCGGCAGATGCGCGAAGTGGCCAACAAGTTTGGTGTCGCCACACAGATGGGCAATCAGGGTTATTCGAACGAAGGTACCCGTCAGGTTGCCGAGATCGTCTGGGCTGGTGAGCTGGGTCAGGTGAAAGAAGTGCACGCCTGGACAGACCGTCCCTGGTGGCCACAAGGGACAACCGAAATCCCTGCCCCTACCGATGTCCCGAACACTCTTGAATGGGATCTTTGGCTCGGCTCGGCCGACAAGCGTCCCTTTACAACCGGTGGGCCTGACTTCAAATCTCCCTATGGCGGCTTCTATCAGCCCTTCAACTGGCGCGGCTTCTTTGACTTCGGTTGCGGCGCACTCGGCGACATGGCCTGCCACATTCTGGGAGCTCCCAACATGGCACTCAAGCTCGGTTCACCCACCAGCGTCGAATGCATCATGAAGGAAGGCGTTTCGAGCTTCCAGTTCCCCAAGAAGTCGATCACCAAGTTCTCCTTCCCTGCCCGCGGCAACATGGGCCCGGTAAACATCTTCTGGCATGACGGCCTGAAGGAAAGCCCCAAGATCGAAGGCGTACCGACAGACGAATGGCTCGGCGATCTGCCGAACCGTCCGCGTCGTCAGGGCCAGGCTCAGGCCGCCCCGCCTCGTGATCCCGGCTACAACGGCATGATTGGCCGCGTATTCAATTACGAAGCCTTCCAGGCTCTCAAGTCGGATTCCGAAGTCCGCCCGGCTTCGCCCAACGGCAGCCTCTTCATTGGCGATAAAGGTATCCTCACCACCGGCACTTATGGTGAAGGTACGCGCCTGCTGCCAACCAACAAGATGGCTGACTTCAAGATGCCAGAGCCGCTGCTCACCCGCTCGCCCGGCCACTATCGCGACTGGATCCGCGCCTGCAAGGGTGGCGATGCATCGTGCTCCAACTTCAACGTGGCTTCACCCTTCGTTGAGTGGATGCTGCTGGGCGTCATCGCACTGCGAGTGGAAGGCAAGCTCGAGTGGGATGCGGCCAAGATGCGCTTCACCAATAACAATGAAGCGAATCAATTCCTCAAGCCGAGGCTCCGCAAGGGCTTCACCATCAGCTAGAAGTATCGGAGCCGGGGCACTCCTCGAGTGCCCCGGCTTAAACTGAAATCGTGCCTTATCCCATCCATCGTCCGCGCCGATTGAGGCGCACTGAAGCAATCCGTAGCCTTGTACGCGAAACCCACCTCGAAGCTTCCAACTTTATCTACCCTCTCTTTCTTGTTCCCGGCGAAGGCCGTCGCAAAGAGATTTCAAGCATGCCTGGCAACTATCAGCTCTCGATCGATGAGGCCATCAAGGAATGTGAAGAAGCAAAGTCTTTGGGCTTGGGCGGCGTATTGCTTTTCGGAATTCCAGAACACAAAGACGAGATCGCTTCCGGTGCCTATGATCCTCACGGCATCGTTCAGGAAGGCGTGCGGGCGATCAAGAAGGCAGTTCCGGATCTCCTCGTTGTCACTGACGTTTGCAACTGCGAATACACCTCACATGGGCATTGCGGCAAGATCGTCAATGGTGATGTTGAAAACGACACAACGCTGGAGTGGCTGGCTGATGCGGCGCTGACTCATGCACGAGCCGGTGCTGACATTGTTGCACCAAGCGACATGATGGACGGTCGCGTAGGTGCCATCCGCGAGACCCTCGACGCAGCTGGCTTTGATCACATCCCGATCATGAGTTATGCCGCAAAATACGCAAGCGGCTTCTATGGGCCCTTCCGCGAGGCCGCCGAGAGTGCCCCTCAATTCGGAGACCGGCGTTCATACCAGATGGATTCGGCCAATGCGCGCGAAGCCATGTATGAAATGCAGCTCGACCTTGAAGAAGGCGCCGACATTCTGATGGTGAAGCCGGCTCTAGCCTATCTCGACATCATCGCGGCCGCCCGCCAGAGCTTTGATGTACCGATCGCCGCCTATCAGGTGTCTGGGGAATTCAGCATGATTATGGCTGCAGCTCGTAACGGCTGGATCGATCAGGAGCGCGTCATGATGGAAACGCTAACCTCGATCAAGCGCGCCGGAGCATCGATCATCCTCACCTACTTTGCGAAGGATGCGGCAAGACTGCTCTAATGAAAGATATGAAGTCATTCCGCCGCTGGGCGCTACTGGTGCTTGCGGTCGGGTTCCTCGTCTCGATCCACGACCCATCACTTCAGCCCTTACAACTTGTTGCTGCTGACGCAAAGCCGGGAGTCACCACGGTGCAATGGCGATTGTTGCGATCTCTGGATCTCAGCACGGGTGAGGCACCTGCTGATCTGAAGAAGATCGACAACGCGACGGTTCGCATCGCTGGATACATGGTGCCGCTCGAGAGTGATGATCAGGAAGAAGCCGACGAGTTTCTCATTGTGCCCATTGCTGGCGGGTGCATTCATACGCCTCCACCGCCGCCGCACCAGATCGTTTACTGCCGCATGGTGGGGAAGAAAAAGACCAAGATCGCAATGTTTGAACCGAACTGGTTTGAAGGCAAAATTGCGATCAACAAGACGGGAAGCCCATACGGGGCGGTCTCCTATCAAATGACTGTCGCGAATGTCACAGCCTACTCTTCCAAGTAGCATCACGCTTGAAGGCGTCGAATTCGCATACGGGCCCAAGCTGCCAACCGTCATCGACGTGCCCTCGTTTGAACTTGGCGCTGGGGAATCCTGCTTTTTGTACGGGCCTAGCGGCTGCGGCAAAACAACGCTGTTGGGATTGATCGCAGGAGTGCTGCAAGCACGCCGTGGCACGGTAAAGGTGCTCGGAGAAGATCTCTCCGCCATGTCTGGCTCAAAACGCGACGCCTGGCGCGGATCAAAAATTGGCTACATATTTCAGATGTTCAACCTGATCCCCTATCTGAATGTTCGCGACAATATTCTGCTGCCAACACGGCTGCACTCTTCCCGCAAGGCAGAGGCCCTGGGACGTATCGCAGCGTCACTGGGCATCGAAGGCTTACTGGACCGGGGAGTGCTGGAGTTGAGCGTAGGCCAACAACAGCGAGTGGCTGCAGCACGGGCGCTGATTGGTGCTCCTCCACTGGTGATCGCCGATGAACCAACCTCGGCGCTCGATGCGGCGCACCGGGAACGGTTTCTGGAATTACTGCTCGCCCAATGCAAAGAGGCGGGTGCGGCGCTGTTGTTTGTCAGCCATGACCAGAGCCTGGCTCCTATGTTTGACAAGCAACTGAGCCTGCCTGAACTCAACCGGGCGGCAAAGGTAGAGGTGGCCTGATGCTGCTGCTCTCCCTTGCCTGGCAATCATTGCGAAACCGGCGCGTCACCACGCTGCTGACTGTATTTTCAATCGCACTCAGTGTGGCGCTGTTGCTGGGTGTTGAGGCGCTGCGCGTGAGTGCGCGGGAAAGTTTTTCTTCTACTATTTCAGGTACTGATCTGATCGTCGGGGCTCGTGGTGGTGGCTTGCAGTTGTTGCTCTACACCGTGTTTCGAATGGGCACAGCAACAAACAACGTAAAGTACGAAAGCTTTGAAGAATGGTCAAAGCATCCGGCGGTGGCCTGGACGATTCCCTATTCGCTGGGCGATAGCCATCGCGGCTTTCGTGTTGTCGGCACCAATGAGAACTTCTACAAACAATACCGCTTCCGCAAAACGCGCAAGCCCGAATTTGTAACCGGCAGAGCTCCGGCAGAGTTTAACGAGGCAGCACTCGGAAGCGACGTGGCAGAAAAGCTTGGCTACAAGGTTGGCACAAAGGTGACTCTTACACACGGCATTGGTGCGGCCGGAATCATGGATCACGACGACAAGCCGTTTACCGTTGTAGGGATTCTCGACAAGACATCCACTCCGATTGACCGCAGCATCTACATCAGCCTCGAAGGCATGTCGGCCATCCACGTCGGCTGGCAGGGCGGTGCCCCTCCTGAGCCGGGAGAAGAAGTGCCAGCAGCGAAGCTGAAGAAAGAAGACTTGAAGCCGGAGGCGATTACCGCATTTCTATTGCGGGCCAAGAGCCGCATCGATACGTTGCGCATCCAGCGCGATGTAAACAACTATTTGCCGGAACCGCTGATGGCCATCATTCCTGGGGTCGCGATGGGTGAATTGTGGTCTACAGTGAAGTATGCCGAGATTGCGCTTGAGATCGTAGGTGGCTTTGTCGTGCTGGTGGGCCTGCTCGGGATGCTTGTCGCGATCTATACAACGCTCAACGAGCGCCGCCGTGAAATGGCAATCTTGCGTGCGCTGGGGGCGGGCCCGATCAAGATTCTGGCACTGTTTTTGATCGAGAGTCTGATGCTGGCTGCGTCTGGTTGTGCCCTGGGTGTGGGCTTGATGTATGCGGGAATTGCAGCATTGCAAGGTGTGGTGGAGAAGCAGTTTGGCTTGTACTTGCGCTGGCAGGGGTTTCAGCCAGAGCATGGCATTTATCTGGGGTTGGTGCTGGGCGCTGCCGTCCTGATTGGCTTGGTGCCGGCATGGCGTGCGTACCGCAATACTCTGGCCGATGGCTTGAGCGTGCGGGTCTAGGCGCTAGGCTCGTAGGCGATGCCCAGTTCGCGAGCGATGATATGCAGGTCAGAATCGGCGGTCCAGAATTGGTGGCCCGAAGCCAGGGCGGATGCAACTAAATGAATGTCGATCCAGCCAGCACCTCTACCGTGAAGTCTTCGATGGCGCGCAAAGTCAACGATGTCCTGATGCGGGAGCGTTGGACTCTGATGAAACTTCGGGTAAAGATCCAGAAGCCTCAGTCGGCCACTTGGATCACCGATGAACAGTTCTCCAAAAACGAGATCGTGTCCGCAAACAACGTTTGCTTCAAGCAGTGATCTCAGTTCCCTGGCGCTCGTTCCACGATTGTGCAGGAAGCGAACCCAGATCGAGGTATCCACCAGGACCATTAGCTAGCTTTTCGCCTGGCAATTGAAGAGTATCTCCGACGGGGAGGTGCCACGTAGTCTTTCGCTGAACCCATAAGGGCACTAGCACGCAGATAAGCTGCTTTCCTCACTAGTGCTTCAAGGCCAAGTCGAACGGTATCTGTATCAGTAGTAGATCCAGATGCCTCTCTTGCTTCGGCCAGGAGCTCAGCATCAATGTTGAGCGTTTTCTTCATACATACCATTTCACCACATAGATATGGCTACTTTTGCCATATCGGGATGAGCTGGCGGATTCTGGAATCCCGAAAGTAGAGGCCGCCCCAGATCATGACTCCCAGCAGAAACTGGACGAACCAGGCTTCGTTGATACGAAGATGGGCGGCAACGGCACCTCCCATATAGCCGGTAAGCAGGATGGCGCCTAGCACCGCAGTTCGAGGAATCAGGTAAATCAAGGTGATGGATAGCTCGAGTATCCCTAAAGGGATCGCAAGCGAGACAGGCCATCCGAGATGCTCAAAACCGGTAGCAAGATCGGGCCCGCCTTTGAGTTTCATCGCGGCGCTGAATAGGAGCATCAGAGACGGAAGGCCAGTCAGAATTCGACCAGACCAGAGTTGGAGAGTGGAAGGTTGTTCAGCCATGAAAGGTAAGATGCGCTGATTATTTATTTCGACTCGAATTTTGAAAAGCGGCAATTTCCGCCAAATCCTTCTTGGCGTTGTTGAGCCAGCTTACAGAAGGGCTGGCCTGCTTTGCGACGATATCGTGTCCGCGCTGGGTTTCGGCTTGCGCCGTCTGGTATTTCTTTTGGCGCAGCAGAATACGGCCCAGCTTGATGCGGCCGATGCCTTCATTGATATGCCCTGGCGGCAGGGTCTTTGCATAGATGTCGAGGGACTGGCGAAAAAGCGGCTCAGCCCGGGCCCATTGCTCGCGACGCATGTAGACACTGCCCAGATTGGATCTGGCAATTCCGATCAGGTAGTGCTTGCCGTTATAGGCCTTTTCATAAATGGCAATCATGCGTTCGAAGTGAGCTTCAGCAGCGGGCAGGTCGCCTCTCGAGAGTGCATTCGTGCCCAGTTCGTTCACGGTGGATGCAACCTGGGTATGGTCTGGGCCGTAAACGCGCTCGCGAATGACAAGAGCGCGCGTCAGCAAGCCTGCAGCTTCATCAAGACGAGTTTGAAGCACCAAAGCGCGGCCAATCAGGGTAAGCGTAGAGGCAGTCTTGGGGTGGCTGGCCCCGTAGTAGGACTCAATGATTGCGAGGGCCTGACGGTGAAACGCTTCTGCCTCTTTGTAATGGCCCGTGTCCTGCTGGATGGCACCAAGATTGATGAGCACTTCGGCAACGATAGGGTGAGAAGGCCCAAGGGTCTGGCGGTAGATTTCGAGCGCCCGCTGATTAAGCGTTTGCGATTGCGGATACTCCCCCTTATAGAAGTGGACATTGCCAAGATAGAGAAGTGCGGCAGCAAGATCCAACGGAGGCTGACCTGGCGCGGAAAGCATTCGAATGGCTTCTTCGAGGACTGGAATCGCTTTGTCGTAGTCGCCCTTCTCTTCAAGGACATGACCAAGCGTGGTAGCAGCCTTAGCCACATTGAGTTGCGTGGATCGGGCAAGGCTGAGACTCTCGCGAGCTAGTTTTTCGGCTTCCTCGTGTTTGGCCTGATCGGTGCGCAGTAGTGCGAGGCCGTTCAGGTTATCGACGTCGCGGCGGCGATCGAGCGCACTCATCAGTAGCGTGTCGGCCTGATCGAGACGTCCCAGTTTTTGATATACGTCGCCGAGAGTTCGAAGCAGTTCTGCCTGGGCCTGGGGGTCCTGATTGAGAGCTTTGGCACCGGCAACACCGCGATCCAGCAAGGTGGCAACACGAAGGTCTGAGGATGGGCCTGCAGCCATGTCGCCGCCCTGAAACAGGTTCACCAGAAAGCTGCGGATACGGCTGGAGCGGGCTGCTTCGGCAAGAGCCTGATTGCGGGCCTCCCGAAGATTGATGGTGTAGAAACTGACCAGACCAGCAAGAGTGGCTACAGCTACTGAGGCGGCGAGCACAGCAGAGAGATTTCGACGAATAAACTTGGAGGCGCGATAGGTGAAGCTATCTGGTCTTGCTTCAATTGGCTCGCCGGCCAGATAGTGTTGGATATCGCGGATCAGGGCATCAACAGAGGTGTACCGTCGTTGTGGATCGGGCTGTAGTGCTGTTTGGATGAGGATCTCAAGGTCAGCCGGAAGCTTTCCCGGAAGGAGTTCTCGAAGGATAATTCCCAGCGAATAGACGTCAGTGTAAACACCAACCGGCTCACCCCGAAGTTGCTCTGGGGCAGCATAGGCGGGCGTCATCAAACGCAGGCCGGTGAGAGTTGGATCGCCGGTAGTGTCGAGTTGCTTGGCGATGCCGAAATCGAGCAGCTTCACCTTGCCATCGTTGGTGACGAGAATATTCGAAGGTTTGAGGTCTCGATGGATCACCGCGTGTTGATGGGCATACTGCACGGCCCGGCAAACCTGTAGAAAGAGGTCGAGGCTATCATGCCCGCGGTGATCGGTGATGGGGCGGCCTTCGACAAACTCCATCGCAAACCAGGGAGTGCCTTCGGTGAGCGTGCCGGCGTCGTAGAGTTTGGCGATGGAAGGATGATTCAATTGTGCGAGGGTGCGTTGCTCAAAGAGAAAGCGCTCACGACGGGCGGGCGAGAGCCATGCATCACGAAGGATCTTGATAGCAGCGTAGCTTGAGAGGTCTTCTCGAAAGCCAAGGTAGACAACACCCATGCCACCTTCACCAAGCAGACGCTCCAGTCGATAAGGGCCAAGCTGTCGAGGGATGAAGTTGTCGCCTAAAGGCAGGTGCGGAGCGAGGCCTTGATCGAGGGCAGGCTGGGAGCGGGCATCTTCTGCGAGCAGGGCTTCGAGCTCGTCAAGAGTTTCGCCTGGGGCGCAATGCTGGGAGAGGTATGCTGCTCGATCGGCAGGCGACAGATCAGCTACGGCGTGGAAGAGATCTTGCAGTCGAGCGTATCGGGTGGGATCCATATACAAGACCTAAGAGGCACGGCGAAGTTCGCGGCCCAGCCAGGCCCGGGCGGCACGCCAGTCGCGCAAGACGGTAGCCTCTGAGATTCCCAGTGCCGTGGCGGTTTCCTCGACAGCAAGCCCGCCGAAGAAGCGGCTCTCGACGATTGCCGCCTGACGCTCGTTGAGTTTTGAGAGTTCGCTGAGGGCAGTGTCGAGCTTTAGGAACTCCTCCTCACTTGAGGGCGTGATCAATGCGGCTAGTGGCTCATCGAAAGCAACAAGAACAACATCACGCTTGATTGCGTGGCGGCGGCGGGCGGATTCAACCAGGAGTTGGCGCATAGCGCGGGCAGCAATTCGCTTGAAGTGGAGTGGGGATTCCCAGGCTAGCTTCGAGGAGCCGGCAAGCTTGACCCAGGCTTCATTTACCAGTGCGGTGGGATTCAGTGTAGCGGATGGATCCGATCTGCGAACCTGGTCAGCGAGTCGGCGCAGTTCTTCGTAGGCAAGGCTGAAGGCCTGATTTAGCGAAGTGGATTCTTCTGGCCGCATTCAAAGTTCTAGAGCCGAAGTCTAACAAATTCTAAAAAAGTTGAGGGGCTATGACGTTTTTTTGAAATTCGTGCGCAAGGAGAAGGTGAGGAGAATCTATGAGCAACATTTTCAGAATTACGATTGCGAGCTTGATTTCATTACTGTGTGCTGGGGCGCAAACAATTACCAGTGTGGCGGGCAATGCGAGTTGGGGAGCCGTTTATAACGTTACCGTCGATGGGGCAGGAAACCTCTACGTTCCCGATTTGACGACGCATCAAGTGTTCAAGGTTGACCCGCAAGGCGTCACCGTCGTGGTTGCAGGTACAGGCAGAGCAGGGTTCTCTGGCGACGGCGGGCAGGCGACAGTGGCGCAACTCAGTGGCCCGGCCGGAGTGGCCCTTGGCGCTGATGGGAGCCTCTACATCTCGGACTACAACAACGACCGGATTCGCAAGGTAGCACCAAACGGGGTAATCACGACGATCGCCGGAGGAGTTGCAGGCTTCGCTGGAGACGGTGGACAAGCGAGTGCTGCACGCCTGAATGGCCCCGCGAGCATTGCGTTTGATGGAAATGGCAATCTGATCTTTGTTGACTTCAACAACTTCCGGATTCGCAGAATCAACCCGGCGGGAGTGATCACAACAGTGGGAGGAACAGGCCGTGTCAGTGCGTCTGGCGACGGCGGACTGGCTACTGCAACCGACATCTACGCTTATTGGATGGCAGTTGCCCGCGACGGCACGATCTACGTTGGCGATGATGGGGATGGCCGGCTCAACGGCTACAAACGCGTGCGGAGGATTGCAACCAATGGCATGGTTTCAACAGTTGCGGGTACCGGCGTCTCAGCGTATTCAGGTGATGGTGGGCCAGCAGTTGCGGCTCAGTTGAAGTCTGTGAGCGGAGTGGCCCTCGATGCAAACGGCAACATCTACATCGCCGATGCGGAGGACGTAAAGATTCGCAAGGTGGCACCAAACGGGATCATCACTACCTATGCAGGAAGCGGATCGTTAGGAGTGACCGGAGATGGCGGGCCAGCTTTGCAGGCACGCTTCAACTTCCCTTCCGGCATGACGACCGATACGAACGGCAACCTGTACATCGCCGATACGCGCAATGACAAAATTCGTAAGGTGAGCCCACCGCCGGTGCCGCAAGTGCGGACCGAGAGCCCGGTCTTGACCTCGTTCGGCGGCAAGGCCGGTTTTTCTTCGAATACCTATGTTGAGGTGTATGGCCAGAATTTTTCGACCAACTCGCGGCTCTGGGCTGGTAGCGACTTCAGCGGTGTGAACGCGCCGACTTCGCTTGACGGCATCAGCGTGACGGTGAACGGCAAGCCGGCTTTCATCTATTACGTGAGCCCGAATCAGATCAACATCAATACGCCTGAAGACACCGCGACCGGGCCGGTGGCGCTGGTAGTGAAGACACCACTAGGCACCTCGAATACTGTGATGGTTCCGCGGGCGCGCCTGTCGCCGACATTGCAGACGGTGCCTCAGTTTTTGATTGATGGCAAGCAATATGTGGTGGCATTGACGCCAGACTTTACAACCTTCATTGGACGGGAAGGGATGCTGGCTGGAGTGGCATTCAAGCCAGCCAAACCCGGCGACACGATTGCAATTTATGCGTTAGGGTGCGGGCCGACCTCGCCTCCAACGCAAGCTGGTGTTGTTGCAGCGCAAGGGTCGGCACTCGCACTGCCTTATGAACTGCGCATCGGTGGAGCAGTGGCGCAGGTGACTTTTGCCGGGGTGGTGGGAGCCACCATCGGGCTTTACCAATTCAATGTGGTGGTGCCCTTCGTACCGCCCGGCGACCAGGCAATTAGTCTGACGGTAGACGGTGTATCCAATGCTCAGAATCTGAGTATTGTGGTCGGTCAGTAGAGTGTGACACTTCACGAAGTGACACATTGCTGAAGTCACGAGGAAGAGATCCCGTCTAAGTTTGCTTCATGAGCAGATTATTAGGCTGGGGCCTTTTCCTCTTGACGTGTTCGATACCGGCAGTCGCGCAGGACTATTGCCAGTGGGAGGACGCGCCACTCTACTTCGCGAGAGAAAAGGTACGGTTGGTCCTTGATGGGAATGTAGTGATCGAGGGGGCTTGGGTTGGTGTGGATGCCCGAGTGGCCAAGATTGTAGTGAGCAGGTCTTCGAATAGAAAGCTCTATGCAGTGGGGCTAGCGTCCATTCCGAAGTCTGCAATTCGTGAGGCCGCTTATCGTGGCAACGGGAGCGTAGGCAAAGTGGTTGGGTTTCTAGGCGGTTTGATGTTGGCTGGGGCAGTCGCCTTTAGGGTCCCCCGAGTTGCGGCATTGCCCGCCTATGTTGGCGCGGTGGCAGGAGGAGTATATGCGGGACGCGAGATTGACCGGCGCTGGCATGCAGTTACAATTTTGCCTTGAGTTCTTCGAGGGAAGCGTCGGCAATGATTCGGAAGATCCTCAATCCTGGGGTCTGCGGCACTAGCTTTGCAGTGAGGAGATCGACGATGAGGATTCCCCTGGAGTCCAGACGATTCACCCAATCGCGCTCGCAGGTATCGAGATCGCGGATACAGCCCGGATCGATTCCGACTGCAGCCAGAACGGCTCTGGCACCACGGCGAAAAAGATCCGAGGCTGTGGCAACGGTTACAGTCTGATCTGGATTCGGGCGGCTCTGACCTGTGATCGAATCAGGAATACTGCGAAGGCGGAGATCCATCGTGCTCCCCGATGTCTGTGGCCTTTCGCGATGGGCCAGATGCACTGTGATGGCATGCCTTCCATCTCCAGACAGGGAGACGGGAACTTGCAGAGAAGTCTGGATTTCTTCGCAGAGAATGGCGGCCAGTTGTGGCTCTGGCTCGTGAACTATGACGGTTTCAATGGCTGGAGATTCGAGCAGAGTCTGAAGGCGGGAGATAAGTTGTTCTGGCGCAATTCCAGACGACTCGGCCACTGCAATTGCGGTGGTGAGGATTGAGTCAAGCCCGTTGTCAGGATGTTGAGTTCGAACGAAGAGTCCACTGCCCCGGCGAGCTTCAACCCAGTTGCGGTCCTGCAGTTCCTGAAAAGCAGCGATGACGGTGTTCATGTGGATACCGTGCATGCGGGCGAGTGTGCGAGCGCTGGGCAGACGTTCCCCAATTGCAAGA
>JBIPMY010000074.1:0-18529 GCA_044376335.1 Bryobacter sp.
TTTGAGAGACGACACAATCCGCGCAGCAGCCTCAATCGCGTTTGGAACCCCACCCCCATAGACGCCGGAATGAAGATCCACCTCACCCGTAGTCACATGCAGTTCCGCATAAACAATCCCGCGCAGCCCCACGCAAATCGTCGGCAACTCGGGAGCAAACATCTCGGTATCGCAAATCAGAGCGGCATCACATTGGAGCTCACTCGCGTGCTCACGCAGGTAGGCCGAAACATGATCGCCGCCAGATTCCTCCTCGCCCTCAAACAGGAATCTTACGTTTATGGGCAAAGGCTTCCCTGCCCTTAAAAACTGCTGCACGGCACGAATCAAAATGATCGCCAGCCCTTTGTCGTCGGCTGCCCCGCGAGCATACAGATTGTCGCCCAATTGCGTAGGTTCAAACGGAGGCGTGTGCCAAAGCTCCAGCGGCTCCGCCGGCTGCACATCGTAGTGGCCGTAGCAAAGCAGAGTGGGCTTGCCAGCAGCGTGCAACCATTCGCCGTAAATCAGCGGATGCCCTTCCCCTTCAATCAGGCGCACACCTTCGAGACCTGCCTGCTCAAACAAGTGCCGCGTAAACTCAGCAGCCTTCCGCACCTCACCCGCGGCTTCCGGATTCGAACTGACACTCGGAATACTCAGCCACTGCTTCAAATCATTCAGGACGTCTTCCACTCTGCCTCCAACTTCTTCACCGCATCAGCGCACAAAACTGCCGCATGTTTCGACTCTGTGATCAAGCCACCCACAGCAGCTTCCACTTGCGCAGCACGAATCCCGGAGAGTTCCCCCCGTGTCTTACCAACGAGCAATTCCGTCAATGCACTGCCACAAGCAATTGATGCCGTACAGCCACGAGCAAGAAAACGGACCTCAGCGATTTTTCCATCGCCGCAAACTACGGTCACCCGCAGTTGGTCACCGCACACCGGGTTTTCGCAAGAGATCCGGTAACTGGGAGATTCCAACTCACCAGCGTTTCGGGGATTGGCAAAATGATCGAGCAGTTCGGCGCTATACAAGGTAGCTTTATTTTCGCCGATTCAATGCGCGCAGGTGTAAGCTAATGTCATTCATGGCGAAAGTAGTTTCCGTTGTGGCCGGAGTAGTCACTCACGCTGGGAAAATTCTGATCGGTCAGCGCAAGCGCAACGACTGGCACGGCCTCAAGTGGGAATTTCCCGGTGGCAAGATCGAGCCAGGCGAGGAGCCGGCGGCTGCCCTTGCGCGCGAGCTTCGCGAAGAACTGGGCATCGAAGCCATCATCGGTGAAGTGCTGCAACGCTATCAGTTCAGCTACAACGAACGGCCGCCAGTTGAACTTGTCTTCTACGACGTCATCAACTTTACCGGCGTCCCCGTGAATTATGAATTCGAACAAATTCTCTGGGCAGAGGCAGTGAGCCTCCCAGACTACGATTTCCTCGAAGGCGATCGCGAGTTTATCGAGTGGCTCTCAGCCCGAGCCAAAGACTAATTGCTACTCGTAGCGTAAAGCCTCTACCGGATCCAGCCGCGCTGCTTTGTTCGCCGGCCAGATCCCGAAGAACAAACCAATCCCCACGCTTACCACCACGCCCGTACCAGCAGCCCAAAGCGGCACACTCATCGGCAACTCCGGGAATACGAATCCACCCAGCACCGGGATAAGCCATCCCACCGCCATACCCAGCAAACCTCCGAGAAAAGTCAACACCACAGCCTCGGTCATAAACTGCGTGATGATCTCTCTACGCCTCGCCCCCAGCGCCTTGCGCACACCAATCTCGCGGGTTCTCTCGGTAACACTCACCAGCATGATGTTCATCACACCAATCCCGCCCACAAGCAAACCGATCGAAGACATCACCACCATGACGAGTGCGGTAATCGACATGATGCTCCTGAAGTCCTCAATCATTTGCTCGCTGGTTGAGATAGAGAAGCTGTCTGGCTCGTCGTACTTCACTCGTCGTTCCTGCCGCAGAACACCTCTCACCTCATCCATCGCCGCGGGGAGTTGCCCCTTCATCGGCTTCACAAAAAGCATGTGCTCCTCAGCCGCCGGTTGAAACTTGCGCATGCTCCAGTAAGGCATCACCAGCCGGTTATCCCGGCCGCCCGGCTCACCGGCGGAAGACTTCTTCATCACCCCGATCACTTCCATCTTCTGGCCTTCTACATCTACCCATTTGCCCGAAGGATCTGAGCTGGCAAATAGCCCCTTCCAGACATCCTCACCCAGCACCACAACACGCGCACGATGCTGATTGTCGATCTCGCTAAAGAACCGGCCGTGGATCAATTCCACCTGCCAGACATCGGCATAGCTTGAGTCAGCACCCCACATGTCGAGCCCGGCGTAGTCGTTGGCCTGATAGCGGATCTTCTGCACTCCACGCCAGGGCAGGAGTCCAGCCGTAACTTTGTCGACATGAGGGCAGCGTTCGCGAATCGCTTGAGCCTGCTCAAAGGTGATCGGCTTGCGCATTCGTTCCTCGGCACTGCGATTTCCAAACCGCGGCCCCACCGCAAACTTGAACACCACCATCGTGTCTGATCCGAAGGTACGCATGGCATTGGCAAATGCAGCATCCATACCCGTAATGATCGAGCCCACACCGATAATCGTCCCGGTGCCAATGATGACACCCAGCACTGTCAGAAACGATCGCAGCTTGTAGCTGCGAAGCGTATCAAAAGCCATCCCGACACTCGACCAGAACAAAGAACTAAACATCGCTTATCTCTCCACCCGCAACGCTTCAATCGGATCCAGTTTGGAAGCCTGCCTTGCCGGGTAGATTCCAAAGAAAAGCCCCACCGTCATCGATAGCCCCACACCAAGCGCAATGCTCCCCAGCGGCATCGACATCGGCACAGGCGTCAGGCTTCGAATGGCCACCGCAAAGACCCACGCAATCAAAACTCCAAACACGCCACCACTCGCCGAGAGCACCGCACTCTCCACCAGAAACTGATTGAGAATATCCGTCCGCCGCGCCCCCAGGCTCTTGCGAATCCCGATCTCCTGCGTGCGCTCACTCACCACCGCCAGCATGATATTCATGATCACCACACCGCCCACCACCATAAAGACGCTGACAACCGCAATCGCGGTCGCCGCAATCGCGCCCGTCATCTGGCTCCAGGCCGTCGACAGCGAGTCAGAGTTGAAGATGGCAAAATTGTCTTCTTTGCCGGGCGTCAGTTGACGGAAGGAACGAATCAGCGTTCGAACCTCGTCCTGCGCCTGCATCAATTTGTCGTGCCCAACGGCAACTACCGAGTAGCTGATACCCTTGCGGGCACCATAGCTCTTAAAGTAGGTCTCCGCAGGAATAGTCACAAAACTGTCTCGCGTCTGGCCGAATACACTGCCTTTGGCCTTGGCCACCCCCACCACTTCATAAGGCCTTCCGTCAACCATCACCCGCTTCCCAATTGCATCGACATTTGGGAACCAGCGATCCTTCAAATCATGGCCAAGAACGGCAACCATCAAATGGCGCTGGTTATCGATCTCACTCAAATATCGCCCGCTCTCAATCTGCGTATTCTCGATAGCAGCAAGATTGGGAGTACCCCCTTCGATCATGACGGCATCGACACGATCCCCATCAAACACCACCGGGCCACGGCGTGAAACTTGTAACGCAATCTCTTTCACCAGCTGCGCATTCGCTTTAATGAATTCGTATTCCTCGCGACGCAATTCCGGATTCTTCCGCAACAGTTCCAGATACTTCTTGGCATCCCAATCCCCAATGAAAGCCATCCTTACAACCCGGAATCCATCCGCCCCCATATCGCTGACTTTTTCCGCAATGTAGACGTCCATACCGTGAATCAAACTCATCACAGCAATCAGCGTAGTTGTGGCGAGAATAATTCCAAGCAGGGTAAGAAAACTACGCAGCATGCTCGAGCGCAAACTGGAAAGCGCAACTCGTACCGCCTCAAAAAATGCATTGCTCCGCTGATGGGTCATTCAGCGAAGGATACGTATCAGTTGCTGCGTAAGTTCCCGGCAATCCAGTCTCCGGCACATTCTTCGGCCCAAAACCGCTTCTCACCACGCGCCAGAAAGCCCACATGCCCTCCGTGCCGCGTCAGGATCAGCTTCAAATTCGGATTATTTTCCGGTGCAGCTTTCTCATAAACCCAGGCCGGGATCAACGGGTCGTCCGCCGAATGAATTAATAAGCCGGGAATTGCAATTCCCTGTAAGAAAGCCTGGCTCGATTGCGTCTCATAATAATTGGCTGCATTTCCAAAGCCGAAAGCCTTCGAGGTGAACTTGTCGTCAAACTCAAGTACGCTCTTCACCTCATCAAGTCCATCGAGTGGAAAGATCGCCGGAAACTCTGCGGCCCGCCGTCGGTATCGCGCCTTCAAGCGTTCAATAAACTTGTTTGAGTAAATGAAGTTGCGCTTCTCCTGCATTCGAAGGCAACACGCCATCAGGTCAAGCGGAGTAGAAACGCTCAGCACCCCGGCGATGCCAAGATCTTTTGCCCGCGCCCCCAATTCCCCGGCCAGCTTCAAAACCACATTGCCACCCAGCGAATAGCCCATCAGATAAATCGGCCCTCGGCCTGAACTGTGAAGCTCCTCGACGATCCTCAGCAGATCACTGGTGAGTCCAGCGTGGTAAAGCGTGGGCGCAAGCCCCTCTGTCCCACCGCAAGTCCGCATATTGAGGCGATGCACACGCAAGCCTCGAAGAAGCGCAGCCTGAGCCATGCTCTTCATGTATCCAGATTCGTGCGAGCCCTCAAGCCCATGAAGCACGATCAACTCACCGCGCACGGCAACTTCCGGCTCATGGCGCAATGCCAGCACCTGAACTTCAGGCTCAGTGCGATGAAGATCACGCGTGGCCGGAAAGCGCACCTCGTCCAGATTGCGCGGCCAGAAGTTAGAGGCGATCGTGGTCAGATCGCCATTTCGAAACAGAGGATTGAAAGAGTGCAACTCTCTTAGGCTAAGGCCAATTAGGCCGGCTCGTCATCTACATCGTCACTCTTGCGCGAAAGCTCCTCGGCAAGAATAATGGCCTCGGCCAGTTCCTTCATCGGCTTGCGATGACGGCGGCTCTCGTTGCGCAACCGCAGATATGCTTCTTCTTCAGTCAGTTTATAGCGGCTCTGCAGAATGCCTTTGGCACGTTCTACCAATTTGCGCGTCTCCAGCTGACGCTTCATCTCTTCGGTTTCGCTCAGCAACCGCTGATTGACTTCGCTCAGCACTTCCTTCGAAATCGCGATACCCATCTGCTCCCCGATAAAGGTAAGCAGTGAGATCTCCTCGGCGGTATGGGGATGCGGCTCACGATGGTGAACATTGATGACCCCGATGATTTCCCCCTGGTTGATTAGCGGCACAGACAGAAATGCTTCGTAGGTATCTTCCACAAGACCCTGGAAGCGTTTGAATCTGTGATCGAGGCTCGAATTGGCAGCCAGCGCTACAACAGATTTGTGCTCGGCCACCCAACCCGTCACGCCTTCGCCAATCTTCATACGCAACAAATTCAAGTCCTGCGCGTGTGGCACCTGCGAAGCACGCAAAACAATTTCGTTCGCTTCTTTTTCAATCAAATACACAAGCGCCGCGTCACACTCGGTAACCTGAACCGTAAGGCCGATAATCTCGCCCAACATTTCGTCCAAGGACCGTTGCGAGCTTACGATACTCGAAATACGGTGTAATAGTGCTACCTGTGAGGTTTGGGGTTCGGTCATAGTGCTGGGTCCCATATTGCAATGCTAGGGAATCTCTCCTGTTTACACAATTCAATCTTTTTATCAGTGCGATGGTTCGCGGTACTTTATTGCTTCCTGGCGGGCTGGCAACTCTCAGCTCAAACCGCCATTCGCTCCAAACACTTCATTTTCTACAGCACGCCTGAAAATTTAAAAACTGCAGAACGAGGCCTTCAAAGACTCGAAGAACTGCGTGCGGCCATCCAGGCCCTGCACGGAAAACAATGGGCATCAACCAGCCCACTGCGAATCTGGATGCCTGCAAACGAAGCGGCATGGAAGAAATTTACAGCGACAAACGCGGAACAGGGCATTTTTGTTAGCGGCCAGGGGCAGGATTGGGTTGTCGTGAACCCTTGGTCACAGAACTTTCTCGAGGTTCTCAGCCACGAGTACATCCACGCGGTACTCAACCGCACTCTCCCGAATCTACCAACGTGGTTCGAAGAGGGGATCTGTGAATATTACTCTAACCTGCTTTTGCGTCGCAAGGGGGCTCGCTTTGAGGTTGTTGTTGGTCAACCTCCTGCCCGGCATCAAAAACTTCTCGATGGAATCCCCTCTATCGACATCAACCAGCTGGCCAGACAGCCGATGAGAATCGACGCTTACGCCTCGGCCTGGGCCGTCGCTTACCATCTCTGGCCGGGCTACCGCGCGGGTGACAAGTTCCCCGCCAAACTCTCGATCGGGCCATTCTCTCCACGAGTCATCCCTATCGATTTCGAGGCCCCAGAGCAAACGCAAAGCCTCTTGAGTCGCAAAGAAATCAATGAACTGGAGCTTGAGTTTCGCAACCAGTTCCCAAACGCGAATCAGCCGGTTGAAACAGAAACAGCTCAGGCAGAGGCAAACTTCCTCGAAGGCTTGAGACTTTCCGATCTCGGCCAAACGCTTCAGGCAATTCCGTTGCTTGAAAAAGCTTGCGCCTTGCGGCCCTCCAACAGCACCTGGTGGAATGCCCTGGCGTTGGCGTATCAGGAAAACAAGCAAACCTCCGAGGCCCGGCAAGCCATCGAAAAAGCACTCGCCACGGCGAAGAACGAAACGGAATCCGCAGCGGCAAAAAGCCTGCAGAAATCAATCAACTAAACCATGGATGCTCAAACAGACAGTCAAGGCCACAGCGGCGTCCTCTCCTCGCTGTTTCAGCTTGCAAAAAACTACAAGGCGAAATTCGCAATCATCAGCCTTTTCGCACTCCTGGCCACAGGGGCAGACCTGCTACAGCCGCTCATCTACCGCAATGCGATCAACGATGTGGCCGGCCTCTTCGTAACGCCAGTACCTGCACAGCCAACCCTCCCCCACAGGCCTGACTACATTGCCCCCCGCTCCGCCGATCAGACCTTCGAGACTCTCGTACAGTCCGTCGCACTTCTCTTCTTAATCAGCACCGCAGGCTATTTCTTTTCACTGCGCTCAGACTACTACGGAGCTCGAGTAGCAAGCGCAATGGAGGCAAACCTGATCGTCTCCACCTTCGGTCATGTACTACGCCTCCCGCTCAGTTTCTTCGCCCCGCGCTCCAGTGCCGGCATAGCCAAGCGCATCGATCAATCAGACCAGCTCGCCCCCGTTGTCCACGCCTTCTCACAACAGATTGCCCCAGAGGCCATTCGCCTGGTCGGCATCTGCGCCATCATGTTCAGTCAGAACTGGCGTATGTCACTGGTCGCACTCTGCCTCCTGCCGCCCTATCTCTGGATCGCCCGCCGCTCCGCTCTCCGCATGAAAACCGGCCTTGAGCCTTACTACGAAATGTGGGAAAACATCTCAGCCCGCATCACCGGAGCACTGGGAGCAATCAAGACCGTCAAGCTCTCCGGGGCAGAAGCCCGCGAAGAACTACGCCTCGATCGCGAGTCAAGCGAAGCCTATGCCGTGTACATTGAACGCATCCGCGTAGCCCATCGATACTATCTTTCACAGTCCATCCTGAGCAATCTCAGCAAGTCGTTGGTCCTCGGCTATGGCGGCTATCAGGTTCTGCAGCGGCAGATGACCCCGGGTGACGTGATCATGTTCGTCGCTTACCTCGACCGCCTCTTTGCCCCCGTCGACTCTCTCAACGGAATCGCAGTGTCCCTGCAGCAGCACCTCACTTCCATCAATCGTGCCATGCGGCTGCGAGAAGAAGGCCCAACCGAAACACCCGGTGAGGACCTCCCACAAGGCCCAGGAAAAGTAGAATTCCGAGACGTCCATTTCAGTTACGTGCCAGAACGAGAAGTACTCAAGGGCCTCAACCTCACGCTTGCCCCTGGCAGAATCACGGCTCTCGCAGGCCCGTCGGGTGCTGGCAAAACCACCACAGCCGATCTGCTCTTGAAACTCTTCGAGCCACAATCGGGCCAGATCCTGATCGACAATCACTCCATCGCAGAATCCGGTCCTGCCCCAGTACGTCGTGCCATCGGAGTGGTAGCAACTGACGGTGCCATTTTCCGGGGAACCCTTGCAGAAAACATCCGCTACAAGCGCCCTGAAGCCACCGAGGCTGAAATATACGAAGCCGCCCTATCTGCCGGCCTCAGCCGTCTGCTCGAGCGCCTTCCCGATGGCCTCAATACCGATATCGGAGACAATGGCGTCGGCCTCTCTGTGGGTGAGCGCCAGAGGCTTCAGATCGCAAGAATTCTTGTCGACAAGCCGAGGCTGCTCGTCCTCGACGAAGCCACTGCCAATCTTGATTATTCAACCGAACTCGAAATCAAACGCTCCCTGCTCCAGCTCAACCCAAGGCCCACAATCCTCATCATTGCCCACAGATACACAATGATCAAAGAGGCAGACTATGTCTATGTTCTGCACGAGGGACGCGTCGCCGAAGAAGGCACTCCAGCTCAGCTCATCGCCGATGGTGGATGGTTCGCGCAGCTCGCGCTGCAATCTGGCTCGGGCAGCGAAGCATCAGAATAAAGAAGAATGCCCCTGCAAAACCGCGTCACGCCTTTCTCAACTATCGAAGTCTCCCCATCCCGGGGACTCTTTACCGGCAACCGCGGAATCCTGCACAACGACAAGCAGGAACTGGTCACCACCAACTGGAGACACAAAGCCTGGATCATCTGCGAGTTGGAATACAAAGGCTGGCGAAGAAAACTCATGCAACCCGGGCACTGGACCGAACTCTTCTTCCTTGATGAAGCCACTGCCCTCGCTGCCGGCCACCGCCCCTGTGCCCTCTGCCGCCGCACGGCCTATAACCAATTCCTGAAACTATCGGGCCGCCCTTCCGCAAAGCAACTCGATGAAACTCTCCACCCGCAACGCACCAACGAACAAGCGGCAATCAGCTTCAAGCGCCTACCCCTAAACAGCTTCTACGCCATCGGCTCTCAAGCCTATCTCAAACAATCGACAGGCAGCCTGCTCTGGACGCACTCCGGCTATCAAGCTGCCGATCCACCCCCACCCGAATTGCAGGTTCGGCCGCTTACCCCACTCCTCACCCGACAGGTTCTCGCCCAGGGCTACCAGCCACTTCTCCACCCTTCAGCTCAGCAGATTTCGCCCACGCATCCAGTCTGAGAGTCGATCCAGCCAGGTCTGTCCCACTAGTGACTTCGCACCCGGCTTCACCCCGAATCCATGGCCACCCTTTTCGTAGATGTGCACCTCAGAAGGCACACCAGCCTTCTTCAAACCCTGGTAAAGAGACATCACACCCACGGTGGGCGTAGGGTCGTCATCAGCGACCAGTAGAAAAGCCGGGGGCGCATCCTTGCCATAAACAATCGCGTTCAAGTTCCCGCCCGGATACATCAGGATTTGAAAATCGGGCCTTGTGATTCCCTGATAACGCGATCCAGCCAGCGCTGCCACCTCACCGCCTGCCGAGAACCCCATCACCCCAACACGGCCGCTGCTAAGCCCCCACTCTGACGAGCGCTGCCGCACCACCTCTATGGCCTTCTGTACGTCGGCCAGCGCGTGTTCTTCCACCTTGTAGCTTGACCCTTCTGCCCTCGCCAGCCTGTACTTCAATACAAAGACAGCCACACCCAGTTTGTTGAAATATTGAGCAACGTTCTTCCCTTCGTGCTCAACGGCCAGATGGCGATGTCCGCCGCCGGGACACACAACAATACCGGTGCCATTGCCCTTGGCTGGCAGGTACACGGTGATGGAAGGATTGTGTACGTTGGTGACGCGCTCAAAGTCCCCGGCCCCTGCAGCTTTTTCTGCTTCCCCTTTGTGCGCTTCTGATCCAGGAGCGCCATCGGGCCAAAGATAAATCACCTTTTGCCCAAAGCTAACCACACAAAAGAGTACGGCAAGTACAAGAAATTTCATATCGCTATCAACGATATATCAAAGCGGAGGATTTACAAACCCAGACGTGAGACTGCGTAAAGTCCAGCCCCAAAGAAAGCCGCACCCAGAAAAACACAAGCCGGCAGCGTCAGTACCCAGGCAAGCAACATATTGCGCACGGTCTTGATCTGTACGCCGCTCTTGTTGGCCGCCATTGTGCCTGCCACACCGCTAGTGAGCACATGCGTCGTACTCACCGGTAAGCCCAACGTATCGGCAGCTCCGATCGTGATCATCGCCACCAGTTCCGCGCTCGCCCCCTGCGCATAAGTCAAATGATCTTTACCAATCTTTTCCCCTACCGTCACCACAATCCGCTTCCAGCCCACCATGGTGCCAATACCAAGCGCCAGCGCCACTGCCACCTTCACCCACAACGGAATGAAGCGGGTGCTGTTGTCCAGATCCTTCTTGTACCGCCCCACCGCAGCCTTCACATCCGCATCCTGCACCCGGCCCTGCTTCACCAGCTTGCCCAGACTTTCGTCAATCAGGTACAAATCGCTTCGCAATTCGGTACGTTCACCGCGAGGCATGTCGCTCAACTTCTTCACCGTGGACAACTGCGCCGTTACTACCCGGTTCAGTTGCAGAACTGCAGCGGCTGTCGCCTTGTTTGGCGAAACATTGGGCTTCAAATAATTCGAAAGCTCCAACCGTGCTTCTTTATCCGTCAAGCTTTCTTTCTCAAACCGTTGCTCAAGAAACGATGAAACCTGAGCAGAGTTTTTCAAAAGGGATTCCATGTCTTTGGTCGAAGCCCCTTCGTTCAGGGCAAACGATGCCGGAATTACGCCGATGAGAATCAGCATCACCAGCCCCATTCCCTTTTGGCCGTCATTCGAACCATGGGCAAAGCTCACCCCGGTGCAGGTAAAAACCAGAATCGCGCGAATCCAGAGTGGTGGCGGAGTGTCCTTGCTTGGGGCCTCATACAATGCTGGGTTCTTGATCAGCGCTTTACACAGCAGCAAAAGCAAAGCCGCACATCCAAAACCAATCAGCGGAGACAACATCAAGGCCGCAAACACTTCTTGCACTTTCGACCAGTTCACGCCGCGCCCAAATACCTCTGACGACATCACTGAGTGGGCAAGACCAACTCCCAGAATCGACCCAATCAGAGTATGAGAACTCGATGCAGGCAACCCCAAGTACCAGGTTCCGAGGTTCCAGAGAATGGCAGAAACCAGCAACGAGAACACCATTGCCATCCCCGCAGCCGAACCCACGTTCAACACCAGTTCCACCGGCAATAAAGACACCACTCCAAAGGCAACTGCACCAGAAGAAGCAAGCACACCCAGAAGATTCCAAACCCCGGACCACACTACAGCCACGTTCGGCTTTAATGTGTTTGTGTAAATAACCGTCGCGACAGCATTCGCTGTGTCGTGAAAGCCATTCACCATTTCAAATCCCAAGGCCAATGCCAATGCAGTTAGCAAAAGAATCGCCGTCGACAACGCTACGGACTCACCAAATAGTTCCACTTTGAGCTACCTATAGCAGTTGACCAGATTTCAGGCCGCCGTAGCAATCTATTCATCAAGAATTCACACGAGCTTTATGCAGCTGAGATGAACCGTTGTCATGATTGAAACACGTAGAATTATGTCTCGCATCATCACAACCCTTCTATTCACAGCGCTTTACGCGTTTGCCCAATTTGATTCAGCCGCCGTCGTAGGCTCTGTCCGCGACGAAAAAGGCGGCCCACTATCCGGTGCCAAGGTTGTACTCAGAAACAACGATACAGGCATCATTCAAACCACCAACACCACCGATTCTGGAGATTTCATCTTCCCCTCGGTCCGAATTGGCGTTTACAAACTCACGGCAGAGATGCAAGGCTTCACCACCGGCTCAGCCGAAAACATCAGTATTACCGTCAACGCCCGGCAGCGTGTCGATCTCAACCTCCGCGTAGGCCAGGTCACAGAAATCGTTAATGTAGAAGCCACCACCCCGTTGCTGGAAGCTGATAGCTCCTCCAAGGGTCAGGTCATCGCAGCCAAACAGGTGGTAGAACTGCCGCTCCAGGGCCGCAGCTACGCTAACCTCGCCCTGCTTTCGCCGGGTGTTCGCCAGTCGCAATCAGGCAATCAGGGCTCCATCGCGTTTCGTCGCGAAGGCTCCTATAACGTCAACGGCCTTCGCAGCGTCTGGAACAACTTCCTGCTCGACGGCATCGACAACAACTTTTACGGCACAACCAATCAGGGCTTCTCAAACCAGTCCATTCAGCCCTCACCAGACTCCGTCGCCGAATTCCGCTTGATCGTCAACGGCTACTCCGCCGAATTTGGCCGCAGCGGCGGCGCAGTCATGAACGTTGCAACAAAGTCGGGGACGAACGCGATCCACGGTGCGGTATGGGAATTTCTTCAGAACGAGAAACTCAACGCGACTGGCTTCTTCAAGCCCACCCTCAACCAGAAGCCGGTAAACAAGCGCAATCAATTTGGTGCCGCTGTCGGTGGCCCGATTATCAAAGACCGCACCTTCTTCTTCGCCGATTATGAAGGCTCTCGCTGGTCTATCGCCCCCTTCTCACTCACCTCGCTTCCTTCAACAGATATGCGTCGTGGCGTATTGCCCCTGGACGTTCGCGCACCCTACGCCTTCACCGATGACACTGGCCGCACCATCGCCGCCGGCACGGTCTTCCCCGCTGGTTCTGTAATCCCGATGACCCGGTTTGCCCGCCGCGTTCTCTCCGAACTTCCTCAGGCCAACCGCGCTGGTGGCGGCGCACTCGGCATCGCCACCAACTTCGGTGGCTTCGACAGCAACAAGCTCACCGACAACAAAGGCGCAATCAAGGTCGACCACAAGGTTTCAAACAACATCAATAGCTTTTTCCGCTACGCCCATCGCCGCCAGAACATTCTGGCTCCCGGCCTGATCACTGGCTTCGCGGGTGGCAACAACCTTGGCAGCCTCGACACCTTCAACCAACAAGGCATCGCAGGCCTTACCTGGACCAAATCCGCAACCGAAGTCATCGAATACCGCTTTGCAGTCACCCGCCTCGGGATGGATCGCTTGCCCGCTCAAGTCGGTGGCCCCTCCATGCGCGAACTCTTCGGCATCACCGGCCTGCCTGAAGGCCCACGCATCCAGGGCGGCATCACCCCCCAGGACATTCAGGGCTTCCCTCGCTTCGGCCGCCAGTCCACCAACCCGCAGGCCCAGTTCCCCACTACAATCAACTCCCGCATGAACCTCTCGAAAATCGTCAATCGTCACAACTTGAAGATGGGCTACGAGCTCCTCTTCATGAACATCCTCGTCGATGACACCAACCCCCTTTACGGCATTGACGGCTTCGGTGGCTTTTATTCACGCCTCCCTGGCCAGAACCTCGGCGCTCTCGCCGGCGGCTCCGCCAATACGGTTCACTCCCTGGCCGACTTCTACTTCGGCGCTCGCAGTTCCTACCAGCTCGCTACCCAGGTTCAGGCCAAAGTTCGCCAGCAGGCCCACTGGTTCTACATCCAGGACGACTTCAAGGTCAACTCCAAGCTCACCCTCAACATGGGTCTCCGCTACGAAATGACCACCCCCGCCTACGATGCTGACAACAAGCTCGCCAACTTCGATCCCACGCAGAACAAGCTAATCCTGGCCTCAGGCGGCGGCATTGAAAACCGCACCCTCCAGCGCCAGACCTGGAACAACTTTGCTCCACGATTTGGCGCCGCCTACCAGCTCGATTCCAAAACTGTCCTTCGCGGCGGCTACGGCTTCGGCTGGAACTACTGGAATCGTATGGCCAGCGCTGAGTACCTCAGCACTAACGCCCCCTTTGTCACCAGATTCTCCGCGCAAAACAGCCCCTTGCAGCTTGGCAACCTTTGTACCGCCAACAACTTCGCAAATTGCTTCCGAACTCGCGAGCAAGGCTATCCCGTCAACCCCGGATCGAACGTAATCCTCTACATGGATCGCAACACTCCCTGGGGCTACGTACAGAACTGGCACTTCACCATCCAGCGCAACCTCTTCAAGGACACTCTCCTCGATGTAGCCTACGTTGGCAACCGCGCCGATCATCTCCCCGTTCTCGGCGATTTCAACCAGGCTCGCCCCATCACTCAGGCTGAAGTCGCCCAAGGGCTCACAACCATCGGCACGCTGCTCGCCCGCCGCCCAGTCCAGGGCTTCGGCAACATCACTGCCGTCGTCCCAACCGCTTTCTCCAACTACAACTCGCTGCAAGTTAAGTTTGAACATCGTGGCAACTGGCTTACCTTCCTCAACGCCTTCACTTACGGCAAGGCAATCGATACGGTCGGTCAGGTGCTTGAAGGTTCCGTCGGCGGCAGCCCCAATCCGCAGGACATCCGCAACGTCGCCAACGACAAGGGTTCCTCCAGCTTCGACCAGCGCTGGAACAACACCACCAGCTTCGTCGTCGAACTTCCCTTCGGCAAAGGTCGCAAGTTTGGCCGTGATGTTAACGGTGCCATCGATGCCATCCTTGGCGGTTGGCAAGCGAGTGCAATTGTCAACTCACAAAGCGGCCTCCCGCTCAACATCCGCTACCCTGACGCCTCAGGTATCCTCTCGGACGGCCAGCCAGACTTCTTGGGTAACGTCGCCCTCCGCCCGAACGTGCTAAATGGCTCTATCGGCGTGCTTGCTCCTGAAGGTGAACGAAGCTTCGCAAAGTACTTCAATAGCGACAACCTGCGCACGCCGCCAGTCACTTCTCCCTTTGGCAACCTGGGGCGCAACGTTGCCTTCGGCTTCCCTCTCTACCAAACCGATTTTGTACTCTCCAAGAGCTTTGGCATGCGCTTCATCAATGAGGGCGCTCGCCTGCAGTTCCGCAGCGAGTTCTACAATCTGTTCAACAAGACCAACTTTGCCGCTCCCGAAGTCAATCTCGCGAGTGCCAACTTCGGCCGCGTGGGTTCCACCTTCGATCCCCGCTTCGTCCAGTTCGCGCTGAAACTCATCTTTTAAGCTCGACTAATAAACCAACAACATAAAGGTGTGCATCCGATGAGAGTGAAATTTTTCATTCTCCTCTTGATTGCACACCTTCTTTTTTCACAAGATACTACCGGAGTCGGCGCACTCAGCGGTATTGTGCAAAGCTCCGATAAGCAACTTGTTATCTCAGCCGACCTCTGCATAACATCAACCACAAATTGCGTAAAAAGCGACTCTCAGGGTCGCTTTCGTTTCACAGGTCTTCGTCCCGGTACTTACACCCTCGACGTCAAGGGGCCCAAAGTCCAGCTCAAATCAAACCCGATCCAGGTAGCGGCAGGTGTCGAAAGCCGCGTCGAAATTACCCTCCCCTCGATCGAAGCAACCACCCAAAGTCTTACCGTCACAGAATCAGCCCTCGTCGCCCCGGAAGAAATCAAAACCTCCTCCTACATCGTCACCGGCAAAGACGTCTTCCAGAATGCTGGCGCGCTTCAGGATGTCTCCCGCTTCGTCCAGGTCCTCCCTGGCGTCGCCATCGGTTCTGACGACTTCCGCAACGACATCATCGTCCGCGGTGGATCCCCCCTCGAAAACCTCTTCATCGTCGACAACATCGAAGTCCCCAACATCAATTCCTTCGCCAACTTCGCCTCCGCCGGCGGCACCATAGGAATTCTCGATGCCAACCTCATCGAGAACGTCACCTTCCTTACTGGCGGCTTCCCTGCCCCCTACATCAACCGCGCCAGCTCAGTCCTGCAGATCACCCAGCGTGAAGGCGATCGCGACAAGTTCGGCGGCCGCGCCACCCTCGGTTATGCCGGTGCCGGGCTCATCCTCGAAGGCCCTCTCGGCAAATCGAAAAAAGGCAGTTTCGTCACCAGCTTCCGCCGCACCTTCCTCGACCTCTTCACCAAAGACGTCGGCTTCGGCGGTGTCCCCGTCGCCTACACCTTCAACACCAAGATCCTCTATGACCTCACCTCCCGCGATCGTATCTGGATGGTCAATCTAACTGGCGTCGACAACATCCGCCTGGGGGCCAGAGAAGGCCAAACCGAAGAAGACCGCCAGGAAGAAGTCACTAACTTCGACATCCGCTACAAAGGCCGCCGCAGCGCCACTGGCTTCAACTGGCAGCGCGTCTTCAGCGACCGCTCTGTCGGCCTCCTCGGGGTCACCTACTCCGCTGCCCGTGTCACCAGCTCAGTGAGAGACCTTTTGAGCTCCGGCTTAGGCATCCCGGCAACCGGCAATCTCGATAACCTGATCGCCCGCAGCCAACTCCTCTACAGCGAAAACTCCCGCGAAGGCGAAGCCACCATCAAGTACGACTTCACCCGCTACATGGGCGAGTCTCTCAAATTCCAGGCCGGTGGCAACTTCAAAAGCTTCGGCGTCAGCTACAACGCTCAATCTCCCTTCGGCGACGATTCTCCATACTCCGTCCGCCCCGACGTCAACCCCTTCAGTCTCAACCGGCAGTTCCGCACCTCACAAAGCAGCGGCTATGCCCAGATCACCGGCGACACCATGAAACGCCTCAGCTACACCGTCGGCGGCCGCTGGGACAACTATGGCTTCATCAATCGCAACCGCTTCAGCCCCCGCGCCTCCCTCAGCTATCGGCTCAGCCAGCGCATGCAACTCAGGGCCAGCTTTGGGCAGTACTTCCAACAACCCGCGCTGCTCTTCCTCACAGTCTTCCCGCAGAATCAGAACACCCTCCCCTTCCGGGCAGACCACTACATCACCGGCCTCAGCTACCGTTTCAAAAACGGCGTCCTCTTCACGGTGGAAGGCTACCGCAAGAACTATAAAGATTACCCCGTAGCAAGCCAGTTCCCCAGCCTCTCGCTAGCCAATCTGGGCGACACCTTTGCCGTCCGCAGCATCCTCTTCCCAATCGAAAGTGCCGGTCGGGGCTTTGCTCAGGGCCTTGAACTCTACGCTGAAAAACGCTTCGGCGAAAAGTGGTTCGCCATCGGCAACCTCTCTTATTCCAAGTCACGCCAGGCAGGCCTCGACGGCATTGAGCGCCCCAGCTCCTTTGACTACAACCGCATCGCCAACATCACCGGCGGCTATCGTCTCACCCAGAAATGGGAACTCTCCGTGCGCGCTTCGTATCTGTCGGGCCGCCCCTACACCCCCTTCGATACAAGGCTTTCCACCCAGCAAAGCCGCGCCATCTTCGATCTCAACCGTGTCAACGCCGAGCGTCTTCCAGACTACTTCCGTCTCGACCTCCGGGCAGACCGCCGCTTCACCGTCAAGGGCAAACCAGTGCTCTTCTTCATCGGCGCTCAGAACATCACCAATCGCAAGAACACCGCCGGCTTCACCTGGAATCGCCGTCTCAACACCCAGTTGGTCAACGAGCAAATCGGCCTCTTCCCAACCATCGGTCTCGACTGGCGCTTCTAATATGCTTTCCTAAAAGAATGCCAGAACGTCGCGACTTCCTGATCGGCCTCTCCGCCATGCTTGCCATGAATGAAGAGGCAGCTGCTGCCGACACCATCTACATCCCGGCCGCCCAGTCCGAAAAGGACCGTCCTCTCCTGCTCGACTTCATGGAAGAATACGCCTTCGCCATGATTGTCACCTCAAAAGGCGGCCTGCGCATCACGAACGTTCCGACAATCCTGAGTCGCGATAAGGACGGCTGGGGCAGCCTCTGGTGGCACATCGCAAAGAACAACCCGCAGAACAACGCCTTCGATGGCGCTGAAGAAGCTCTCGTTGTCTTCCACGGCCCGCACTCCTACATCTCACCCAACTGGTACAACACCAAAAGCGCCGTCCCCACCTGGAACTTCGCTGTAGTCCACGCCACCGGCAAACCGAAGCGCATCGAAAGCGACGAAGCCTTCGCAGCAGGCCTCAAGCGTCTGGTCGATACAAATGAAGGCCACTACGGTGGCGGAGAGAAATGGGTTTACGACAAGCTCCCCGAAAGCTATCTCAAGGGAATGCGCCAGGGCATCGTCGGATACGAAATGCAAATCCAGACGGTCGAAGGTAAATTCAAACTCGGCCGCGAGCGCAATGAAAGCGACCGCGAAGGCATCCTCAAAGGCCTCGCCGAAAGCAAAAAAGAACGCAACATCCTCGACCTAACCCGTGACTACTACAGCCGCCTCAAGGCCTGACGTGTGCCAACTATGAAGAAGACCCCAACGCTCAGAAAATCACCGGCATCATCTCTGATACGCATGAGTTCGGAAGATATCGAGCGCAGGCAATGGACTGACGAAGAGAAGCGGGCAATACTCCAAATCGCTATCGACCAAGAGGCTGGAGACGATTCCAAAATTGACTTCAGCGATATCCCTCAACTGACTGAGAACCAGTTGGCGAATATCATTCGGCGACGGGAACTGAACGAGAAGCAGCCGTGAACTTGCGTGGACTGGCATCCCCATAGCTCCTTGCCTCGGATTCACAAAATGGCTAGAATCCAAACGTATGCGTGAGTATTGCTTTCTCGGCCTTCTAGTAACGTGTCTAAG
>JBIPMY010000075.1:0-18495 GCA_044376335.1 Bryobacter sp.
CGATCAGGGCTGTAAGGATATAGGCGAGGCCACCCTGAAAATTCATGAAGACGCGGAAGAAGCTCGAGTCAATCTTGAAGACGTCGGGAACCGGGAAGCCCATGCTGGAGAAAACCGAGAGATTGTTCACCAGGTAGAGATAGCCGGCGCAGCCCAGCGGAAAGAAGAAGCAGGCAACCAGGAAGCCCGTGAGGAAACGGCTCTGGAAGAGGCGCTCGTAGGAGTAACGCGGCAAGACGAGAAAGCGTGTCCGCGGCGGGGTGAGTGGCCCTGAGTAGGTGGTGTAAGTTCGTTTGTAGACGGCCATTATTGGGTCATCGCTTTGAGGAAGATATCTTCCAAAGTGTCTTTACGGTAATTGAGGCGGCGTAGTTCGAGGTCTTTTTCGGTGGCGACACGGAAGAGCTCGCGGAAGCTGAATTCTGCGGGGAGAACCATCTTCCAGCGGCCTTTTCCGGCCATGGCACAAGTTGCCCCGAGTGCTTCCATCGCTGCTGCGAAGCCTTCGTCGTCGCCTACGGTTTCCAGTTCGACGAAGCGCTTGTTGGCGCTGCGTTCGGCCTCAAGATCAGCGTAATGGACGATCGAGCCACCCTTGAGAATGATGACTTCTTCGCAGGTGTCTTCGACGTCGCGCAGGAGGTGAGAGCAGAGAACAATGCGCATTCCTGCGTTGTCGCGCATTTCGCGGATCATCTTGAGCATGCGGCGGCGAGCTGGGGGATCAAGGCCATTAGTGGGCTCGTCGAGGATGACGAGCTTGGGGCCGTGGACGATGGCCTGGGCCAGTTTGGCTAACTGCTTCATGCCCAGAGAGTATGTGCCGAGCTTGCGATAACGGGCTTCTCCGAGGCCGACATAGAAGAGGCATTCGTGGGCTCGCTCGAGGGCGGTTTCTGGCGGCAGGCCGGAGAGTTCGCCCATCATCCGAATGAAGGTGACTGCGTTCATGTCGGCAATGAAGGAATCGTTCTCGGGCATGTAGCCGATGAGGGAGCGAATGAAGCGGGTTTCTTTATGGACGTCGTGACCGAAAACACGCGCCGTCCCGGAGGACGGCGCGTAGAAGCCGAGGAGCGTGTTGATGAGCGTGGACTTGCCCGCGCCGTTAGGCCCCAGCAGGCCAATCGTTCTGCCTTTGAGTTCGACTTGCAGCTTGTTGAGAATGAGCCGCGAACCGAGTTGAACGGAAAGATTATCTAGCTGGATGACGGCGTCGAGAGGAGTGCTCATTGGACCTTTTGTTGTTTGTTTATGATACCCGCTCCGCCAACTGCCTTAGCGAGGATCTGCGGGAGGATGGGGCTGCCTTTGCCAGCGGCGAGGAGGCTATCGAGGCCGAAGCCGAAGAAGCCGCTGGAAGAAGCAACAGTGATGCTGTCAGGACCGGCGTAGGCGGTGATCAGGACCGGCCCGGAGTTGGCGGTGAACTGATCGACTGCTTTCTTCTGGTCTGCACTGAGCGAACCTTTGAGTGAGCCGGCGACTGCTTCGAGGCTCGTGCCCATGTTGACCCAGAAGACGGCTGAGGCATTCACCTCGGCATCTGCGGGCAGAAGCTCGATGAAGCGGCGGCTGCGCGGCAGGCTGAGGAGATTGTTGCGAGTCTGAAGGGCCTTGAGGATGGTGTCGCGGCTGGCGGCGGCAACCATGTAGCCACCGGAGTAAGTGAAGTTCAGTTCCACCGGCAGGGCGGCGTGCTGGATGGTGTAGAAGACGCGGCCGTTTACAGCCTGTTCAGAGAGCTTGACCTGACCCATGGAAGTGCCGGCGGCCTTTTGATTGAAGGCATCCACGACGCGGCGTAGTGATGAGGTGAGGCGTGCGGCATCGTAGACCTCTGTGGCAAAGATGTAGGTGGGCACCGGGAGCAGTGGGCCATCGACTGCGAAGGTGAGTTCGCCACCGATAGGACCAAGCAGGTCGTTGACGACGCTGATGCCGAGGGCTTTTTCGAGTTCACTTACGTTGCTCGAAAGGCCATTCATGGCAGCGAAGAACTCTTCGGCCATCTGGCTTGCGTCTTTGGTGACGGCGCTCATGGCGAAGGTTGCCTCGGGTGAGATGTAATCGAGCGAAGGCATCGGAGCCGGAGCAGCGAGCCAACTTGCGATGCCGGTGCGGGGCGCGCTGAAGCTGACCGAGGCTCGGGTATCGGCGCGACCGGAGACATCGCGACGCTCCACCATCAGGTGACGGAGCTGGTTGGCTCCGCTGAGGTTGATGGCTTGTTTGTCTTCACCCATGCTTCTCTTGGTAACGGATTGCGCGAAGATTTGTTCCAAATCAACTGCAAGAATCCATCCGGCACCTTTGGCGTAAGATTTTTTGACGGTTGCCGCCAGTGATGTGGACTCGAAGCCGCCAGAGACAGAAGCGTTTTCACCGATGACAAGCAGATTGTCAGAGATGTGGATGTGCTTGCTCATTTCAGTGCTGCCCGCAATCTGGCGGACCTGAGTGTCGAGGGCGGTACGTGCGGCACTGCCTTTGACTTCTGCGAGGATGATGGGTGAGCCGAGGTTCTTTTGGGCAGAGACTGAAGCGGCGATGACAATTTCGTCACCGATCTGGCTGCCTGCGGAGCGGAGCTTCTCGGCGATGTCGCGGGCCTGAGCGACTTGTTCGGTGTTCCACCATTCCTGGAGCACGGGGCTCTGCTTGAGGCGATCTTCAAAGATCTTGGTCGCGTCGGCTACGGTGCCGCTCAGGTTAGGAATAGCGACATAAACAACTGTGTCGGCCGGGAGTTGTGCGAGAAGCTTGGAGCCCATGCGCAATGAAGGCAGGGGGAGAGATTCAATTTGCTTCGAGATGGTTGATAACTCGCCTAGCATGGCCATATAGCGAGCGGAGTCCTTTGACCATGCAATCTGATCAGAGACTTTGCTGCGCTTGAGAGAGGCTTGAGAGCCGGTGAGCTGGCCGGGTAGCAGGTCTTCGGTTTTGCCGTCCTGCTCTACAACGACGTGACCTTCAACCACCGCGACTTGCGTGCCGCGCAGACCTGCGGCCACCGAGAAGATGGTGCCCTTGACGGAGACTGTGCTTTCACGCGTTGCAACTTTGAGTGCGCCGCGCTTTTGCTTGGCGGCCTGTACAAGAATGTTGCCGCGTTCGAGACGAATGGTTGAGCCACTGTAGGCGGCAGAGATGCTGAGTTCGGCGCGTTCGTTCATTTCGATGAGCGAGCCGTCGGGGAGACGGACGACGGCGGAAGAGCCTTTGGCAGTGCGGATGGCTTCACCCTCCTTGAGAGGAGCGCCAGGCTTTACGCTTTCAAGCCCGGCAGCGGAAACCTTGAAGATTTCGCCGGAGACTGTTGCGATTTCTGCGCGCGGCCCGGCGGGGGCCATCAGACGGTCGATACTGTCGAGGGCCATATACCCGGTGGTGATCAACAAACCGGCGGCAATGGCCCAGGGGGCCACCGTGCGGGTGGTGGAGCGGGGCTTGGTGGCGGGACGCATCTCACGCACGTTGCCGCGAAGCTGGTCCAGTTGACGACGATAAGCCGGGTTGGACGCCAGGTGATCGTCAACCAGCATGCGCTGGGCCTCGGTGAGTTCTCCGCGCAGGTAGGGCTGAAGCAGGGTGGAGAAGTCGGCCTCGCTGCGCAGTCGATCTGGAATGATCGAGGCAGGTTCTGACTGGAGAGCGGAGAAGACGCGGGCCGTTGCCGAACGGGTCTGTTCAGCGGTGGGCTCATTTTGCTTCATCGCGCTGGTAGCGTCGTCGAGATTGATCTGATTGTTTTTGGGGTCCATTGCTTTTGCCTTTTGAGTGGAGTCGTTTACAGTGCGAGAGAGCCGGATTCGAGACGAATTTCGTTTTGGAGTTTTTGCCGTGCGCGGAAGAGAGTCACCGCGATCATGGTTTGTGAGGTGTCGAGGAGTTCGGCAATTTCCTTGTTGCCGTAGCCTTCGACATGTCTAAGGATGAATATTTCTGCCCACTTGGGGTCGATGCGGGAAAGGGCATCGCGGAGGCGGGAACTGAGTTCCTGCTGTGCCTTGCGGGAGGGTTCGTGGGCGAGGTCTTCGATGGACGCCGCCTTGTTTTTGCGGTTGCGGATGAGATCTACGGCGGCATTGACAGCGGCACGGCGCAGGTAAGGTTCGGGTTTATCGACGATTCCCAGGGAGAGGTCTCGGCGAAGAAAACGCAAAAACACTGTTTGGAGGACATCTTCGGCATCTTCAGAGTTGCCCAGGATGCGGTAGGCAGAGCGATATACGGCATCGCTTGATTCGCGATACACGCGCTCAAAATCAGCATTGACCATAGGTGTATGATCCATCTGATTTGCGGGAAGTGCCAGGGTAATCATCGTTGTCTCGTTTTCTCTCTACTGATCAGGACGGAACTGGAGGGGGATTCTTACAGCCGTAGAACGATTTAGTACCAATGGTTCTGTTTAGTGCCGGTACAAGGCAGGGTATGATGATAAGGAATCCAAACAGGTGCAAATCGTGATGAATATTCTGAAACTTGCCGCAGTGGGCGTCTTGGCCCTCGCCTTTACCGGTTGTGACAGCGATCCCAAGGTTGCTCGCCAAAAGTACTTAGAGACCGGTGACCGCTATTTCAAGAATGAGAAATACCGGGAAGCGATTATTTTCTACAAGCGTGCACTCCAAAAAGATGCACGATTCGCACAAGCCTACTATCAGCTGGGTAATGCCGAATTGAAGCGGGGCAGCCCGATGGATGCCTTGCGTGCTTACCAGCGATGCGTAGAGCTGGACCAAAACAACACCGAAGCAGCCTCGAAGCTGGCGGAAATCTATTTGGCTATCTATTCAAAGAGCGAATCCAAGCCAAAGAACATTCTCAAGGAAATTGAAACCATCTCGAAGCGCTTGTTGGACAAGGATCCCAAGGGATTTGAGGGTCTTCGGTTGCGCGGCATTCTGAAGCTTGCCGACAACGATTTGAAGGGCGCGCTTGAAGATTTGCAGCTTGCCGACAAAACCAAGCCGTATCAGAAGGAACTGTCGACTGTACTGTTTCAAGTGTTGATGCAGGACGGGCAGACGGACGAAGCGATTGCATACATCAACAAGGCAATGGCGGCTGACAAGGAAAATGCCTCCAACTATGACGTCCTTTATGCCGAGTATGCCAAGAAGGAAATGATTCCCCAGGCCGAGGAAGTATTGAAGCGCAAGATCGCAGCTCTTCCCAAGCAGCCTGTTCTCAAAGCCCAGCTTGCAGCTCACTACTTTGCCTCCAAGCAGTACGACAAAATGCAGGTGGTTTTGGACGAGATTCTTGCGATCGGAAAAAGCACAAAGCTGATTGACCAACCCCGAATGCTGGTTGGGGATTTCTACTTCAAGATTCGCGATTTTGAGCGCGCCATGAAGCAGTTTGAAGAAGGCGCGAAAGAAGTCGCAGACAAAAAGCACGACTACCAGAAGCGTATCGTGGAAACCTACATCTTCATGAACAAGAAGACGGATGCTGTCCGCCTTGTGGAAGAAATTCTGAAGGAAGACCCGAAGGATAACGATGCACTGGCCATTCGCGCGAGCCTGCTGCTGCAGAGCGGTACCAAGGATCAAGTGGACACGGCGGTAACTGATTTGCAGTCTGCCATCTCCCGCGCACCCCAGAACCACGTGATGCGAATGAATCTTGCCAAGGCGCTTTTGTCGCGTGGCGATGCAGACCAGGCACGGGTACAGCTTCAGGAAGCTCTGAAGCTAAGGCCTGACTTCCAAATGGCAAAGCTGCTGATTGCACAGATCCATCTGCAGAAGCAGGAATTTGGCAAGGCGCTTGAGTACGCTAACGCGGTATTGGCTTATGACCCGAACGAAGTCAGAGGGCGTCTGCTGAGAGCTACTGCTCTTTACGGAACGCAGGATTTCTCCGCTGCGCAAAAGGATCTCGACATGATTCTTACCCGCTATCCGAACATGGGCGACGCGCTTTACATGACGGCTCGAATTCAACTGGATACGAACCAAAAAGATAAGGCGCAAGTCACCTTTGATCGCATGATGAAGGCAAATCCCAGCGATACGCGAGGCCTGTTGGGAACTGTGGAAACCTACTTGCAGCTCGGCAAGGGCGATATTGCAGTCAAGACGATTGAAGCTGAATTGGCCAAGACCCCCGACCGCAATGACATTCGGAATGCACTTGCAAATACAGCGGTACGCGTGGGCAACTACGAGCGCGCTCTGCCTGAGTTCATGAAGCTTTTGGCGGCAAATCCGAAGGACGCTTCCGTTGTAGTTCGACTTGCTGAGGTACACAAGCGCATGGGCGATGACGCTAATGCCATCAAGTACTTCAAGCAAGCTGGCACTCTGCTGCCCAACGATCCATTGGCCCCCCTGAACCTTGCAATGATCTACGACAAACAGGGCAAAGTAGTTGAATCGAAGCCGATCTATGAGCAGATTGTAAAGATGGATCCAGGCAATGTGCTTGCTCTGAATAACCTTGCCATGATCATGGCTGACCAGGGATCAGATCTCGATGTGGCCCTTAGCTATGCCGAACGCGCAAAGCAGAAAGTACCTGCCAATATCGATATCTCCGATACTCTTGGATTGATCTACATCAAGAAGAATCTTTCAGATCAGGCGATCAACATCTTCACCGACATTGTGAAAAAGGATCCGAACCGTTACATTTTTCACTATCACCTTGCCATGGCTTATTACCAGAAGGGCGACAGGATGAATGCCAAGAAGTCGGCTCAAATGGCACTCACCAAGGCCCCGCCGAAACAGGATGAGCAGAAGATTCGCGAATTGCTTGCCAAGTGCGGTTAAGCTATTAGAGTGAAGTTTTCGGTACTAATGTTGCTAGCTGGCTCCCTGTGGGGCCAGCTAGCCGTTTCAGGGGCACAATTTCGTGCTTCGCGTAGTTATTCGGTCTTGATCTCCGGCTCATTCGCTAAGGAGACGCCCCTTGTTTTTCGATGCGGAGAAGTGCGTCTTGAGAAGACCCTGCATCCTGGGGACCGCGACTGGGCATTCACCCATCAACCTGCGAAAGATTGCCAATACAATTTGCAGCCGGCCGGATTAGCAAAAGTTGTGGTGCATGATTACGGTGAGACGCGGCAGTTGGAGCTTGAGCCGAATAATGAATGGACCTCTGCAACCCAGCTTTCACTTGGGAGCTTGATGCTAGGGAGTGGCGACGATAGTGCCTATTTGCCGGCGCCAAGCCGCAAGCGTGGCAAGCCTCTAACTGAATTTGAGAAGGGGGACGAAGATTGGTACCGTTTTCGCTTTGATGGCGGAAAGCCGAAGCTGGTGGGTTTTCAGGTGGAGTTGATGGAGCGGGACAATCTCCCGGTCGACGTTTCTGTTTTTCGTGTTGTGGGTGGCAAAACAGTTTTGTATACCGAGGGTGAAGATCCGGTTTCAGTACCTCACGAGGTGCAGGCATTACCGGGTAACAAATACACGACTCGAGTGTTTCGGGAAGCTGGAGACTATTACGTTCGCGTTGTTGCCAACCATCCTGAGTATCGATTGCGGACGCGGGTGTATGGTGTTGCACCTTTTGACGACCTGAAGCAGGCGGTTCGTGCGGGTATCGATTATCTGATGGGGGCTGGCGATAGCTGGCATGCGAATACGCCTCGTCGCGGAGGGGTGTTTGACCGGGTTGCCAATGTGCACCAGGAGACATCGCTTTGTGTGGCTTGCCACGTGACGCACTTTACGCAACGCGGGCAGTTGTATGCGGCACGTCAGGGCTATGGGGTTGAACTGCGCAGTTCGCTGCAATTTATGTCGGAGCGCTTTTATAACAATCCCCGGCCGCTTTATGGATTCGAGCAGGATGGGGCTGTTTGGGCGCGTGTTATCTCGGCCCCGGCCAATGTGCTGAGCCGGATGTCGCACCTGATGGACGTGATGGAAAAGCAGGTGACCGGTGAGACGCGGCCCAGTTTTCACGATGGGGTGAAGAAGTATTTGAAGCTTTACTATGATGGGCGCACTGCCCTGCCGCCGGATGAGACGAACGGGAACCAGCCGCTGGTGAGTAACTATGAGGTGGCTTGGTATGCGTGGGAAGTGACGAAGGATCCTGCTATTGCCAAGTTGATGGAGCAGGACGATCACAAGAATCTGATTGACCTTTGTTACCAGACGCTGGGACTGGCTGCGATTGACCGGGTAAAACATGCGGCAAAGATCGCCCGCAATGCTGAGAAAATTTTGGCTGCACAGCGAGAAAACGGCCAATGGTCGATGAAGTTTGAGGCCAAAGAGAAAGATGTGGAGTTTCAGACGGGGCACGCGGTTTGGGCACTGGCTGCGGCTGGGATTCCCAGGGAGAACCCACAGGTGGCCAAGGCTTTGAAATTCCTGCTTGGCCGACAACAGGACTTTGGCGGCTGGCTCGATCCTTTGCAGAGCTTTGAGAACTTCCGTACTCCCTTCCGCGAAACACAAATGGCAGTGTTGGCATTGAGTGCGTACTACCCGAATGGGGAAGCCAAGAAGGGTTGGGGTTCTACTGTCTCCAAGTTGCCCGAGGGTGGGGAAGAGTTGTTGTTGTCGCTTGAGCAGATTTGGGACCGGCCTTCGGCTGAAGTGCTGGCCCGGGTGCGAGGGCTGGTGAAGAGTAAAGATGTTCTGGTAAGGCAATTGGCGGTGGAGGTATTGGGGCGGCTCGCGCTGGTTGAGGACCTTGGTTTGATCCAGAGTGCACTTGCGGATACTAGCAAGCTGGTGCAACGGACTGCAGCCTGGGCCATGAGGCAGGTGTTGAGCCGTCGTGGACAGGGTAACGATGTGCTGCTGGCGGCACTGGCAAGCAAAGATTCGCGGATGGAGTGGGGTGCGACGCGGGTGTTTGCAACGCATTTTCGCGAGCTGGCAAGAGATTCACGTTTTGTCGACGGGCTGATTGCCAAGACTGCTTCAACTAGCGAACCCGTAAAAATTCAGGCACTCAAGGGCTTGTGGCAAATGTGGTTCTGGAGCCCGGATGATGCGGTGAAGGGCAAGATTGAAGATACCTTTCTTGCCGGGCTCAAGAAGCCCCAGTCGGACTGGGTGGAGCGGAATCTTCGCGAAGGGCTTTATAACCTGGGCGACGAAAACATTCGGTACATGTATAACAACTGGGTTCCGCTGATGGCGCACGAGGCAGACCGGGAGCGCGTGATTCGCGGGCGGCTGAAGCATGAGGCGCGGCTGGCTGAGAAGTACACCCGCTTTTTGGAAACTGAAAACGACAGGAACCGGAAACGCTTTTTATCTGCCGTTACCGAGTATCAATTGCGGCGTGCGGATACTTACGATTTGAAGGCAGACCCTCATACGGTTTCGCCTGTAATCTATAACCGGATCGGCAACGATATCGAGCAGACGGTTTTCTTTGGCGAGAGCAATACGCGGTTTGCGAAAGCGTTGCTGCCGTTGATTGAGAGCAGTGACGCCGAGATGAGGCGGCTGGCGATGCAGGCCACGCTCATGACCCGGGACGCTAAATTTGGTTCGGTAAGTAAGATTAGTGGTGCGCCTGGTGCAGCCAGGGATCAGCTAGTGTCTGTGGCAAAGAAGGACCCGGCAAACGAAGTGAATCTTGAGGTGCTGAAGGCCTTTAACGCTGCGCCACCCCGGCCGAAAATGGCTGGCCAGCAAGGGCCACGCGGGCGCACAACAGAGCGGCCGGATGAGAGTTACTTCCGCGGCTATGTACAGCCGATCCTCGAGAAGCGTGGCAAGGATGGTTATGCGTGCGTGCAGTGTCATGCGAGCCACGCGATTTTTGATGGCAACAGTGTCGCATCGGCCTTGCGGGTAGTGAACCTTGAGAACCCGGAAGAGAGTTTGATACTGAAGAAACCGACGTCTACAGCCGAGAGTGAAGGGGTGGCCGGAAGCAATACAGTGCCACACGGTGGTGGAGTTCGTTTTGAGAAGGATTCGCCTGAGTACAATACGATCCTGAACTGGATTCGAGGAGCAAAACCCTGATGTTGCAGAACCCAACTGTTGCCTATATTGCGCCGTTCCTGATCTTTATTGGGATGTTGGCGATTCAGAAGAGCCTGGCGTTTCTGGGTGACTGGGAGTATGCAGTCCGGGTGCTGGTGGTGGGAGCTTCGATCTGGTTTTTCTCGCGCCGGGTGCTCGACTTTAAGGTGCGCTTTTTTGCACCCAGTCTGGCGATTGGTGTCGCTACTTTTTTCTTGTGGATTGCCCCCGACTCGATCTTTCCAGGCTGGCGTCAGCACTGGTTGTTTACGAATTCGGTAATGGGCGAAGTGAAGGTATCCCTGAGTGCAGAACAACTGGCGAGCCCGCTCTTGCTGTTGTTTCGGACTATTAGTGCGGCGTTAATGGTGCCGATTCTCGAGGAGTTGTTTTGGCGGGCGTGGATGCTGCGATGGCTGGTGAAGAAAGACTTTGAAGAGTTGCCGATGGGGAGTTGCGACCGGCAGTCATTTTGGATCGTAGCTGCTTTGTTTGCTGTAGAACACGGCCCATATTGGGAAGTGGGGCTGCTGACAGGGATTGTGTGGAACTGGTGGATGACGCGGACCAAAAGCCTGGGCGACTTGATCTTTGTGCATGCGGTTACGAATCTGGTGCTAAGCCTATATGTGATTTGGACGAAGAAGTGGCATTTCTGGATGTAGGCTGAGCCCATCGAGTTAGCACTACAGCGAGCTCTTCGGGTTTGAAGGGCTTGCTGAGAAAGTCGTTCATGCCGACGGCTGTGCATTTTTCACGCTCTCAATTGAGAGCATTTGCCGTGAGGGCGTTTGCTAAAGTCGGGTCTTGAGCGAATGGCTGTTGAGTTTGCATAGCCATCCAGAGCGGGCATGTGACAATCCATGATGATTTGGCAAATCGGTGATTCTCGAGCAGGGTCCGTGCCTGATTGCCGTCTTCGGCAGGCTGGATTGCACCTGCCATTTTTGAAGCCAAGCGAGGATTTGGCTCTCTTGAATCCCGGACAGCGAAACGAATCTGCCCCGTTGATGAATCTTTCGGCGACCAATTGATATCGATATTGAAGTTACCAGCATTACCGGGGAAATTAACCAGGATCTGGCGGATGTATGCTTGGTCAACGGTGAGAGCTTTGGGGAGGCCCTGATGGGTTGTGTAGGTTATTCCGATTCCCTTGGTGTTTGCCTGCGGATTGAATCAATCGACAGCTGCTTCGAAGTCTTACTGGGGCTCTCTTAGCTTGAGTGAGGAGTGTAGGGGCCGGAACGAATCCACGCAATACGCTCGACGCCGATGGATGGACGGCCCTCCCGGGGTGGGCGATGCCTTCGATGCGGACCCAGTCACCAAGGGAGACGTGCTGGAGTAAAACTGAGTCAAGAACTACACTCGCTGTGCCTACCTAGGCTCATCGACGGCGTGAAGCCTGATTTTAGCTACTTCTTGTCTGCAGTTGGTTTGTCGGAGGAGCCGATTTCGGGATCTTGAGGAGTTGCTGGCTCGTTTGAGAAGCGGTTTCGGATGATCTGAGTCTGATCGGAGTAGAAGGTACGGCTACCGTTGGTGCCGAATTGTTTGGGCTGTGCGGTGATGATGTAGCCTTGCGGGTTGCCCTGGATGGCGAACATATATCCGCCCTTGCGGCCTTCGCCGAGCTCGCGGTCGAGAAGGTCGGCGCCGTTAGGGCCTGCTGCGCCGCTGGCCGGAGGGCCGAGTTCTGACAGAGAAGTGGCATAGCGGCCAAACTGAGAATAATACTGGGTCTGGGCCGTGTGCATTACAGAAACAGCGCGGATGGCTGCCGTTTCTTCAGCGAACATTCGAGCACGTGTGAGGCGCGGTAGGGCGGCGGCTACGATGATCAGGATGATCGCGATGACGATCAGAAGTTCTGTCAGCGAGAAGCCGCGACGGGAGTTGCGCTGGATACGATTCCGCATAATGTTATCTACTCACAGTATCTGACGTTTTTGGGGACCTAATCGTTGAGGGCGGCGCGAATCTTTTCGAGCTGGTGCCAGAGCGGGGCTAACTGATCGAGGGGAAGGGCATTGGCTCCGTCGCTCAGGGCCTTGGCGGGATTCTCGTGAGTCTCGATGAAGACGCCGTCGATACCGGCGGCTGTGGCGGCTCTGGCTAGTGTTGGAATGAATTCCGGGTTGCCACCGCTGGTTGTGCCTTGCCCGCCGGGAGTCTGGACGCTGTGGGTGGCGTCGAAAATTACCGGGACGCCGAAATCGCGCATGATCTTGAGGCCGCGCATATCGACGACCAGGTTGTTGTAGCCGAAGCTCGAGCCGCGTTCGGTGAGGATGATGTTGTTGTTGCCGGTAGAACGAATCTTGTCGACAACATTGCCCATGTCTGAGGGGGCAACAAACTGACCCTTCTTGACGTTGACGATTTTGCCGGTGCGGCCTGCCGCGAGCAACAAGTCTGTCTGGCGGCAAAGGAAGGCCGGGATCTGAAGCACGTCGACCGATTCTGCTACTTCATCGGCCTGGGAGGCTTCGTGGATGTCGGTGAGGACAGGAATGCCCTTGGCCCGGATTGAGGCGAGGATAGCAAGGCCTTCCTTGATGCCCGGGCCACGATAGGAGTGGATGCTCGAGCGATTGGCTTTGTCGAAGCTGGCCTTAAAGATGAAGTCGCCGACGAGGCCGTGGATAGAGTCTGCGAGGAAGTGGCAATGCTCAGCGCTTTCGATCACGCAGGGGCCGGCAATGAGTGTGAATTTCATTGGGTGAAGAGTGGTTGTGCGAGGCGGGCGAGGCGCTTCTGCCGGTTTGCATGTGAGGCCAGAACGAAGGCGCTAAAGAGCGGGTGAGGCTCCAGCGGCTTTGACTTGAACTCCGGATGGAACTGGCAACCGAGGAACCAGGGGTGGCCCGGGATCTCGCAAATTTCTACGTAAGCGCCATCGGGGGATTCACCAGTGATGCGAAGGCCGTTGTCTTCCAGGACCTTCTGATATTCACGGTTGAATTCGTAGCGATGGCGGTGGCGTTCGCTGATCTCGGCTTCGCCGTAGGCCTGGCGAGCGAGAGAATTTGTGGCGAGTTTGCAGTCGTAAGCACCGAGACGCATGGTGCCGCCGAGTTCGTCAATGCCTTTGAGTTCGCGCAGCTTGTAGATGACACGATGGGCGGGAGCGGCATCGAATTCGGTTGAGTCTGCGCCACTCAGTCCGCAGACGTTGCGAGCGTATTCAATGACCATCGTTTGCATGCCGAGACAAATTCCGAAGTAAGGGACGCGTTCTTCACGAGCGTAGCGGATGGCCTGGAGCATGCCTTCGATACCACGAGGGCCGAAGCCGCCGGGGACGAGGATGCCGTCGTACTGGGCGAGGGATTCTTTGCAGTCTGGCCAGACGAGCTCTTGCGCTTCGATCCACTTGAAGTTGATTTTGAGCTTGTGGGCGGTGGCGCCGTGAAGGAGGGATTCCTTAAGGCTCTTGTAGGAGTCTTCGTATTCAACGTACTTGCCGACAAGGGCGATGTCGACTTCGTCGATGGGGTTCTTCATGCGGTCGAGCATGTCGAGCCAGTTGGACATATCCGAGGGTGGAGTCTTCAGGTTGAGGAGTTCGAGAATCTTTTCGTCGAGCTTTTGCTCGGCGAGGACAAGTGGGATTTCGTAGACGCTCGAGACGTCGGGGGCGGCGATGACGGCATCAACATCGACGTCGCAGAAGAGGGCGATCTTGCCTTTGAGGTCGTCTGAGAGAGGACGCTCGGAGCGACAGATGAGAACGTCTGGCTGGATACCGATGGCGCGGAGTTCTTTGACGCTGTGCTGGGTGGGCTTGGTTTTGAGCTCTTGAGCGGCGGCGATCCAGGGCACCAGGGTGAGGTGGACGAAGACGCTGTTGTGGCGGCCAAGTTCGTGACGGAGCTGGCGGATTGCTTCGATAAAAGGGAGAGATTCGATGTCGCCAACAGTGCCGCCGATTTCGACAATGACGATGTCGACGCCTTCGGCTACCTTGCGGGCGTTGGCTTTGATTTCGTCGGTGACGTGCGGGATGACTTGGACGGTTTTGCCGAGGTAATCGCCGCGACGCTCACGGGAGATGATGCGTTCGTAGATGCGGCCACTGGTGAGATTGTTGGCTTGTGAGAGGTGGGTGTGGGTGAATCGTTCGTAGTGGCCAAGGTCGAGGTCGGTTTCAGCGCCGTCGTCGGTAACAAAGACTTCGCCGTGCTGGAAGGGGCTCATAGTGCCGGGGTCGACGTTGAGGTAGGGGTCGAATTTTTGCATTGCGACGCGGAGGCCACGGCTTTCGAGCAGACAGCCAATCGACGCGGCGGAGATGCCTTTTCCGAGAGAAGAGACTACGCCGCCGGTCACAAAAATGTACTTAGCCATTTTGAAGAAGATTCCCCTGAGAGATGAGTTGATTGACACGTTCAAGGTCTTCGGGTGTGTCGACCCCGAGAGACTCGTACTGCGTTTCGATGACGCGAATGCGGTGGCCGTTTTCGAGTGCGCGGAGCTGTTCGAGAGACTCAGCGCGTTCGAGGGGGCCAACAGGCATTGCGGAATAGCCGAGCAAGAAATCCTTGCGGTATACGTAAAGCCCGATGTGTTTAAAGTAAGCTTCGTTGACGCCGCGATTGTAGGGTATGGGGCAGCGTGAGAAGTAGATGGCGTCGCCCGAGAAACCCGTTACGACTTTGACGCAATTCGGGTTGGTGATCTCGCTTGGGACGTCGATGCGGCGCTTGAGGGTTGACATGACGAGGGAGGGGTCGTCGATGAGGGCCTGTGCGGCAAGGTCGATGGCGGCAGGGTCGATTAAAGGTTCGTCACCCTGGATGTTGACGATGATGTCGCAGGGTTGGTTTGCGGCGGCTTCGGAGACGCGATCTGTGCCCGAGAGGTGATGGGGGCTGGTCATGACCACCTCTGCGCCGAAGGCGTGGGAGGCGTCAAAGATACGCTGGTCGTCGGTGGCGATCAGAACCCGGGTCAAGGTCTTTGCCCGGCTCGCTTTTTCCCAAACATGCTGCAAGATTGGCTTGTTTTTAAGGGTGACGAGGGCTTTACCGGGGAATCGGCTTGAGAGGAAGCGGGCAGGAATTACGCCAAGGACGCTTGGTGGAGCGCTTACGAGCGGCACATACAAAAATAGCATGTGGGGGGCGGGTTTTGGGGCGGATTTTGGAGAATTCTGCGAGCTTCATTCACACGTGAACCAGTTTGAGGTTTGGTGCAAGCATGAAGAGATCTTCAGGGTCGCGAGCCGGGATGGTGACTCTCGTGCCTAGCTCTTTGGCCCGCGCAAAGAGAGCGAGGACTTTTCGATTGTTTTTGTCGATGGAACTGAGCCGGCCGCGTCGGGGGTTATGGTTCGCTTGGTCGTCGCCATGCCAGAAACCATACTACGAGCGCTGTGCATCGATAGGGCTCGACGAGTTCCCGTTATTTCAAGGCTATTGGCTTCCAGGATGGCCTAAGCGTTGGCAACCCTGGCGGTTGCTTTAAAACTATTTCAAACTCCTGGCCCGGGATGCTGAGTTCTACCAGCAATACATATTGGTTGCGTAGTTCGATGATCGCGCGGCTCAATTTGGCTTGATCGACAACTTGCGCCTCAATCCCACCGGGGATTGTCAGGTTCTCAGTTGTTGGCGTCGTGATCAGGAGGCACTTCCTAGCGTTTGTGGAAGCGGCAAGTTGTTTCAACGCATCGGCAATAGAGCTAGTCTGGATGAGCAGATCTCCAGGGCTTTCAACTCCACGGACTCCTTGCATGAGTGCCTCACCTACTACTGCGATTGTGATCGGAGAGCCGGGCGGAATCAAGCCAGTGATCGAACGTGGGATACCTTGTTGCACTAGTTCAAAGTGCTCCAGCTCCAAACCAGTGACGAAGCGGTTTAGCGGGTCTGTAACTGTGACATGAATTTGACGAGGTGTTTGAGCTTGTAGCGGAGTTAAAGCGGCACCAGCTATCATTCCTGCCAGGACTATGCATTTCATGAGTTGTTTCTGCATGGTTGGATTATGCATAAAAATGAAATTGATGTCTATGGTGAGTGTTTGACGAAGGCGGGGACGTTATGGCTAGATTGGTCGTCGCCATGCGAGAAATTATGCAATGAGGACCGCTGCTCGATAACCTGTCCAATTGGTTTCAGTGTTGTATAGTGTAGGCCTGATGCGTACCTTCACCCGGCGAGGACTGCTCGCCTCAACCTCTTTGCTTGCTGCCGCAGGCGCCGCACCCAAGCGTTTGATCGGGGTTACGATGATGCCCGAATTCATCCAGAATGAAGGTATTGACGGGGTGCTTCGTAACCTCGTGGAGAGGGCTGGCGTAAACGCTGTCACCACGTCGCCTTATGTGATGGAACTTGCCGATGAGCGGACCGGGTCGCGTGAGCCTCCAATTGATGCCGATGCCGGCAAGGTGCGTCTGCTTGACCGACCACTGTGGGGGAAGCGCGAACTCTTCGTTCGAACCGCACCGAGCTTCGCTCACAATTTCAAGCTCTTTGAGGGGCTTCGATACCAGCCTGCACAGGCGAACGAACTTACGCGGCAGCATGGAGGGCTGATCAAGGACTTCATTCGAGAAGCGCAGCGTCGCAAGGTGAAGGTTTACTTTCAGGTGCAGGCGGCGATTCCTCCTGGTTACCGTGTTCAGTTTGGCGGCCCCAAGCCGGAAGATGCGCCGCGCTTGCCCGATGGCCGCATTCCGCCCCGGCGGCTTGCCAACAATGGCAGCCTGGGAAGTGTTGAGGTGCAGCGGTATCTCTCGGCACTGATTCGCGACATCTTCAAGAACTATCCAGAGATTGATGGTCTTCGCATCGATTGGCCGGAGTACCCGCCGTATTTTCTCGATGACCTCTTTCTGGACTTTAGCGAGCACGCAGAAGGGGCGGCCAGTCGTGCGGGGCTTGATTTCAAGGGGGCACGCGCCAATGCCGCTGAGTGGTACCAGCGCCTGCATGGCAAGCTGACCAATACCAATGTCGAAAAAGAGATTGAAGCTTTCGGAAAGCTGCGCGGTGGGGAGTGGGGCAAGCTGAAGCAGGTGATGTGCAGCACGCTGCTGAAGACCGCCCGGGAGGCAGTGGATCAGGCAGGCGGCAAAGATAAGGAACTGATTCCCAATGCCTTCCCGCCGCCATTCAATGAATGGTCTGGCTTTACACCACCTACCGCGCTTGCGGCCGGGTGCAACGGGGCGAGCGTCAAGTTCTACACGATGCACTGGCCGATGATGTTGCGCTTCTATTCTGAGGCGCTGCTTGAGGCCAATCCAGGACTGGACGAGCGCAAGCTTGTGCCTGCTCTTGCCGGTTGGCTGAAGCTCTCGGATGACGATCGCTATCGTACGCTGGCCGATTGCCGCTATCCCGAAACGGACGAGGCTCATGCGCTTTGCCAGCGGCGCATTGCGGAGAAATTTCGCGATGCCAATATGAAATCCCGAGACTTTACGGTGTACGGGCTGGCGCATGGTTACGGACCGGTGGATGATTTTGCTGCCCGGTTGCGCGCAGTGCATCAGGCGTCGCAAGCTAAGCTCTGGATCAATCGTTACGGCTATCTGAGCGATGCGAAGCTGGAACGGATTCGCGAGGTTTGCCGCTAATGTCGATGAAGAATTACGAGATCTGGCTGAAAGCGACACGCAAACAACTTGCTGAAGCTGTGGCACAGGCTGAACCGCTGGTTGAAGCAGGCCAGTATGACGAGGCGGAGCGTCTGGTGCGTGCAGTGAATAGCGACATCTATGGAGCTGTGGCGCTGGGTCATATGTTCACGCAAGCTCTTGGCCGTTGTGAGCGGCGTGGTTACCGGGCCGAAGCGTTGTATGGGCGCGCATTGCGCTGGCGTAGCGCCTGGCCTGGGGTTCACACAAGCGAAGAGGCTGCGGCTGAGCGCGCGCATGAGGAAGAGGTGAGCCAGGAGTTGAATGCGCTGATCGAATCGCTGCCGGAATGAGTGCCGGCTATTGGACGACTGGAATCACCACACCAGTTGGCGATGACGTTCCATTGATCGTGATCTGCAGTTCATAGTCACCAGTTGCCATGGGTGGCACCTGGAAGCCTACGATGTAGACACCAGCGAAGCTCGAAAGGCCTACGTAGAGCGGGTTGAGTGTGGCAGTACCGAGGCGCAGGTTCACTGTGCCAGAGACCGGATGGCCGCCTTCACGCGCAGGTGGAATAGTGCCGGCTGGCAGGTTAGGGCTGGTTTGGCCCATGCCCATGCCGTAGGCAATCACGAAGTCGCCGGGGCGCGCCGGGCGGACGGCGATGCCGTTGATACTGGTGACGCCGAAGAGGTCTGCCGGGGCGATGTAGGCGCTGTTATCTGCGGTAAGGGCTGCGATGAAACGGCGGTTGCGCTGGTCGTAGGTAAAGAAGGCTGGATTGAGTGCACGGGCTTGTGCAGTTACGGGTGTACTGCGGACACCGTTGCGTTCTACTACGATGCTGACGTTACCGGGGACGATCGTGTCGGGAGCGATGGCGTTGATCTGGCCGGGTGAGGTGAAGGAGATGAAGGCGGGGCGATCGTT
>JBIPMY010000378.1:0-6029 GCA_044376335.1 Bryobacter sp.
GACTTCACTGAGACCGCCGGGCAGTTGGGAAATTGCTCGACAATCGTGATTGCAGCATTTGTAGCCGCTACTTCGTTTCGGGGCGATGTTGCTTTGGCCCCTGTCTTTGCCGCCTTCGTCGATGAAGTGATGGCTTTGTCAAAACCGGTTGTCTTCTGTGCGGTGGGCAGCCCCTACCTCTTGCGCAAGGTTCCCATGGCCGATGCTCAGGTGGCTACCTTCTCTACTACTGTCACCAGTGAGGCGGCCCTGATTCGCGGGCTCTTTGGCGAAGTACCGATGGGCGCGCGATCTCCTGTCACGATCACCGCTCCTTGAGCGACAATGGGCGAATGATCTCGCTTACCTGGCTCGGCCATAGCTCGTTTGAACTCACGCTCTCATCCGGGGAGAAATACCTTCTCGATCCCTGGTTGGAAAACCCCAAGGCGCCCGCAGGCTACAAGCCAACTCGCCTCGACGGAATCCTCTTGTCCCACGGCCACTTTGACCATATCGCCAGCGTGCAGCCGCTGGCTGCCGAGTTCGGCTGTCCTGTGGTGGGTATCTATGATTTAACTACCTGGCTGGAAAGCAAGGGTGTGAAGAATACCGTAGGGATGAACAAGGGTGGCACCTGCAAGCTGGGCCCGCTCACTGTAACATTGACTCACGCCTCTCATTCCTCGACGTTCTCAGAGGATGGCAAATTCATTCCGCTGGGTGAGGCGTGTGGCCTTGTGATTGGTTTGCCCGACGGCCGCTCCCTCTATTTTGCCGGGGATACCGACGTCTTCGGGGACATGCGCCTGATTGCCGATCTCTACCACCCTGAGATCGCTATCCTTCCGATTGGAGATTTCTACACGATGGGCCCCAAACAGGCAGCGATGGCATGCCGGTTGATTCGCCCGAAGACGGTGATTCCGATGCACTACGCCAGCTTCGATGCACTTACCGGCACTCCTCAGGCATTGATTGATCTGATTCCTGACCTGAAGGATCTCGTGGTGTTAAGCCCGCTCCCAGGAGATACAGTTAGTATCTAACTATGTGGATCATTCCCTTCTTCGTCGTGGTGTTGCTTGCATCTGCCCAGGACAGCACCATTCGGGTAAACGTCAACCTGATTCAGATTGACGTTACGGTGCTGGATAAAGCTGGCAAGCATGTGCCGGACCTCACCATCGACGATTTCGAGGTGACAAGGGAAGGGAAGCGGCAGGTCTTGAAGAGCGCACTCTGGGTGCCAGGCCAACGCGTGGCTCCTGCAGGGCAGGCTGTGGCTTCTGCCTCGCCCATCGCCCCCACCAAGACCATACGCCCTCAGGACGTAAGACGAACAATTGCCCTGCTGGTAGATGACCTGAGCCTCTCTTTTGTGAGCAGTCATTACGCCCGCAACGCAATGAAAGACTTTGTAGAGAAAAACATTCAGCCCGGCGATCTGGTTGCTTTATTCCGCACCTCCACCGGACTCGGCGTGCTCCAGCAGTTTACAACCGACAAGCGGCAGTTGCTCGCTCAAATTGAAGCCACACGTTTTCGAAGTATCAATTCAGTAGACTCGCTGGCTCCTGTAACCAACAATCCACTGGAGGATTCGGGAGACCCTACACTTGCCGCAATGGCGATGGAGCAACGACTGCGCGATGAGATCAACGATCGGCAACGGCAGGATATGGTCACCTCGACGATGCTGACCTCGGTTCAATTTGTCGTAAACGGCTTGCGAGAGTTACCGGGCCGAAAGTCGCTCATCCTTTTCTCAGAAAGCATGCAAATGTTTGATGCTCCGCGCGCGATGACCAACGCCGGGATGACCTCTGACATGATGCAAATGCCGGGTGCCATGGGCGGAGCACGCGAAAGAACCGTTGTGGCAATCCGAAAACTGGTGGATGCCTCCAACCGCGCTGGTGTTGTCCTCTACACAATCGATCCTCGCGGCCTCGTCTACACAGGTATGACAGCGGCGGATGCGCCATCCGGCAACAGTCGCAGGGCCATGGGGCAAATGCAGCAGCGGCAGATGGACTTCAACCAGTCGCAGGACGGGATGGCAATACTGGCTGAGGAAACGGGTGGGGTCTTCTATCGAAATACCAACGACATCTCGGCGGCGCTCACGGCTGCGCTCGAAGATCAGGAGGGCTACTATCTGCTGGCCTTTCAGCCGGATGATGAAACTTTTGAGAAATCTAAAGATGGCCCGAAGTTTCAGAAATTGAATGTGAAGCTGAAGCGCGGCGGACTCAAGGTTCGCTACCGCAAGGGCTTCTACGGTGTGGCTGATGAAGAGTCCCAGCCTGCTTCTGAAATCGTCAGAGCAATGTCGTCCCCATTCCAGGCCGTGGAATTGCCTCTCAAGATGACACCGATCTTTCTAAGCGATGCAGCAGGGAAGCCGCTTCTAAGAACGCTGGTGCATATCGACCCGTCCGCTTTTTCTTTTCGTGAAGCTAAGGCCGAGGCCACCGACAAAAATCAGGAAGCCTGGAAGATGGCGGTGATCGACCAGTTGGTGGTTCTCTACAACCAGAACGGGCAACCCGTGAGGCAGGTATCAAAGTCGCATGAGGTGCGGCTTAGAGGAGGCGGCTACGCGAAGGTATTGAAGGCCGGCTTGGCTCAGGAAATGGAGATGGAAGTTCCCGGCCCGGGGGCCTACCAGCTTCGCACAGCCATACAGGATCAGGGATCGAAGAAGACGGGTTCCGCAACGCAGTTTATCGAGATTCCGGATTTGAAGAATAAGCGCCTGGCGATGTCCGATCTTGTTGTCTCGAGTGAGGGTTGGATGGAACGCAATGAAACCGAAGGCGGCCCCGCGCAGCGCATTGTCCGGCCGGGGGCCAAGCTGTCCTATGGGGCGATGGTTTACAACGCACGGCTGCCCAAGGGCAATAGCGCGGCCAATCTCGAAACGCAAGTAGTTCTGTTTCGCGATGGCAAGGTGGCTTATACGGGAAAGAAGACTCCCTTTCAGCCTGCTGGCTACAAGGAAGGCGAGAGTCTCTCTGTGACGGGAGCCTTGCAGCTGGGTGCCAAATCAGCACCGGGCGAGTACGTCTTGCAAGTAGCGGTGCGGGATCTGGATGCACCAAAGAAGTATCAGATCTCGGTACGGTCGGTTGAGTTTGAAGTGCGGCCCTGATCGGCATCTTGACGTCAACTTGTTAAGGCATCATGATGTCATCATGCGGACAACTCTGACTCTCGAGGATGATGTGGCCGAGCAATTGGCACAACTGGCCAAGAAGACGGATCAGCCCTTTAAGGTTGTGGTGAACGAGACTTTACGCCGGGGGCTCGCTGATTTGCATCCGGCATTACCCGTCTTTGAATATCAATCTCATCCTGGCGGCCTTCTGCCCGGTATCGGCGACAGGCGGTTGAATGAGCTTGCCTGGCAACTGGATGAAGAACGACACAAACCATGATTGTGCCAGATCTCAATTTACTAATTTACGCATAAGACTCGAATTCGCCCTCGCACGAAGTGGCGAAACGTTGGTGGATTGGGTGTCTCTCAGATCATCAGGCGGTTGGAGTTTTTGTGGGTCGTTGCTTTTGGATTTATTCGACTTTGGACGAGCCCGAGAGTTTTCCGGAATCCCATGTCGGTGAATCAACCTACCACGCATGTTGAATCGTGGTTTGAGCGTCCGATGGTGCGAGTTTTGAATCCGGGTCCCAAACATGCTGAAATTGCCTTTGGATTCTTGCGATCAGAGGGCCGGGGAGCTAATCTAACCACCGACGCTCATCTTGCCGCATTGGCTATAGAAGCCAATGCAACTCTTCATACTGCGGACACAGACTTTTTGAGATTCACAGGCTTGAAATGGAAGAATCCGTTGGTCTGATACTTCTATGCCGCTCTCTCCACTGTCACAACCGTGATGTCGTCGTTCTGACCCCAGGCGCGGGCGGCTTCGGCTATCGTCTGAGCGGGCTGAGTGCTGAGGTCGCGGGTTCGGTCAAATCCGAAGAGCTCGCGCTGGGTGTTTTCGGCTTCTACCACTCCGTCTGAAAGCAGCACGAAGCGGCCTGCCGGGGCAGTTACTTCGTCGAAGGCGCTGTCTGCGACTACGCCGAGGGGCAGGTTGGGCTGCATCTCGATTTCTTTGCCGTCGCGGTAGACCGGACAGTGGCCGGCGTTGGCGATGGTGGCGCTACCGCTGGCTTCAAATATCACGCTACAGGCAGTGACGAAGCCGCCTCCTGTGCGTCCGGCAAGGCCAGCATTGAGTGCTTGCAAAACGACTGAGGCCGAGCTGGCATGGGCCGTACGCAAGATGCCCACGACGACCGAAACCAGCATCGCCGCTCTTAGACCTTTTCCGCTCACATCCCCCACTACTACCAGCAAGCGGCCATCGCCGAGTGCGTTGACAAAGTAGAAATCGCCGCCAACCTGTCGTGCGGGCAGATAAGCGCTTTCGACAACGAAGCCGGGGGTGGGAGTGTCAGCGGCTGGCAGGAGAAGATCCTGCACCTGTTTTGCTGCCTCAAGCTCTGAGGCCAGCATTTGCTTTTCCTGTAGGAGCAGATAGAGTCGCCTCCCGAGGATGCCAACCATGATCGCACCGCTGATCATTTCGCCAATGTTTCTTAGATCGAGCCTGAAGGGATATAGCATGAAACTCCAAGAGGTTCCAACTCCAACTTGAGAAGCCGCTAGCAGCCGCTGGATCACGTTGACGTAAAAAACCAGCGCTCCGAGCGTTGCCACAAAGTAGCCGGCAAAGAACCACAGAACCCAAATCTCTCCATTGCGGCTTCGTCTCCAGGCATCGATGGCATTTCGAAGCAGCATCAGCAAATTCACAATGCTCAGCGATACAACCGCGTAATTCCAGGGGATGACTTCAAAGCGACCGATACTAAGAATCGTTTGAAGTGCCGCGAGCATGGCCAAATACGGAGCTTGCTCTTTCCACGGCAGAGATGGCGAGCCATTGAAAAAGCGCCAGGCACCCCACAAGGAGACCACCAGCGCAGTCCCCGACACGAGGGTCCAACCCTGAAGCAAACCCAGGCCGCGGTAGGCTTCGATATCACCGAAAAGGTAAGAAAGCAGAATGACGGCAACCCAGAGTGCTTCGATCCGCTCCTGTTTCCCTTGCCAAAAGACGAGAGCCAGGAAGACCGTTCCGAAAACGATGATGCTCATGAAGATGCTGACAATTGAGCTGCGATAGGCCTGCATCAGCTCCAGTTGGTGCTCGGCGGCCACACCATGCCAGGCACCGATAACGGGTTTGCCGGCGATGCCTGGGCCGGAGACGGTCCGATTGACCCGCACGGCTATGTGTATGAGGTCGCCGCTGCGAAGATTAGTGGGCAACCGGAGCGGGTCGACGAGGTCGCGCCGCTCGAGATACCACTTCTCGAGATCGCCATGATTGCCAATCATTTGGCCGTTGACGAAGAATTCGGCGGACCTAAGCACGTGTGGAATCCACAAGCCGAACGGGGCCGCAGCTTCGGGCACGCGAACCGTCAGCCGGTACCATGCCAGTCCGTTTTTTGATGGCAACGCTTTTTCGCTCTGCCAGGACGAATCATCGAAATCCGGCTGGGCCCAGCGCAAGTCATCGCCTGCCTGTGCCTTCCAGGGGGTGTTGATCTGAAAGGCCTGGCCCATGGGCGTTAAGGACTCGTCCGCCCACAGCATGGCAGTGGCTAGCAAGCAAAAGCAACTTAGTAACTTCATACAGTTCTCCCGACAGTGACGACGGTAATGCCGTCGCTTTGACCCCAGGCCAGGGCAGTGATCACCCCAGACGGCTTCGTTCTGAATTCGCTTCTCAGATCGTTTTCCTTTTCAACTTCGAGAATTCCATCTGAGATGGGCGCGACTGGATTGCCTCGCATTAGTTGTAGCGTGAATTCCAGAAAAGTTCCGCCAGAAATTAACCCGAGCGGAAGGCTTGCTTCCATTTCAATTTCGAGGCCGTTGCAGAAGGGTGCCAGCTGTCCGGCGTTGGTCGCTAAGATACTTCTCATGCGATTAACCTTTGCAACGTCACAACGGTGATGTC
>JBIPMY010000379.1:0-6004 GCA_044376335.1 Bryobacter sp.
GCACGAGTACACCACAAGCAAACTTAATGGTATAGCCCTAAATCCGTTCTGGATTTCACGGAAGCCCTGAAGCAAGGCCACAACCATGCTTGCAATGAATATGACATAAAATGTGAATTTGGGGTTCAAGATCTTTCTCCTGCAGAGCCGATAGCTTGTTAATGCGCCACGCAGACCATTGCCATAGCCAAAGCGGCAACAGCTGCGGCGGCTCCAAAAACGGCGGCTGTAGTGCATGCTTCTACATAAGCCCCCTCGCTCATGTAACAGGCAAGGCCTGCAAGGGCACCTATTGCAGCCAGTTCTGCTACCGCAATACCTGCCTGGTAACACCATTCTGGCGTGGCTGACACAGATTGAACTTTTCTGGACCCAACCGATTGGCTTGCTTGAAGAATCGTTTCCAGATCTTTCAAATAGTGGTCAAAATTAGCACCAATTGAGATTGGAGATTTAGAGACCAACTCTAGAGCTTGAGTATGAGAGAGTCCATCTGGGGGCATTAAGCGGGAGAGCTGCCCGGGATTGAGTCGAACACCCTTTTTGTAGATTTCTTTTTCAAGATCGGACAAACTCTTTCTTAAATCTCTCCCTGAAAGTTGAGATGGTTGATTCTCGCGGATCATATTCGCAGTCGGGACAAACACGTTTGCATTTTCTGCTGCCCGAAAGAAATATGCGGATGAGAGCCGGAGGTTGGAAATATCAGAAGAGCGAAGTTTTTTCGATGCTGCTTTTTCTCTAACAGCTTCCAATGATGAATAAAATCCCTCAACAATCACGGGATCGATACCCGCGGCCTTAACAGAAAATGTAGCTAAGCCCCCCCCACGATCAGCATTTTGCTGCCAAATAAAGACTTGATTGCGGCCCTTCGTGAAGTTTGAAGCGAAGTTACTTTGGAGTTTGAATTTCTCATAGAGACAATATACTGCGATGAATTTTGATTTTCAATATAGATTTTAGGTGGAAAAGTAGTTTTTTTCCGATTCAGACCCCATCAATTCAGAAAATAGGGACATCGTCTTTATTCTTTCAGGTAGGACTGTCTCACCTATAGGGATCATGGATTGGCACTGGCTCGGCTTCAAGTGCATGCATCTTGAGCTCTTAGCACATTAAAAATACCGAGAAAAAGACCGCATTTACGAATCCTTAGGTGCCCCATTGCAACGTGAATTGGAGTGCGGAGGGGATACAGCGGCTGTCAAGCATTTAATCGCTCAAGATCTGCCAGGCGGGCCTTGAGGCGCGAGAGCTCTGGGCTTACGGCGATGATGTTGTTGAGCTCGAAGGGATCGGTTTTGAGATCGTAGAGTTCGTCGGCAGCTTTGAGATCGCGGTAGTTGATGTACTTATAGCGTTCTGTGCGGATAGCTTTGTAGCCCATGTTGCGGATTCGCGGGAAGACGCGGTCGCTGAAGTATTCGAACATGAGTGAGTCTCGCCATTTGGGCTTTTGGCCTTTGAGGATTGGCGCGAGGGATTGGCCCTGGAATTTTTGGGAGGAGGGGACACCGGCGAGATCGAGCATCGTTGGAGCTATGTCGAGGGAAGCTACCATCTGTGTTGGCTTTGAGTTGGGTTTTGCGGTGCCGGGGTAGCGGATGATGAGCGGGATGCGGATGGTTTCTTCGTAGGCTAAGCGGCGTTCTGGATTGAGGCAGTGCTCTCCGTAGAAATAGCCGTGGTCTGAGGTGAAGACGAAGATGGTGTTGTCGAGCTGGTTGGTTTGCTGCAGAGCTTCGAGCATCTGGCCGACGCTTTCGTCGATGGCTTTGGTCATGCGCATGCGATTGAGGATGGTGGCGTCGTCAGTGGCAGTTTTGGGGCTGAGGGGTTCTATGCCTTCGAGCTTTTGCTCTAGCGCCGGTTTGTTTTGGGGGATTGCTTTGTAGTTGCCTCGCCTTGGGATTTGCTTGCCGGCGTAGAGGGTTTTGTGGCGGTCTGCAACGATGAACTCGTCGGCGGTGCCGAAGCCGGTGACGCTGCCATCGGCGTTTTGCGTGATGGTAGGGTGGATTGCTTTGTGGGAGAGGTAGAGGCAGAAGGGTGTCTTGCGTGAGGTGCGGATGATCGTGGTGGCGCGCTCGGTGAGAATGTCTGTGATGTAGCCTTTGACACGCGCAGACTTACCGTTTTCGTTGAGGAGCGGATCGATCGATTCGCCCTGGCCGGGGAAGCTGATCCAGTGGTTGAAGCCGGGGCGGGGGGAATCGTCGACGCCCATGTGCCATTTGCCGATGAAGGCGGTTTCGTAGCCGGAGTCGTGGAGGAGGCGGGGCCAGGTGGTGAGGCGGTGGCTAACGGGGCTGCGATCGACGTTGTCGGTGATTTTATTGGTGTGTGGGTAGAGGCCGGTGAGGAAGGTGGCACGGCTGGGGGAGCAGAGAGGAGTGACGGCGAAGGCGTTCTGGAACATGGCGCCTTCGCGGGCGAGACGGTCTATGTTGGGGGTTTGGGCAAAGGGGTGGCCGCTGCAGCCGAGTTCGTCCCAGCGAAGGTCGTCGACGAGGACGAAGACGATGTTGGGGCGTTGGGGGGACTGGAGGAAGGGGGCGGCTAGGAGGGAGCGCCTGGAGAGCATTCTGATAGTTTAGCCGCTTTGGGCTTTTGAGCGCATTTTCAGGGTGGCCTCGATTGTGGTTAAGGGCAACATGAGGGTGAGGGGCGAATCGATGACCTGGATAGCCCCGTAAGATGCGTACCACGTGGCGACCCTTTCGTTCTTTGCGTCTATCAGCAGAGCTACGCCGCCGACTTCGGCTGCGGCTACAAGGCAGCGCTTGCCTGCTGCTAGTAGGAGTTGACCGCCGAGACCTTTGCCCTGGCAGCTAAGATTTACAGCGAGGCGTGCCAGACGAAAGGCAGGAACTTCATAACGAGCCAAGCCTCGTTTGATAGTCTCCGGGGTGCGTGCATAGGCAATGGAGGCAGGGCTTAAGCTGTAGTAGCCGAGGACGGTTTCGCCGTCGGCCTGGTCGATTGCCAGAAAGGTTTTTGAGCCGCCGAATTCGTGACTCTTGCGGGCATGGCGTTGCAGGAAATCATTGAGGGCAGCTTCGCCGCAATCGAAGGCGTCACGCCGGTGGTGCTTCTGGATTGCTTCTTCGCGCCAATCCAGACTCTTCATATGCGTTTTGGGAGTGCCTTAGCGGCGGCAATGAGCTTCGCGTTTGGCTTAGGTGGATTCTCTAGAAGGTCGAGGACCCGCATGCTGTCGCGGGCAGAGAGTTTGACGCGGTCTGCTTCGTCGATTACCTCGTGCGCGGCGCGCAGTGCGTGCCGGAGAACAAAGTCAGTCAGGTCTGTGTGTTCAAGAGAAACCGCCCGCATGAGGAGTGCTTTCTCTTCGGCGCGAATTCGCAAAGACATGCGGCTATTTTCTTCGACGGCGATTCTTGGCATGAGATGACCTCAATTAGATTGTACAGCTTCAAGGCGTACAGCTAGTGATGGTGAACAAGCGAGGAATGAAGGATTGCAACTCTCATCCACGCTTTGCCAGATCTGAACGTCTTTTGAATTAGATGTGGAATCTGATTGTTGTTTTGATTCTTGGCTTTGTCGTCTGGCACGTTTCGGCGGAGCCGCGTGGGAAACTCGTGGCTCATGTTGATCTAATGTTTGGCAGACACAAGGGGTTCGCCTATGGCCATGAGAAGGCGTGGACAGGCGAGTATCGTTTACTTCTCAAACAAAGATTTGGGATCGAAACAGAGGTTGATGAGTCCTCCACTCATCACTACGCTGAAGGTTATAACAGCGTAAGCGAAGCGGAGGCGGTGGCCAAATATGGAGAAGACTCGTTTCGACTTCTACATCAAGAAGCCGAGAGCCGTTGGAGGAGCAAGAAGCGTTAACTGCCGCCGCACTTCTTTTCGGCCATTTTGGCCTTGAGGGCGGTCATGAGTTTGTCTTCGAGGGCGGCGGGGACGGCCTGGGGTTCGCAGCCTTTGTAGATCTTGACGGTCTTTTGCGTGGTGTCGAGGACAACCCAGCAGTTGGGGCATTCTTCGACGTGCTTGTCGAGTTCTTTTTTGGTGGCGGCGTCGAGAGCGGAATCGAGATAGTCGCTGAGCTCGCGTAAGAAGTCTTTACAGGTAGGCAAAGGTGTTTTCCCCTTTACTCTTGAATAGTCGCGTTAACTTCTCACGCAGTTGGAGGCGGGCGCGCAGGAGGCGGCTCTTGACGGCTGGGATGCTTAGCTCGAGTGCTTCGGCAGTCTCTTCGGTGGAGAGTTCTTCTACGTCTCTGAGCATGAAGACTGTTCTAAAGCCTTCGGGCAGGCTGGCGATGGTTTTGTCGAGAATCTCGCGCAGCTCTTCCTGGGAATAGGTGTCTTCAGGGTTGCCTTCCCAAACGGCGATTTCACGGACGATCGTGTCTTCGCCTGTGTTGAGTTCTTCGTCGAGGGATACGAGCTTGCCGGTTTTGCGCTTGCGTAGCTTCATGAGCGATTCGTTCATCGCAATGCGTACCAGCCAAGTGTAGAACTTGCTGTTGCCCTGGAAGCCGTCCAGGTGCGTATACGCTTTCATAAAGGTCTCTTGCAACACGTCTTCGGAATCCTCTTCATGGTTAGTGATGTTCCGAGCGACCCGAAGGATGCGGCGACTATAGCGTTTTACCAATTCTGGAAAAGCAGTATCGTCGCCAGACTTAGCAAGCTCAACCAAATCTTCGTCGCTTTGTGGCTCCGTGGATGTCATTGCTTCTCTCACTATAGCCCAGTACGAAAATTATGCTGAAAAGTTGCGGCCATCTTGCGTGCTACGCTGAAATTGAACCCCCAAAATCCATGAGTGAAGTCCTTGTTACCCTGCCAGACGGGAGCCAAAAGGCATTTCCTGCTGGCACTCGCCCCCTTGATATTGCCCAGTCGATCTCGCGTCGCCTTGCTGATGATGCTGTGGTTGCCAAAGTAAACGGCAACCTGTGGGATCTTACCCGTCCGCTGGAGGCCGATTCTTCTGTTGCAATTCTGACCAGCAAGGACGAGGCCTCGATGGATGTGTACCGACATTCGACTGCCCACTTGCTGGCGGTTGCGGTGCTGGAGCTTTACCCCGAAACCAAGCTTGGGATTGGGCCGCCGATTGAGAACGGTTTTTATTACGATTTTGATCGCAAGGAGCCGTTTACCACTGAAGACCTCGAGAAGATCGAGAAGAAGATGGCCGAAATCCGCGACCGGGATCTGACGTTTGAGCGGAAGCTGATTGCCAAGGCCGAGGGCATCGCCAAGTATGAGGCGATGAACGAGCCAATGAAGGTGGAGCTGATCACCGAGCGGGCCGATGACATTTTCTCTGAGTACACGCTGGGGCCGGACTTTATCGATTTCTGCCGCGGGCCGCATGTACCGTCGACCAAGAGACTGAAGGCGTTTAAGCTGCTTTCGGTGGCCGGTGCTTACTGGAAGGGTGATGAGAAGCGGCAGCAGTTGCAGCGCATCTATGGGACTGCCTGGTATAGCCAGAAGGACCAGGATGAATTTTTGAAGCAGCTTGAGGAAGCCAAGAAGCGCGACCATCGCAAGCTGGGCCGTGAGCTGGACCTGATCTCGATTCAGGAACTGGCCGGGCCGGGGCTGATCTTCTTCCATCCGAAGGGCGCGCTGGTGCGCAAGATCATGGAAGACTGGATGCGCGATTCGTATCTGGAACGCGGCTATGATCTGGTAGTGACTCCGCATGTGGCGCGGCGTCAGTTGTGGGAAGTGTCGGGGCACGCCAATTTCTACGGGGAAAACATGTTTGTCCCGATGGAGCTGGACGATGCTACGTATCAGCTGAAGCCGATGAACTGCCCCTGTCATATTTTGATTTATGACAACAAGCAGTACAGCTACCGGGATTTGCCGGTGCGCCTTGGTGAGCTTGGGACTGTGTATCGTTATGAGCGCTCAGGGACGCTGCATGGCTTGTTGCGTGTTCGTGGCTTCTGTCAGGATGATGCGCATATCTTCTGTACGCCGGAGCAGGTTGAGGACGAGGTGATT
>JBIPMY010000076.1:0-18351 GCA_044376335.1 Bryobacter sp.
CCTCCCCGCCAAACGAAACCTCTCCCAGCGGCTCAGGGCTAAACTCAATTCCAGACCCCGCCACCAGATCATGCAAAACGCGCGAGCACAACAATCGATGCTCCCCCCGGTTATGCACCAAAATCGCCTTGGCAAACGCAACAGCCGGCCCCTTTGCTGGCCCATGAGAAGGCAGCAGGCACTCCCCCGTATGCAGCGCAGCACTTGCCTCACATCCCAAACTCTTGGCATGATCCAGAATGGCCGCAGCACATCGAATCGCTCTCGCCGGCCCGTCAAAGGTCATCAAGTCCAACGCTCCACCAGCTTGCCTCCCACGGTTGCGGCGAATATCTCCACTAGCCAATTCCGCTAACCCCTCAAAGCTTCCCTCAAAGCGCATCGCCAGCACCGTCGCCAATTGCGTATCCGGTGCTTCTGCCTCCTGAATCGCCAGCAGGAACTGCTCGATCGGTCTCAGAATATCTTCCTGATTACCGGCAAACGGCAGATGATCAGCACCCGGCAATTCCACAAATTCGGCATCCGGAATCAGTTGCGCCAGATACCGTCCTTCCTCCACCAACAAGCAACGGTCATCCGTCCGATGCAACACCAGCGTCGGCACACGCACCATTGGCAGAATCGCCCGCACATCAATCGACGCATTCATCCGCGTCAACGCCTCAGCCCCGCCCGGGCTCACACCCATACGCAAATACGTCGCCCACCATTCCCGAAATGCAGGATCTTGCGCGAGCGTCGGCGCGCGTTCGTCAATTCCAATCGGCCCTCCCCAACTCCGGCGGATCTGCAACAAATACTCCTCACGCTCGGCCAGCGTCGGCCCCCACGGATAATCCACATCCTGCAATCGCCGCGCATAACTTCCCACCATCGCAAGCCCCAACGTCTTGTCGGGATAAGTCGCCGCAAACAAGGCCGACATCGGCCCACCCTCACTCACCCCCAGAATCACCGCCTTCTCCGCGCCCACTTCCTCCATCACCGCCCGCACATCGTCCATCCGCTGCTCAAGAGTCGGCAGCATCTGATTCGGCACCCGGTCCGATAGCCCCGTCCCTCTCTTGTCAAAAAGAATCAGTCGTGAGAACGAAGCCAGCTTCAGCAGGAATTCCCGAAAGTGAGGCTCACGCCAAAAATACTCCAGATGCGACACCCACCCCATCACAAACACCAGATCAATCGGCCCACTCCCGATCACCTGATACGCAATATTGAAATCCCCAGATCTCGCATAATGTGTCTGTGGAATCTCGGCGGCCTCAACGGGTCGCACAATCGGTGCCTCCACCGTTCCGCGTTCCACTTGCGGCAGAAAACGATACCCGCGCCTCGCCCGCGTTTCAATCAGCCTCGGGGCCTTGGGGTTATCACCGAGCGCCTTGCGCAGATCCGCAATCTGAACCGAAAGCGAGTGATCGTCAACATAAGTATTCGGCCAAAGTGCCTGGTAAATCGTTTCCCGTGACAACAGCTCCCCGGCATGCAGACAAAGAAAGAGTAGAAGGTCAAACGTCTTTGGCTGCAACTTGATTTCGCGCGCACCTTCATAGATCCGTCGCTGGGCGAGGTCAATGCGAAACTCGGCAAACGATAGCTCCATCGTCCCGACATCATACCAATCGGCTCGAGACTCCACAGCCTTGCTCATCGATTCCAATCCTTCTTCCTCGAAAACCAAATTACTCCTCCAGCCTGTCCATCCTGGCTGCTTGAGGTCAAAAGCTCCGGGCCACTACCATCCAGCAAATAGCCCATCGCCCGCACGATCGACTCCCTGCAAACTGCAACAATCCTCGCCACACCCTCCAACCTTCCCCTTCCAGCAACCCCTCGCGAATAATCTGGTGCCACTCTTACACCCTCAATGCAAGCCCCTCTCTTGCCTGTCGCTGTTGTCCCCAGGCTACTGCCTGTATCCCTTCGTCCCTCCACCGTGTTGTCTTGGGAATACGGCGTCTCAAGCACGATTACCTCAATTCGTCTCCCATGCCTCGACAAGATCCAGTCTGGCCTCAAACAGCCCACCCGCCCCTCACCTCCTGAAGCTGTAAACACAACGCGCCCGGCCCCGCATACCCCAAACCGGGTTTTTGCCGAGCCTGCTTCGGAACTACTATCCATCGAGAAAAGCAAAAGGATTGAGATTGTCGGCACCACTGGAGGCTCCCTGCCCATAGCCTAGGCCGTCAGCCCTTGCCATAGCCTCAGTGCTGCCTCATCAACTTCTCAAGAACTTGTCAGTGGCATTGTTTTCGCAGATCGCCCTCGCGCCCCCCACAAGTTCGTGATGTTTTGCTTACGTTCATTTGACGACTCTTTCGTCCAGGTCCTCTACTCTGAGCTTGGCTACTCTTTCCGGATAGCTACGAAGCGAGTAAGCCAGATTACGAAAGATTTTGAGATAGCAAAATGAAGATACTTTTTATGGCGGTATTTGCCGCGTTCAGTTTATTCGGTTCCGATGGATCGCGCGAAGGCGCCAGGCCTTGCGCCCTCGGCTCGATCAAGGGCGCCTATGGTCTGGCGGGGACTGGCACTTCCTCACAAGGCGGGCAGACTCTGCAATATGCGCTTTTGGGCAAGATCGAGTTTTCCGGCTACGGTGCCGTAACCGGCACCCAATCCATCAACATTGCGGGACAGATCCTTCGTGGTCCAGTCAACGGCACCTATCAGGTGCGAAGCGATTGCTCCGGCACCCTCACCCTCTTTGTGCCCGGCGGAAGCACCACCTTCGACCTTCTCATCCTGAAGGGCGAAAACGAGATTCTGCTGATCGAAACCGTACCCGGTGAGATTGCCGCTGGTTCCTTAAAGAAGATGTAGCGAAACTGCCAACGCTGGCAATCCGCACAGACCTGCTCTGGAATGGCCCAGAGTAGGTCCCAAAAGCAGCGTCTTCCGCAAGCTACTTCGCGCGTTTGAGAGGTTGCCACGCTTGGTCCTGGAAGGCAGCGGCGGGGTCGAAACCTGGTTTGTTACTCATGATGTAGGTGCCGTCTCCGCGCGTCCAGGCGTTTTCGTAACCGGAGCTAAGCTCTACCTGCCCGCCCGAGCCTTGCCATGTCTCCACCCCACGGATCGATTGAACAAACGCGGTATGGATGCGGTCGCTTGAGGACTGGCGCGATTCCCAGGCGCGCATGCTCTGGTCCATGGATGTCATCCGCTGGTTGTAGGCGGCCGTGTTGGCCGCCCCCTGGCGCTGGATATCAGCCATCCGTTGGTTGTGCGAAGCAATCATTTGTTGGCGGTTGGCTTCGAGGCCAGCCATAACTTGCTGATGGTTCTGGTTACGCCATTCGCGCATCCGTTGGGAGAAATTCTCGATTGCCTGTTCCCATTCGGGGTTCGTGCGGAAGCTGGAGCGGAGCGTTGCAATAAACTGTTCGCCTTCCTTTTGACGGGCAGCCGGGTAGCGGATAAAACTGCGTTCGCTCGCAATGCTTGTGCTGAGTTGTTGCATTCCTCCGGTATAAGCATTCTGCATGGAGTTGATGCCATTAACCAGGGTGACGAAGCCGATGCCTTCAGTGCCATCAGGCCATTTGAGGCGGGCGAGGATAGCGTCGGCCCGGAGGTCGAGGTTCATGCCCATAGATTGGGCAGTGACGCGATGTTTTTCGCCCCTTGCAAGAAGCTGTTGGATTACTTCCTGGTTCGCTTCAACGCTAACGACGCTAGGGTTGCCAAAGTCGCGAGGCACAAGCATTTGACGCAGGTACTGCTCGGCACTCATCGGAGGCCCGACGGCGCAGCCACCTTGTTGGGCCATCATTTGCATGTTCTGCCGCATGCTCGGGTCGCTCGAAGAGCCCCACGATTGAAGAGGGAGACTACGAAATTCAATGCCACCGTCCGGAGAACTGACCCGAAGGTGCGATGAGTAGACTTCTCTAGCGCAGTTGAAAGGGCTCTTCCATAGAATGCCGCCCTCCGTGCGCCAGCCCTTCGGCACCAGGATGCTGAAGGCTTCCACTGGCTGTATGTAGCCTTTGTCGTCGAAGAAGCGCTTTCGTTCCAGGACGATGTAGTCCGTACCTTCCACAGCAGGCGCAGCGGGTCTGCGGCATTGCAAGCGTCGAACGATAGAAGGGCGGCTAGAGTCCAGGATGAAGGGCGCATAAACTTCCACCATGATATGCAAATCTCCAGGCGACTTTTGGATTGTCAAAAGCGATTCACCCGCAACGACAGCCTGATCCTGACCCTGCCCCACCCCCGTCAGGCATGCTAACAATAAACCTATGAAACGCCGCGCCCTGCTGCAGTCCATCGCTGTTTTGCCCGCTCTCCAGGCAGCCCCTCCCTTCCGCGCTTGGCTCGGGCCAAACTACTGGGCCAACCCCTTGCAAGACTGGCGCGCCAACGGCCCACGCTGGGAATGTCACGCCGCCGGCGGCGACCGTAACGTCTTTTGGCTCTCCAAAGAAATCGCTGCCAATCCTGCAACCTGGCAAATGAGCGTCCGCCTCGGCTCCCTCGGGCCCCTCCCCTCTGGCGCCAAAGGCTGGGTTGGCTTCCGTACAGGCATGCGCGGCTTCTTTGACGACTACCGCGACACCGCCATCCGTGGCCTCGGTATCGATTGCGGCATCACCGCCGAGGGCCGGCTCTTTATCGGCCAGCCCCCGCTGGACGGTGCTGTTTTAACTTCGCTCGAAGACCTCACTCTCACCCTCAGCGCCCAAGGCAACCGCTACACGCTCAGTGCGGGCGGCCTCACCATCGAATCCACCGTACCCGCAGAATGGCTCAGCGGAGGCGTCGCCCTCGTCTGCCATTCTGGCGACACCCCCACCCGCCTGCCACGCATGATCGAACCTGCCCAGGCCAATGCCGGTAAGCCCAGCCAGACCCGCGGCGGCGATATGCGCTTCTGGTTCACCGATTGGAAGCTCGAAGGCCCCGGCGTTGCCGCAAGGCCCGAGCGCGCCTGGGGGCCCATCCTCTTTGCCCAATACACCGTGCATGCGGGCACCCTCAAGATGAGCGTCCAACTGGCTCCGCTTGAAGGCGACGAAGGCCCCGCTACCCTCCAACTCGGCAGCGCCGCGCCTATCCCTGGCCAGGTGGACACATACTCAAGCCTCGCTTCCTTTCGTGTCCAAAACTATAAAGCCACACGCGACACGCCCTACACCGTCCGCTTCGCCGGGCAAACCTTCTCTGGCTCAATCCGCAAAGACCCAAAGTCCCAAAACGAGATCCGCGTCGGTGCCCTCACCTGCCAGGGCGATTTCGGCTTTCCCCACGCTCCCATCGCCCACTCCATCAAATCGCTCAATCCTGACATCCTCTTCTTTACCGGCGACCAACTCTATGAGGCCAATGGCGGCTACGCCATCCAGCGCGCCCCCGCTGACGCCGCCCGTCTCGACTACCTCCGCAAGTGGTACATGTTCGGCTGGGCTTGGGGCGATCTTACCCGCAACACTCCCTGCATCTGCCTGCCCGACGATCATGATGTCTACCATGGCAACCTCTGGGGCGCAGCCGGCCGTCGCGCAGAGTACCCCGCCTCCACCGCCGAACCCCAGTTCTACCAGGCCGATGGTCAGGATTCCGGCGGTTACACCATGCCCGCCGGCTGGGTCAACATGGTGCAGAAAACCCAATCGAGCCACCTGCCCGATTGCCCCGACACCCTCCCTGTCGATCAGAACATCAGCGTCCATTTCGGAGAGCTCCGTTGGGGCGGAATCAGTTTTGCCATCCTCGAAGACCGCAAATGGAAGTCTGCCCCCAAGAGCCTCCTCCCGGAAGCCAAAATCCGCAACGGTTGGCCGCAGAACCCCAATTGGGTCTCGGCCAAACAAGGCGACGTCGCCGGTGCCCACTTGCTCGGCGAGCGTCAGGAAGAATTCCTCGCCACTTGGGCCGATTCCTGGCCTGATGATGTCGTCATGAAGGCCGCCGTATCCGCGACAATCTTCTGCAACCTCGCCACCCTGCCCAAAGAAGCCATGAGCGACAACGTCACCTCGCGCCTCCCCGTCGAGCCCCTCGGCGGCTACGCGAAAAACGAAAAGTTCACCGAAGACCATGACTCCAACGGCTGGCCACAAACCCCGCGCAACCGCGCCCTGCGCTCACTCCGCTCCTGCCTCGCCGTCCACATTGCCGGAGACCAACATCTGGCCAGCACGGTCCAATACGGCATCGACACCCACCGCGATGGCTCCTTCGCCATCTGCACCCCAGCCATCTCAAACGTCTTCCCCCGCCGCTGGTACCCGCCCATAGCCGGAGAAAACCGCAAACCAAACGAGGCCACCAACATGGGTGACTTCCGCGACGGCTTCGGCAATCACATCACGGTGCACGCCGTCGGCAACCCCCAACAATTCGGCATCGCCCCCAAAGCGCTCAACGACCGTGCTCCCGGCTTCGGCCTCGTCATCTTCAATAAAGCCGCCCGCACAATCCACCTCGAAAACTACCCCCGCTGGGCCGACCTCAGTACTGGCAAAGGCAAACCCTTCCCCGGCTGGCCCATCGTGATCCATCAAATGGACAATGGTCTGAACGCAACTCGCTTTGAACTGCGCCTCCCCGCCGCCTTCTCCGGTTTGGTGCGAGTCACCCCCTCCGGCAGCAAGCGGCCCATCCTAAGCTGGCGCACTGCCCAGGCGATAGACCGTATCCCCATCTGGTCTGCCGGCGATTACCGAGTCAGCATCGGCAACAAGGTCTTCACGTCCATTACCGCGCAACCAAAAGCTTAAGCCGGAACAATCGTGTTCGGTCGGCGACATTGGTAGGTCTTTAGCCCCACGACACGGGTGACAAGGGATTCCGGTTGAGGCGATGGATTGCCCAACAGTCAAAGCGCAATGCCCTGGCAAGAAAACGCACCGAGCGAACATCGAACGGAGCTGATTCAGCAATGGCAACAAGGCCTTCGCCGACTGGGCACAAGTCCTTGCCGATGACAACATCATGCCCCTTGCACCTGCCCAGGGGGGCAATTTTAAGTGATCGCTAGGGGGTCGGTTTTAGATGAACGTTGACAGTCTGATGATTTTCCCTTGGTGGCCCTATTGGTTCCACGGATTGAGGACCGTAACACCGATACCTTCAAAGTCCCTCACGTTGCGCGTGACCAGGGTTAATCCGTGCACCAGAGCCGTTGCCGCAATTTGGGCGTCAGGAACATGAAGCGGACGGCCCATGAGTTGGCGTTGACCTTCGAGGACACCCCAGCGCTCTGAAATAGTCTGGCTCATCGGCAAAATACGCCCCGCGAACCAGGATGGAATGAGCCCATCAATGGCTCTCTCTAATTGGTTACGCCTCACACCAGCCGGCATGATTGTGAGTCCTTTTCGAATCTCTCCAAAAGAAACCACACTCAAGAATAGGCCTTCTTTCGAACTGTTTTGACTCCATGCCACAACCTGAGGATCGGGGAGAGGCCGCAAAATTTCAGATATGACGTTGGCGTCGAATCAGGAAACCGCTCATTCACAGTGAATCGGATGGCCTACTGGGCGGCTGGCAGAGGGAGTCCTGTTGAAATACAAATCAACTTCGTCGTTCGTAAGCAAGCCGCGCACGGGGGCAAAGAGATCATAAAGATTTGTTGCTTCTAAGGCGCTGTCTTGCAATTGTTGCGGTGTCTCTTGAGGCGAGGCCTCTCGACACAGAATTTCCTGCGCATAGTCAGAAAGCGACACGCCCTTGGCTTGCGCTCGCGCCATCAGGCCGCGCTCGATCTCAGGTTGTAGATCGATCACAAGGGTCATTGGCTGCGTGTCCTTAGCCTTCCACCTTACCGGATGTGGCTCTGTCTGTCACGAAGTTCAATCATCCGGCTCATTGCCTCTCCCTTTATGCAAAGGGTGCCAGAGACAGGCAGCGAGACGAAAACAATGGCTTTTGGCAGGCCCTGCAGGCTGGTCTTCCCGCCACCTTCACAGAACGTAAAGCTAACTAGAATCGATCTTTCTCCTGCAAAGCCGCCTTGCACACAGCAGATTTGAAATTGGGCGTGGCTATGGCGAGCTGTTTGGCGTTGGTGCGGGTAGATGCGTCCCTACCATGATTTTGGGGAAATTCCGGCTTGTGGGAGCCTTTTGGGTCTTGCGCAAAATGTTAGATTCTGAACGTCTTTGGGGCCTGTTGCCGAATTCGATCGGGATGGCTTAGCGCCGGCTGGGGCGGGAATTGGGAGAAAAGATCGAAAAAACATTGAGGAATATGGAAAGATGGCGTTGGGATACTCAAGGCTGATGGCCTTGCCAAGCGCCTGCAAGTGCAGCAGTTGACGGCAAGCACAGTAGCCGCAGGCAACTGGCAGCTGAACCTCTACTACTGCCCAAGCGAATCGCTCCTCTGCACCACCAACAACGGCAACATCGTAAGGCAGAAAGGCTACGGCGGTGCCGCCTGGGACTACACATATGATTCGCTCAACCACCTGGAGCTAACCTGCGAGAAGGTCGGCACCGTCGATAAATGGCAGCCGCTTCATGGAAGGCCGTCCCGCACCCGTGCTCAGGGCTGAACCCTTGGATTTGAAGCTCGCCAGAGTCTGGCAGAAAATCCGCCGTGGGTTGGGTTGCGGTATCTACATCCACCTCGTGGAGCACGAATAACACTTCCTTAACGTAATTATTATTAAAATTCATTAGTATTGCGCCGGTTTTATCAATTTGATAAAAAACAAGCCAAAGACAACGTATGTCGAAAACACTTTTCACACTCCTCCTCAGTCTTGGCACTCTGTTTGCTCAGACGAATACCTCGGCCGTCTCCGGTGCCGTTACGGACGAATCGGGCGCAGCCGTACCATCCGCCGCACTAACCCTCACTGAACTAAACACTGGATTGAGCCGCAAGGCGAATGTCGATGCGGGTGGGGACTATGCCTTCCCGCAGTTGCCTCCCGGCCGCTACCGTCTTTCGGTACAGGCGGCTGGCTTTCAAACTTATGTCGTGGAGCAGCTGGATCTGGGTATTGCGCAATCAGCTCGGGCCGACGTAAAGCTGCGGCTGGGGCAAGTGTCTGAAACAGTTACGGTGTCGGGCGTCGTGGCACCACTGCTCGAGCCCGATACGGCCTCGCTGGGCCAAACGGTAACGCGCAAGGCGATCAACGACCTGCCGCTCAATGGTCGTAACTACCTCACACTGGGAGCACTGTCGCCGGGAGTGGTGCCACAGATCCCGGCCGCTCAGGGTCCGGCCAGCTTTGTCAGCTCGACGACGGGTCGCTCAGACCGCTCGATCCTGGTTGGCGGCCAACGCGAAAGCTCTACCTCGTACTTGTTTGACGGCGTGGAGTTGCGCAACCCCCGTGTCGGTGACTCTTCGATCACGCCGTCGCTCGATGCGGTGCAGGAATTCAAGATTCAGCGCAATTTCTTCCAGGCCGAGTTCGGCAACTCTCCCGGGATTATCAACATTGCCAGCCGGGGCGGCACGAACCAGTGGCACGGTAGCCTCTTTCACTTTCTGCGCAACAACGCGCTCGACGCGCGCACGTTTTTCGCCCGTTCGGTGGAACCATTCAAGCGGAACCAGTTTGGCTTCGCCGTCGGCGGCCCGGTCATCAAGGACCGTCTCTTCATCTTCGGCAACTATGAGGGCTTCCGGCAGCGCCTTGGGATCACGCAGCGCGGGCTTTTCCCCCGGCAGAACGCAGAGTTGGCCGGCAACTTTACACAGAATATCTTTGCCGACCGCGCGGCACAAATCATACACGATCCGCTCACCTTCAATCCGGCCACGAACAGTCGCGCACCCTTCCCCGGCAACGTGATCCCTTCCAATCGCATTAACCGGGTGAGCCGTAATTTCTTCCCTTACATCCCGGTTACGAACACGCCTGCGGTTGAGGGCGTCAATCTCACCGGCATTCCGATTCAGCGGCTGAATGACGACCAGTTCAACATTCGCGCCGACTACCGGCTGAATGACACGCATCAGCTTTTCTTCCGCTACAACGAGCAGGATGCGCCGCTCTCGCCGGCGGCACTGCAGCCACTGGGTGGCGCGCAGGTAATCAGCTTCGGAAGGGCCGCAGTGGCGCAACTTTCCTCCACACTGCGCCCGAACGTGGTGAACGTTTTCAGGCTGGGCTACAACCAGGCCAAGCTATTTGGCCAGCAGGTGCCTGTAGACCGGAATATCGCGGCGGAAGTGGGCATCACTGGCGTCTCTGATGTGCCCCGAAACTTCGGTGTGCCGAATATCGGCTGGGTCGGCTACAGCGGCATCGGCTCCAACGGCCTGACGCAGGGTAACAACCTGCACAACTACCAGATCTCAAACGCAACAACCTGGATCAAGGGGGGGCATACGGTAAAGTGGGGCTACGAGATTCGCCAGACCCGCAATTTCAACAACTCCGATAACGGTCCGCGCGGCAGCTTCACCTTTGGCAGCCCGGCCTACACTTCGGCTCTGGACCCCAACACAGGCAACCCGGTGGGCAACACCGGCAACCCGGTGGCCGACTTTTTGCTTGGCTATCCGCTGAACGGCTCGGGCGCCGTTGGATCTTCGGCGACGAACTTCCGTTTCTATACACAGAATCTGTTCATCCAGGACGACTGGAAAGTATCGCGTTCGCTAACGCTCAACTACGGACTGCGTCACGAAGTGATCACGCCGCCTTCGCCGATCGAGCAGGAGCGCCGGAACGTCTATGGCTTCGACTTCCGTACGGGCCGGCAGCTCTTCCCGACGCTCGGGCAGGTTCGGAATTCTGTCGTCAGCCCGGACTACAAGAACTTTGCTCCGCGCTTTGGCTTTGCCTACAATCCGACCTTCGCGCAGGCCTGGGTGCTGCGCGGCGGCATCGGTATCTACTTCGACCAGGGGCAGATGAACGAAACGCAGTTCATCACAAACGGCCCGCCTGTCTTCGCACAGCAGAACAACAACTTCACGGGCCGGGGCCTGCCGGAGATGACCTTCGGAGTAAATGCTCTGCCGATCATCCAGATTCCGCCGATCGATGCGAACTACCAGACACCGCAGGGCATCTTTCTGTTCGCGCAGGAAATGGATGGCCGCAAGCCGCGCGTTTATATGTGGAACATGTCGCTGCAGCGATCTCTTGGCAACAAATGGGTGGCCGAGGCGGCGTATGTTGGTTCACAGGGCCGGCGGCTGACCAAGCGTTTTAATTCTGATGCCGATGCAACGCCGGGCGAGCTGTATCGCGTCACGCCGGGTGTGCGCCGCTTCTCGCGGCTGAACGGTATGTTGTATTCTTCGCTGGCCGGCATGAGTCAGTTTCACGCACTGAACCTTCGCCTGGACCGCCGCTTTGAAAATGGCTTTTCGCTCTTGACGGCCTACTCGTGGTCGAAGTCGATGGACAATGACTCGGGCGGCTCCTGGGGCACCCCGAATCTGAACCCGGCGAACTTCCAGCTGGATTGGGGTCCGTCTGATTTCAACATTGCGCATCGCTTTGTCTTTTCGGGCACCTATGACATCCCGGTCGGCAAGGGCAAGCGCTTCGGTACGAACTGGAGCAAGACGACTGATCTATTGCTCGGCAACTGGCAGTTGAACGGGATTGGTGCCTTGCAATCGGGCGTACATCGTGTGATCGGTTCGCCGAACAATACCGGAATTGGTTTTGTGACGCAGCGGGCCGACGCGACTGGCCTCGACCCCAAGTCGAGCTTTGGCGGCATCACCCCGGGTGAAGGTTTTGGATCGAACAATACCAACCTGTTCTGGTTCAACCCGAATGCATTTCGGGCGGCGGCTCCGCTGACCTTCGGCAATTCGGGTCGCAATGTGATTGTCGGCCCCGGCTTTATGAACTTCGACCTGTCGTTGTTCAAAACCTGGAACCTTACAGAACGCTACAACCTGCGCTTCCAGTTTGAGGCCTTCAACGCATTGAACAATGTGCGCTTCAATCCGCCTGACGTCAACGCAGCCAGCCCGACCTTCGGTCGCATCCTGGGTGCGCTCGAGGGGCGGCGGTTACAGCTGGCGCTACGGTTTAGTTTCTGAACCAAAGCCTCTGATTTGCGGCCCCGCTGTCCGACGGACTACGGTAAAGTCTGAGGGCGAGTGGGACCGGATGTAAGAGTGCAAATCACCAGATGCAGTAAGGGCTTGCGCCGGCGGGATCGCCGGCGTAAGTTGTTATTGGGCGTTGAGAAAGACACGGCTTTCCAGAAGGGTCTTTTGAATCGCTCTCTTTGACTGCTTGGGGAAGACCGTCCATCTCTCGCGTTAAGGCTGCGACATGAAAGTTGGATCATTTCATTTGGCGACACTTGTTATTCTCTTGCTCGCATCGCTAAGCACAACTTGGTGTTTTCAGGCTGTGAGCGAAACAGTACCCGCAGACTTTACATATCCGCGAGGTTACCAACGAAGGATCTTGGGTGAATTGAGAGCTGGCCGCCTAGCCGGTCAGGTCAGGGCAACACGAGGCGCACTTATCAATGGAAGAGTTTTAGTTGAAATCATAAACAACAATACAGGTGAAAAGCGGATTGAGGCTCGGTTTACCAATTCGCAAGGTTACTTTGATTTCGGCAACCTCAAGCTAAGTAAAAGAGTCTTGCTTAAAATCAGTATGCCTGGGTTCGATACTATGTTCGTTCCAGTGCTTCTGGATAAAAAGGTTTCACACGTGCTGTCGCTTGAGTTACAACCTAGCACATAAGGCACGTCGCGGAATGTCAGCAGCCTGATGCGTCCCAGAGCCATCCTTCCATTTCCCTCAATGTTTTTCAGGTTTTCTCTCCCATTTCCAGCCACAGCCTGCCTCCAGACTCCCCCAGCCAAATCCTTCACCATTCCCCAAGTCACTCAGAATCTGCCACCTAGCACAAAACCCGAATAAATCCCAAAAGCCAGGATTTTGCCTAAATCACAGTCGGGACGGGTGCACCCGCACCAACCCCCAAATCACCCTGAGGCCCCTCTATCTCCCTAGGTGCTACAATGTGACACATGAGGAAAACCTCAGTTCGTGATCTCCATATCCACACCTCAGCCTTGGTACAAGAGGCGGCCGAAGGCGGCGTCATTGTGATTGAACGTCGCGGTCAGCCTGTTGCTGAATTGCGTCCGCTCTCCTCCCTATCCACCATAAACATCGAGGTCAAAGAGAATATCTTTCGCTCCATGAAGGAACTATGGGACCGATCCCCTGTTTCTGGTGACAGCACCAATATCATCGAAGACGACCGGAACCGCTAATCGCCCCAATCTCAGAACCTTTGTGTACCTTGACACCTGCTACATCGCCAAATTCTATTGGAATGAGCCAAATTCCTCCCAGGTTCGCGAACTCGTACGTGGCGCCAACAAAATCTACTCCTCAGCCTGGGCACTAGCCGAGTTTCACGTCGTCCTACATCGCCGCATCCGGGAAGACCTCACCACCCCAGAAGAAGCAACTGACCTTGCCGCCAGATTCTCAACCCATGCAAGAGACGGCTTGTGGAATTTCGTTCCTGTAAACGAAGCCTTGTTGCGCAGGACCTCACTCCTGCTGATTTCTGCTCCTCGTGACATTTTCGTCAGAACAGCCGATGCGGTTCATCTCACCACCGCCCAGGAACTGGGAGAACGAGAAATCTGGACCAGCGACCGCCACATGCTGGCTGCTGCCCCTTACTTTGGACTCGCCGGAAGATCCGTCTAGTTGCCCTTGAATCGCATGCATACCGCCTCCGAAATCGCCTCAAGCAAGGGCTTGGTTTTGTTTGCTCACCCCAGGGATGCAAGCGCTGCTCTTGAGAATGGATCGAACCTGGGTTCTTGTTGATCCAGGCTTGGTGCTGGCGGCGAGCGGGGAGCTCGAGTTGCTGAGTCGTGCCTACAGGGCTTTGGAGTGATTCACCTCGCGATGAGTCCGCCCCATTGAAACTGGCCGCGCTGCGACAGGCCTGAATTCATTGATCCGTCCAAGACCCCTTTTCGTCCACTTTCCCATCCTTGATAAGATGCTCGCCATGCGTGCACTTTCGATCCTCCTCCTGGCTGCTTTCCTCTCAGTCGCGGCCGATCTGGCCGTCGTTGAAAAGAAGGGCGCCGCACTTAGCTTTTACTCGCCCACCGGCCAGCATCTGGGTTCCGTAAAGACAGCCATCCATCCCCATGAAATGGTCTTCTCTCCAGACGGCAAATTCCTCTACGTCTCCGAGAACGGCCTCCTGTGGATGACCGATCCCGGTTCGGGTGGCAACTCCATCGCCATTATCGACGTCGCCAAACGCACCCTCGCTGGCCGCATCGACTTGGGCAACAACCGGCGCCCCCACGGCATGGATGTGCAACCCAAAACCGGTTACCTTGTCGTCACCGTCGAAAACCCTTCGGGGCTCTTACTCATTGACCCCCAAACCCGCAAAGTAGTCAAACGCTACGACACCAAAGGCAAGCAACCCCACATGGTAATTCTGGATAAGTCTGGGGAAACCGCCTGGGTAAGCAATTCCGGCTCCGGCACCCTGGCTGCCGTTCACTTGGCCACCGCCCAGGTACAACTCCTCACGCTCGGCGAAAATACCCAGGGCGGCGTCTTTACCAAAAACGGAAAAACCTTGTACCTGGCCGTCATGGGTGCTAACGAGATTGTCGAAATCGATGCGGCCCAACGCAAAGTAACCAGCCGCATCCCTACCAGCAAAGGCCCCGCCCGCCTGGCTCTCAGCCTGGACGAGAAGACGCTCATCTACAACGTCCAACTCGAACCCGGCATCGCCTGGGCCGATATCGCCTCGAAGAAGCAACTCCTCCGCCTGGACCTCCCCGGTCGCCCCCTCTCTCTTACTCTCTCCCGTGACGGGAGAACCGCCTATCTCGGCCTCCAGGAAGAAGATAAAATCGCCCTCGTCGACGTCGCCTCCCGCCGTATCCTGAAATTCCTTTCCACCCCCAAAGGCGCCGGGCCCGACCCTGTCCTTGAATTGCCCTGATTTCCAGTTTCTCTTTCCCGATTCCGGGTTCCTTAGCATCCAGACATGAGAACCACCCTTAGCCTGGGTCCCGATTTCGCCGAACATTCAGAGTTTTGACAATATCGCCGAGATGCTGAACTTGATTTAAGATGATTCCTGTTCACGGAACCCCAAAATCTATTTCTCCTTTTAACCCAATGCCCTACAGTCGTGCCCGCCCAACCCGCCAACCGCAATCTGCCATTTTCAATCGGGGCAGGGCCTGCGCCTCCCCGTCAGTTCTTTGACAATTTGCCCAAGGTTTTCCCCTCCTCGGGAGACCACGCCACACGTGTGTCTCCCGGTATTCCATCCGCTTGAATGAATCGCAAAAGAGAAAATTCCCCAGAACAGAATCTAACCCCACTCCGGCTTATCTCTCTTAAAATCAAGCGGATGGAATGCCCCTTATGTCGCATTTGTCACCAACCTGTTACCCTCTAACCTAGATGGCAATCATCTCTCCCGCCCGCCGCGTCGCCTTTGACTGTTTGCGCCGCGTCCATGGTGGCGGTCATTCCGACACCCTGCTCCACGAGCTCTCAAAGCCCCTCGCCTCTCGCGATGCCGCCCTTGCACATGAAATCGTCTATGGCGTTCTCCGCTACCAGAACCAGTTGGACTGGCTCGCACAGCACTTCTCCGGCCGCCAGATCCTAACCGTTGATGAGCCTACCGCCATTCTCTTGCGCATGGGCCTCTACCAGATGCGCTACCTCGCGCGCATTCCTCCCCATGCTGCTGTGATGGAAGCCGTCGAACTGGCCAAACGATCGAACAAACGCGCTGCTGCTGGCCTCGTCAATGCCGTTCTGCGCAAAGTGCATAAGCGCGTTCTCAATTTTCCAGATCCGACGATTGAACTCTGCCTTCCGGAATGGCTCTACATAAAGTGGGTCAAACAATTTGGAGCTGACCTCACCCGTACCATCGCCCTGGCATTCTTGAAAGCTCCTGAAAAGGGCATGGACCCCGGTGCCCGCTCTGTTGTCCCGCATCTGAACCTGCAACCCGGCAACACCTATCTCGACCTCTGCGCCGCTCCCGGCAACAAGACCTGGCAGGCTCTCAAGACGGAGAATCTGAAGGCCATCGCCTGTGATCGCAGCTTTAAGCGCCTACTGCCGCTGCAGCAGATCGGTATTCCTCTCGTTCACCTCGACGCGGCTTATCCGCTGCCTTTCAGCCGGCAATTCGACCGGATCCTCGCCGATGTCCCTTGCTCTGGAACTGGCACTCTCGGTCGCAATCCTGAAATCAAGTGGCGATTGAGCCCGGAAGAGTTCGAGCGCCAGTCGGGCCGCCAAAAGGAGATTCTCAAAAACGCCCTCGGCGCCCTTGCCCCCGGTGGCACTCTTGTTTATTCGACATGCTCTCTCGAAAAAGAAGAAAATGAAGAAGTGGTCCGCGCCGTCTGTTCAGATATGAAGGTTGAGATGCACAGCCGCATTCCCGGCATTGACTCTGGCGACGGTTTCTTCGCCGCAGTAATTCAAAAAAACTCATGAGCCACGACATCCAGATCCTGCCCAGCCTCCTTGCCGCTGACTTCACCCGCCTCGGCCAGGAGATCGCAACCGTCGAATCAGCAGGCACCACCATGCTCCACTACGACGTCATGGATGGCCGCTTTGTCCCCAATATCTCGATGGGCCTGCCAATTCTTGAATCGATCCGCAAGGTCACCAAATGCTGGCTCGACGTTCACCTCATGATTGTCGAGCCCGAGCGCTACGTCGAGGCTTTCCGCGCGGCAGGTGCCGATTCGATTTCGGTGCACCAGGAGGCCAGCCCGCACCTGCACCGTACTTTGTCCCTGATTCAGGCTACCGGTGCCAAGGCCGGAGTGGTGCTCAATCCCGCTACCCCGGTTCATACGCTCGACGATGTTCTTGGTTTGGCAGACTTCGTGCTTGTCATGAGTGTCAACCCTGGATATGGTGGTCAAAAATTTATTCCCGCTGCGCTACACAAGATCCGTCAACTCGACCAGATCCGCCGCCAGCGTAACCTTAACTACTGCATTGAGATCGATGGCGGTGTCGATATGTCCAACATTCTCGAAATTTCCGAGGCTGGTTGTGACTGGTTTGTCGCCGGTTCGTCCGTCTTTCGCAGTGAATCTCCGGCTACAGCCGTGCGCGATCTCCACACTCGCGCCGCCTCCGGCAGACAACTGCTCGCCTAAAGCTCTTGCTAAGAGTTAAACTACGAGAGGTACATTGATGCGTTCTTTCTACGTCGTTCGCCTGAGCGGTTTGGTGTTGCTCACGGTCCTTCTGGCCCTCTCATCGGGTTGCCGGAAGCGCAAATACGAAAACCCCATCACCAAAGACACACAGCAGCCTGACAAGGTCTTGTATGACAAGGCCATCGGCGACATCGAGCGTGGCCGCTTCGAAGTCGCTCGCCTCACGCTGCAAACTCTGATCAATACTTACGACACCAGCGAATTTCTCGCCAAGGCCAAACTGGCCATCGCCGATAGCTGGTTCCGCGAAGGCGGCGGCAATGGGCTCGCCCAGGCCGAAGCCGAATACAAGGACTTCATCCTCTTCTACCCGACCATGGAAGAAGCAGCCGAATCGCAAGAGAAGGTCTGCATGATCCATTACAAGCAGATGGAGAAGGCCGATCGCGACAACATGCATGCCCTGCGTGCCGAAGACGAATGCCGCCAGTTGCTGATTCAATTCCCCAATTCGAAGTTCGCCCCGCGCGCCGCCCAGTTTGTTCGCAATATCCAGGAAGCCCTGGCAGAAGGTGAAATGCGCGTCAGTGACTTCTATTACAAGAAGCAGTCCTGGGCGTCGAGCTCTAACCGCCTGCAGGCTCTTACCGATCAATACCCGCTTTACTCCCGGGCCGATGAAGCCCTCTTCAAGATGGGCGATGCCTACACCAAGATGGGCCCCCGTTTCAAAGACCGCTCCGGCAAGGCCTATGCCAAGCTGGTTCGCGAATATCCTTTGAGTGCCTACGCCGACGATGCCAAGAAGCGCCTGCAGGAAATGGAAATGGCCGTTCCCGAAGCAGACCCCAAGGCAGTGGCCCGTATGAAGTACGAAGCGGAAAACCGCACCAAAGCCGGCATGATGTCACCGGTTGGCAATATGCTCAAGCGCGGACCCGATGTGCGCATGGCCGCCAAGACGGGCGACCCTGCCATGACCGCCATCCGCCCGACGATCCCGGTGAATATTCCTGTACCCGTTGCTGCCGGCACCGGCACCACCGACGTTACGGTGTCCACCGTGCCTGACGGTTCTACCCTCGATAGCAACCCGGACGCCCGGCTGAACAAGCCTGCCGATCCTGCTGCTGCCACTCCTCCTGCTGCCGCGGCTGCTGCTGTGGATCAGAATGCTCCCATCGTCTCGAAGGGCACCATTGAACCTGTCAAGAAGCAGAA
>JBIPMY010000380.1:0-5990 GCA_044376335.1 Bryobacter sp.
TCCTCGCCACCATCCTCGCTGGCGCTTCCGACAGCCTCTGGCTCCAGGTCCTTTTCGGAATCCTTGAGCCCAACCATCCACAAATCAAAACGGTTCACAACCGTCTGATCCAAATGACTCAATAAACACCGCAAACCAACCCTCCAGCAAGAGAGGGCCAGGAGAACTGTGTCCAAATGCGACTTGTACTTTATCTGCTTCTAACTACCTGGCTGCTACAGGCCGAAACCAAAATCACTCTTCGCGAGGCCGTACAGCGAGCCATCGCGAACAACCCCGAGGTCGTTGCAGAACGAACTCAATTCCAGGCCGCCCAGCCCGCACTCAACGCGGCGAAAGGTGCCTTCGATCCCATCCTCGGCCTCAGGGGCGAATGGCGTCAGGCCACCACTCCGGCCACCTCCATCCTTCAGGGTGTGAACGGCCGGCTCGACGAACGAACCTGGAACCAGAGCCTCGCCCTGCGTCAGCGCCTTCCCTGGCGTGGCATACAGTTTGAATCCGCAATCGAAAACTCACGCATTGCCACTTCCAACCCCTTCACATCGCTCAATCCCTACTATCAGCTGATCCAGCGCAACACGATCACGATCCCCCTCTGGCGCAACCTCAAGACCGACGAGTTCCGCACCGAACTCAAGATCCGGTCGAGGGAGCGCAACACCCTGCGCTTCGACTTTGAATCCCGCCTTCTCGATCTGGTGAACCGCGTTGAAGCCGCATACTGGAGCCTCGTCGCCGCAACTGAAGCCTACAATGCCACCCAGGAAGTAGAGCGTTACGCCAAAGAAAGCCTCGCCTCCACCGAGCGTCAGGTGAAAGAAGGAGAGATGGCTCAGGCCGATCTCGCCGGTGCCCGGGGCCAGATGAATCGCGCGGCAGAGAATCGCGCCAACGCATACGGCGCCAGGCTCGAAGCCCAGGCCCAACTAAAGTCTTTTATGGCTGCTACCGCCGCAGACCCGATTTGGCCAGACACTCTGATACCCACTGAAACCAAATCCGCGCTCGCCGCAAACACTCCCACCGAACTCACGGCGCAAGCTCTAACCAAACATCCGGAGTTGCAAGCAATTGCACTTCGCCTGGAATCGCAGCGGGATCTCACGGCTGTTGCCGCCGAAGCTGCCAAGCCGCAAGTGGACCTGCAGTTCAGCCACAGCCGGCAAGGGCTCGCCGGCTCGTCCATCCCTCAAGGCAGTCTCTTTCCCGGCTTCAACCTGGATGCCCCTCCGCAATTGGTTGGTGGCTTCCAGCGGGCAGGCAATCAGGTGTGGCGCAACAACTACCCCACCTATCAGGCCAGCCTCTCGATCGAGCTTCCCTTGCGCAACCGCACTGCCGAAGGCCGACTCGCCCAACAGCGCTTGCTTGAAACCCGCATCGCCGCCCAGCGCAAACAGGCCGAGATCCAACTCGTCACGGGCATTGAACAGGCCTGGGCCCGCATCGAAGCCGCGCGAGAACGCATCGCCAGCGCCGACGCAGCCTTGCTCTCCAGCGACGAACGCCTGCAAAGCGAATTCCGCCTCTTCCGCGAAGGCCAATCCAACAACCTCAACCTCAATACCAGGCAGAACGAGCTGGCCGAAAGCCGCCAGCTCTTAGTCAATGCCTGGCGCACCTATAATCTCGCTGCTGCCGACCTTCGCCGCATCAGCGCCACCAGTCTCACCACCTTCGAGGTCACCGTAGAGTAAACATGAAAATCACCGGCATCCTGCTTATCCTCAGCCTTCTGGTCGCCTGCGGCGGCGAAGTCTCAACAAAAAAGACAGACACAGTTACACCCACAGCCGTCACCGTGCGGACGGTTAAATCCACCTCTGTCGATGCACCACTCGAAATCATCCTTACCGGGAATTTCATGGCAGAATCGAGCGCCGCACTCTCGGCCGAAGCCCCCGGCATCGTCGCTGCTACTCCTGTGCGCATTGGCGACTTCGTCTCGAAAGGCGCTCCCGTCCTCGAACTCTCCAAGCAATCCGCGCAACTCCGTCTCAAAGAAGCCGAAGCCCGCGAGCGCGAATTTGCCGCCCTCCTCAAGCAGGCCGAAGCCCGCCTGGGAGCAGGTCTCGCTGGCCGTTTAGAATCCGTCCCCGAAGTACTCGCCGCCAAGGCCACTCTCGAATCGGCCCAGGCAGAACAGCGCCTGCTTGAGATTGAAGACCGCCGCGCCGCCAACCTGCTCAAAACCGGCGATGTATCCCGCGCCTCAGCCGATCGAGCCAACGCCAACCTCGCCATGGCCGCCGCCCGCACAGCCAGCGCAACCAAACAATACGAAGCAACCCTCAATCAGGCCCGCCAGAGCAGCGGCAGTCTGGATGGAGCCCGTGCCGCCCTCGATACCGCCCGCGCCCAAACCGGCCTCGCCCGCAAGGCTCTGGCCGACACAACGATTCGTGCGCCTTTCGCGGGCTACGTAAGCGCCCGCTCCACCGCCCCCGGAGAATTTGTAAACGACCAAAGCAAGTTCATCACCCTCGACCGTATCGACCCCCTCAAACTGCAAATCCAGGTGCCGGAATCAGAGGCCGCCCGCATCAAGCCGGGCCTCAAAGTCCGCGCTACCGTCCAGGCCTACCCCGGCCAAACCTTCATCGGTAATGTTGCTGCAGTCAACATGTCGGTAAGCCCTGCCTCCCGCAGTTTCCTGATTGAAGCCCGCTTCGATAACTCAAAGCTTCTGCTCAAGCCGGGCATGTTCGCAGACGTCCGTATTGATCTCGGCACCAGCGAAACTCGCGTCGCAGTCCCGCCAAACGCCCTTGAACTCGACAACCGCACAGACTCCAACCGTGTCTGGACCATCGAGAAGGGCCTGGCCCACCTCAACCTGGTCGAGATTGCTTCACGCTCGGCGCAAGAAGTGCAAATCCGCCGCGGCCTCAGCCCCAACGCAACCGTCATCGTCAGCGACCGCGCCAAACTCTTTGATGGCGCACCCGTTCAGGAGAAATAGCCACATGCAAAAACTAGCTGAAATCTGCGTTCGCCGCCCCGTCTTCGCCACCATGATCGTGATGGCGCTCACCGTAATTGGTGCCTTCTCCTTCGGCCTCCTGGGCGTAGACCGTTTCCCCAACGTCGATCTGCCTGTCGTCGCAATCATTACCACCAACCCCGGCGCTTCGCCCGAAGAAATCGAGCGCGAAATCAGCGACCGCATTGAAGGGACAGTCAACACTGTCTCCGGCATTGAAGAGCTGCGCTCGACATCCTCTGAAGGCATTTCGCAGGTTGTGATCCAGTTCCAACTGGGCAAAAACGTCGATACCGCCGCCGCTGAAGTCCGCCAGAAGGTAGACCTTGTCCTGAACGAACTCCCCAAGACTGCCGACAAGCCTCAGGTGCAGAAGCTCAACAGCGACGCAGCCGACGTGCTGCTTTATGCCATTCGCTCCCCCCGGCCGCTGGTCGCAATCACTGAGTTCGCCGACAAAGAAATCGTCGACCAGATTGAGAGCGTCTCGGGCGTCGGCTCTGTCCGCATATTTGGTGGCAGCAAGCGTGAGATCGAAATTCGCGTTGATTCCAGCCGCTTGAGAGCTTACTCACTCACCGTAGCCGACCTCACCAATGCCCTTCGTACCCAGAACATGGAACTCCCCGGCGGCAACGTAGAGGAATCCACCCGCCGCCTCACCGTGCGCACTCTTGGCAAAACAACAGACCTCGCCGCACTCAGCGAGATCGTCGTGGCCAACCGCGAAGGTTATCCCGTTAAACTCCGCGATGTCGCCCAAGTGCTCGATGGCGGCCAGCAGCCTACCAGCGTCGCCCGTCAAAACGGCGAGAGTGCCATCGTCATCGGCATCCAGAAGCAATCCGGCGTCAACACCGTCGCTACCATTGACGCCGTCAAAGAACGCATTGCCGAACTGAAGCTAAACTTCCCCAAAGACGTCCAGATCGATCTCGTTCGCGATCAGAGCGAGTTCATCCGAGCCGCCCTCAACAGCATCGAAGAACACTTGATCATCGGCGGCTTTCTCGCCGCGGGCGTCGTCTTCCTTTTCCTCCGCAACTGGCGCAGCACCCTCATCGCTGCCATCGCGATCCCCACCTCGATCATCGCCTCGTTTGCCGTGATGAAGGCCCTCGGCTACACGCTCAACATGATGACGATGCTCGCTCTCACACTGATGGTGGGCGTAGTGATCGACGACGCGATTGTCGTCCTTGAAAACATCTACCGCTTCGTGGAAGAAAAAGGCATGTCGCCCATTGAGGCCGCCATCGAAGGCACCCGCGAAATCGGCCTCGCCGTCATGGCTACCACCCTCTCGCTACTCGCCGTCTTTGTCCCCATCGGCTTTATGGGTGGCATCGTCGGCCAGTTCATGCAGAGTTTCGGGCTCACCTCCGCTGCCGCCATTGCAGTCAGCCTCATCGTCTCCTTCACCCTGACGCCCGCCCTGGCCGCCCGCTGGATCAAGCCTAACGAGAAGGGCCACGATTCGAAAGAAAGTGGGCTCAACCTCTGGCTTGATCGCGCCTACACCCGCATGCTCGTCTGGAGCATGGCCAATCGTGGCAAGGTCGTTACCCTCTGCGCTCTGGTGATCGCCAGCATCGTTCCACTCTCGATGGTTGCCGGCTTCACCTTCATCGCTGAAGACGACGAAAACGAATTCGAAGTCTCGGTTCGGCTCCCGGAAGGCAGCAGCCTTGCCGCTAGCGAGTCTGTGATGGAAGACATGGCCCGCCGCATCCGCAACGAACTGGAAGGTGTCCAGTCAACTCTCGCCGTGGCCGGCTTTAACGCCCAGCAGCAAGCCAACGCAGGCACCATCTTTGTCCGCCTCAAGCAGATCTCAGAGCGCAAGCCAGCCCAAAAGACCCTGATCGCCGCGGCCCGCGAGTTGCTCAAGGTCTACCCCAAAAACATCTACACTTCGGTGCAGGCGGTGAACCCCTTTGCCGCTGGAGACCGTAACGCCTCCATCCAGTTCATCATCGCGGGCAACGACTTGAACAAGCTCGATGAATACTCCGCCAAGCTACTCGAGCACATGAAGAAAGACCCCAACATGGCCGACGCAGACCGCAGCCTTCTGCCCGGCAAGCCAGAGCTCCGGCTCAAGATTGATCGCGCCCGCGCGGCAGACCTTGGTGTACGCGTCGAAGACATCGCCTCCACCATAAACACGATGTACTCTGGCGAGCGGGTCAACAACTTCAGCGAAGGCAAGAATCAGTACGAGATTCGCGTCCGCGCCACCGCCGCCGCCCGTCAGGATCGCGATGCCGTCCTGCGCACGATGGTCCCCTCCACCAATGGCCCGGTAGAACTCCGCAACGTCGCTTCCCTCAGTGAAGGCTCGGGGCCGGGTACGATCGACCGATTCAATCGCCAGCGCCAGGTGACTCTCTACGCTAACCCCGCCCCCGGCGGCAGCCAGAGCGCGGCAGTTGAATCCATCCGCAAATTCGTCGAAACGATGGATTTGGCCCCCGGCTACCGTCAAGCCGTCTCGGGCGACGTGAAGGAACTCGAAAAGACCGGCTTCTATTTCATGATTGCCGTCGGCCTCACCTTCATCTTCATGTACATGGTTCTCGCTGCCCAGTTTGAAAGCTTCATCCACCCGGTCACGATTCTGCTCACGCTCCCGCTCTCGGTGCCCTTTGCGATGCTCAGCTCGGCCCTAGCCGGGCAGCAGCTCAACATCTTCTCGATGCTTGGCATCCTGCTTCTCTTTGGTGTCGTCAAGAAAAACGCGATCCTGCAGATAGACCACACCAATACCCTGCGCTCTCACGGGCTGCCACGGGACAAGGCCATCATCCAGGCCAATCGAGACCGTCTAAGGCCGATTCTGATGACCACCATCGCCCTCGTTGCCGGCATGATTCCACTTGTCCTCGGCACAGGCCAAGGTGCAGAAACCAATCGCTCCATTGGTGTCCTTGTTGTTGGAGGCCAAAGCCTCTGCCTCCTCCTCACACTGCTGGCCGTGCCGGTCTTCTATTCGCTCTTTGAA
>JBIPMY010000381.1:0-5989 GCA_044376335.1 Bryobacter sp.
TCCTGATCGGATAGTGGATACCAGGATCCGCCAAACTCCTCAACTGCAATAGGAACATCGAAGTAATCGCCGAGAAACTGTTCAAGCGCCATGGCCGACCGGGTTTGCATCGACAGCAAACCGGAATAGAAGATGAGTGAGGTATCGCTAACGTCCTGGCGATTGGCCAGACCCGGTGTTCCAAGCCCGATAAAGTCGAGCAGGTAACCCGACATGCGATCTTGCCGCTCTCGCTCATAACTTACCCAGAAGCGATACTTCTCCCACGCCTGATAGAAGAGGGAAATCAGCCGGTGGTGGAAGATGTCCAGAAATGCAAGTGTGGTGGAATCCTTATCGCGGATACGGTCGAGAACAAAATCCGAGTAACTTAAGGGCAGCACTCCCGATGCTCCAACTAGCCCCATAAAGTTGACTTTCATCGTGGGTGGCTGCCATACCACTCGTTCTGAATTATATTCAGGCCACTCGAGACTGTGTATCTGCGAAGGCGGGAACCAATAGGCAGGGTTCACGCCGAAGCGAACTACCTCGAAGTCTGGGCTTTTAGGGAAAAGTCCGGGCGGTGTAAGGCCGTTGCCCAGGCGGGAGAGCAGACGCACTGCCTGAAAAAACTGAAAGCCTCCGGGCTTGTCTGCGAATAGATCGTCTAGCCAATTGCGCCGAAGAGCCAGCGGATACTCTTCTGCGTCACTTGCTACACGAGGATTTTCTGTCCAGCGCGAGGTGGCCATTGCTTGAGCGGCTCCTTCCTCTGAATCGTGCGCACCGACAACTGCGTAAAGCTATTCAGGGATGCGTAGTTGGCCAGGAAGCGCTCCAGTACCGAGGCAAACAGGTAGACTCCGCCGCCTACAAACTGCTCTTCATCAAGCTCGATTTCCACCTCTGAGCCTCTGGCAAACGCAATGCCATCATCAGAGACAAGGCGAGCAAATTTGCGCTTCGACTTCAGGCTCACAATGCTACTAACCATCCGTTCGCTTGCTGGCGAATTGGTGATGTTGTAAAGGTTCAGAATTTGCTGCAGTGCTTCTTTGCCCTCTTCCACCAGTGAAAGATAGTTCAGCGACAGGTGCGATACCAGACGCCAATAGATGTTCTTTCCAATGGACGGCCGCAGGGTAGAAGTTGGTTTACGAAGCGCGACGATACGTTTGAGCGGCGCACTCAGATCGAGCTCAAAATCTCCTGATTCGTTACCGAAGGGCAGACGTGAAGGAAGATCCCGATTGGTGCAGAAGGTCTTGATGGTGACCGAATCTACATCGGGGTGTTTCGGACGAAATGCAAGGTCAACCAGTGAGAGGTACATGTCGGTGCCCTCGTCGTTCGCTCTCGGAGATGCGCGCCTGGATGCGATGTAGAAGTTCTGTTGCTTCTGCGAGAGCTGCGCGTGGCGAATCGAGTAGAAGGGCTCGTGCTGGATACTGGTTTGCTGATTAAGGTCGATCGAGGTTACTTCGGCAATGGAATGAATTTCCAGAGCATTCATGCGACGTACATCCGGGATGATGGCGTATTCCGGCTTCTTCTGGTCGAGCAGAATCGGTTCGCAAGTCTGTGGGAACAAGTTGATGATGGGCGTAGCGCAGGTACGGAAAGTTGTAGCTGAGATTCCTGTTTCGAGTCTCAATCGAACGTCTTCGGAATCGATGCGAGAGACAAGAAAGACAACTTCAAATTCGTTCTTGAATCCATTGCGTAGCACCTCGGCCAGCCCGCTCAATTCGAGGAAGAAGAACTTCTCTGGAAAGGAGAAGAACTCCTGAAGCAGACGATAGGCCATGAAGGAGCGGCCCGGGTAGCTGAGCACCCCTTCGTCCTTTTCGAAGCCAATCGGTCGAATGGAGGTCAACGGGATTTCAATTGGTGCCTGACGAGGTTCCTGCGGGTTGCGGATCAGGATTCGCGTTACCCGGTTGCAAAGCACTTCATAGAGTGAGTGGATCACAGAAGACTCACCATTGAGATAAATCTGCAACTTGTCGAGTTCCAACTGAGATAGCAGGACATCGGAGGGTGCGGTGAACTTTACAGGGATGGCATACTGCGCGTCTGCCGCCTTGATCGCCGGTCGAAGACGGTCTGGAGTTGCAAACTCGGCAGATGTGGTGTTGACCGGATATAGTGTCAGGTCGTAGCAGGTACGAAACTTGCAAGGCACGCCCTGCACCGCCTTCGAGTACAGAACCGAACCCTTGGGAATGAGCAGACCTTTGTCGAGTGTTCCTTTGCTGGGGTCCAGCTCAAACTCAACAATCGACATCGACGGAATCGGTTGTATGAAGTGCGGGTATACGATGCCGAGGATGGCTTCTGTCAGCTCGGGGAATTCATCATCAATTTTGAGATGAACTCGGGCGGCAAGAAAGGCAAAGCCTTCCAGCAGACGTTCAACGTGAGGGTCTTCGCACTTGTCCCCTTCGAGAACCAGGCGCGATGCAATTTTGGGGTAGCGCTCTGCAAAGTTGGCCGCCAGTTGCCGGATGTAAGTAAGTTCGCGTTCGTAATAGAGCAGCAGGTCGTCGCGCATGGCAGCCTAGATTCGCCCCTCTGCTTTGACTTTGTAGGTTTGATTCACGCCGTCCAAAGTGGTATCGAAAGATACTTGCTCCGGAGCTGGGTCCATTAACAGGAGTCCTTCAATTCGGAAGTCCAGCCGCTGAATCGACTTGGCCGAGCTGTCAAGCATGGGGATGACACGTACATCTCTCATCCGTGGTTCGAAAATCTCAATGGCCCGCTCGATGGAAGCCAGCAGCTTGTTTTGTTCCAGGTGACTGGACAGTTGGATAGAGGAAATGTCAGGTAGCCCAAAGACATAGGCAGACTTGTTCAATTCGAGCAGAGTCGGATCGGGAGACACGGCAATGCGTCTGGAATTGAGGAGCCATTCGAGATCGCGTCGAACAGCAGCGCGCAGTCTTCTCACGGATTCGCCGCGTGTCAGCGGAGTTTCAGTGCTGTTTTTGGGGTCGGCGTCGATCAGGCGATCGAGAACCGACAATGTAACCAGAACATCGAGTTGAAATGCCACTAGCGCATCACCTCGCCCTAGGATCTCAGAGAAAGCGCACGGACAGGGTCTAGACGGCAAATTTGCTGAAAGACCAGCGCACGTTCTGATGAATCGTCCACTGTTGATTCGTGGTAGAGATAAAGGTCTACCAATGCCTGCACAACAACGGCACGGTCTTCCCATTCCGGGACTCTGAATTCGACCAGCTTTGCCTTGATGTCTTCAAGGAAGGGCTGGGCAATGTCCTTTGCGTTTGCCTGAACACAGAGCTCGGCCACCTGAAGACGCCGCAGGAACTTACCCCGGGCCGAAGGTTGGCTTTCAATTTCATTGCGCATGATCTCGAGGGCCTTGGCCTTGTCACCACGGCGGAGTGCCTCAACGGCAACCCGAAAGGGATCTGCCATTCTTTTCCGCCAGGGCAGGGCACTGGTGCGGGAAGAAGGCACAGGGATTGCGGCCGACGGGTCCGATTCCTCTCCTTCGACAACGGCAGGAGGATCGTCGTTCAGTTCGTCGAGCCAGGCCTGAGTCTGAGGATTGCAAGCCGGAGTATCATCCATCAGGACAGCATTCCGAATCTCCGGTACGTCTCTCAGCAAAGTACGAATCTCGCCCCGAATTGCTGCTGCTACGCCATTGTAATCATCACCCAAACCTACACACGCTTCTGCCGTCATACGGTGTAGATCCATCCAAGCCCGACTGGCGGGCAAGGCAAGACTCGCCTCAGTCAGATCGAGAAGCTCTTTCCATTTGGAGTCCAGCGAATAGACACGTAGCTGCCTTCTGATTTCTGTCGGCGGTGCTTCGAGGGAGCGCATTTCGCCTTTCGATGCTGCGGCACGCAGTTCGCCAAAGCGCAGCCCGCGCATCATCAGATAAGACCCAGGATTGGTCGGGTCCATTTGTCGCAATTGGGCTGCTGCGTGTACTAGAGCTTCGATGATTGGCTTTCTGCTGGTGGGCTCAGCTCCCGTGAAAGCCGCGATGTTGATGCCAGATCCCTGGGGTACTGCCGGGCCAGCCTCTCCGCCTGCCGATTCTTCTGACGGGGTGCCTTCTTCCACCGCTTCTTCGATGGGGTCGGGTTCGTTTTCGCGCTTCTTGTCGAGGAGATTCTTAGCCACCTGGCGTACTTCTTCGGTGGATTGGACAAAGCGGGAGAAGGAAGGTGAATAATCGCCAAACTTCTCATCGCAAACTTCGGCCAGCGATTTGGTGTCGGCCAGGATCTGATTCAGTGAAGCAAAGAGAGCAACGTAAAAAGTCTTGGGTGTTTGATCGAAAGATTCATCAAACAGCTCAGGCGCAAGCTTGCCTTCGTCCAGTTTCGTTTTGCGAGTTTCAATCGCCTTTTCGCTCGCCGTGCTTTCCTCGTATCCGACATCACGGGATTCCTTAAACTTCAGGTAGGAATAACCGTCCTTGGTGAGCTTCAGATTCTGAAGCAGTCGAATCAACTGATTGGAAAGCCAGTCCAGTGGGGTTGCGCGAAATTCTGCGTCTCCATCTTCCAGTTCCGGATAGAGGTGATCCCAAAAATTATCGAGAAGACCATGAACCAGAGAAAGACCTTCGAGAACACCATCGATGCCGCGTTGACGAACGGCTGCTTCGGTAAGCCAGGCGGCCAGCTGCAAGTCTTTGGATCGAGTTGCCAGAACTTCTTCGCATAGCTTGCTGGTAAGGGGCCAGTCGGCGACTTTGCGTTCGCGCTTCCAATCCCCTTGATCGATATCTTCTTCTTCTCGCCGTGCTTCCTTGATCTTGTCGTAGACAGGGTCATAACGCAGGTCTGCACCGCCGGGGTTGTCACCCGGCACCGGGTTTAGGATGTCATCACGAAAGGGCATTCTTTAGGAGTTTAAACTAATCGAAGCCGACTGCTCATCTGCCTGAGGTTCGTCAGGAGATTCGCCTTCAGCCTGGTCGAATTCAAGGGTACGCACTTCAAGGAAAGGTACCTCTACGCCGTCCACAATAAGAATCTTTTGACCCAAAGGATAGCTGCTGCCTTCGTCATCCACCCATAAGGTTTGACGGCCGAGCCACACCGATTCATCCGGATAGGTAAACGAAAACGGGTAGATTGCAGGCAACAAAACTTCACCCATGTCATCACCCTTAAAGTTCGGATTGGTGTTGATAAAGGCTGGGGTCCAAAGCGTGTCGCGCAGTCTCTTGGGAGCTTCAATGCGGATGGATGAGATGTGCTCGAACTGCACCCACATATAGGAGCCGGCACCAAATACTTCCAGACGCGCTCCGAGGTCATTGTCGGCATCCCGAATTTCTGAAAAAGGCTTGCCGTTGAGCTTGCCAGACAGCTTTGATTTCGCCTCTGTTTTAGGGAAGACCTGGTTCTTGTACATCGTGTGCCGTTCGCGTTCGGCATGGATGGCTGAAAAATAGAGAATTGCACCCAGCTTTGCCTGGTCGCTGGAGCCGGCCAGAAGGTTGAGATGCTTTTCGGCCCGGTCCAACTCGCCAGCGAAACAAAGAGCTTCAAAGAAGCTGGTGCGAGCGGATACATCTGTGGGAGCATTGCGCAAATGTCCGGCAAGCGCTTCGAGCGCTTGCCGGACTTGCCCTGCTTCGATCAATTGTTGTGCAGGATGAGGCATCTTGTTAAACTTTGACGTTCTTCTTGATGTCCCAGCCTCCGCCGATGGCTCCGTCGAGACCCTTCTTGTCTGCCTTTTCGGGGTAGTACTCGAACTTGATGTTCGCGTAGGCAATCGAGATGTTCTCACCGGGGTTTTCGCCGCTGCCGTGGATCTGCTGCGAGACAAAGAATGCCTCTTCCAGAATCAACTTGATGTAGGTCTGGTTGGCAGAGTTGATCTGCTTCATGTAACCAAATTCGATCTTCTTGATCGCGGTTGCATTGCCGATAAACTCCATGATCTTTGGCGAGTTGGCATCGCAAGCCTTGGAGATGTTGAGTTCCCCGAAGTGGGCTTT
>JBIPMY010000383.1:0-5985 GCA_044376335.1 Bryobacter sp.
ATCAGGCAGAAAGCAAAGCTCGCGACGAAGTTCAATTTCGCTTCGGGGTGCGGCTGAGTTTCCAGTCGACACGAATCGATACAGTGATGAGAATGAATACAGGACGAAAATGAACCGACGTGAATTTGTTCTCGCCACCGCGGCGGCCGCTCCCATTGAGGCCGCCGGCAGCAGCGACGGCTACGGGCCTGAGCTGCGTATCCTCAGCGACCTCGGTCTCGGCATGTCCTCTGCTGCGGCGATCGTCGGCAACCGGCTCTACGTCGTTGGCGGAGGCGCCCTTGGCAGTCTGCATGTCTTCGACATTGATAAGCCCGCTCTGCCGAAGCTCGTTGGCAAGCTGGCTGGGCTTGGCCATGTGCGCCAGATGCAGGTGTGTGGCGGCATAGCGTACGTCACTTCCCGCGAAGACGGGATGTTCTTAATCGATGTCGGCAAATCGGAGAGACCGGCGATTCTGAGTCACTATGACACGATTGAGCTGGCCACCGGTCTCGCGCTTTCCGGCAGCGTCGCGTTTGTCGCCTGCCGCCAATGTGGCGTTGAGCTGATCGACATCACCAACCCGAAGCGCCCCGCTCACCTCAGTACTGTGCGTGTCGGGGAGGCGCAGTCCGTAACAGCCCGCAACGGCTACCTGTACGCAGGGGTGTGGGGCACTCGAGAACTCGTGGTCTGCGATGTCGGTGATCCCCGCCAGCCGCGCCGCGTGGGCAGCGCCGAACTCGATGGCTACGGCGACGGTGTCGCAGTTCGCGGCAAGCTCTGCTATGTGGCTACCGGGCATCATTCTGGAGAAGCCGGTTATCAAAGACCCAAACCAGGGCAACCCGGATTCGGCAGCGGCCACGGACTGGAAATCTTCGATGTTTCCGAGCCATCGCGTCCGCAATTCTTATCCCGGATCAAGACTCCAGCGCGCTACCGCGTTTTCATGGACATGTGGGGCGTGCAGTTAGCGGGCAGCTATGCCTTTCTGGCCGATACCTACAATGGCCTTTTTGTCATCGATGTGGCAGACCCGAAGCAGCCCCGGTTCGTGGGTCATCGCCAGCTGCCCGAAGTTCCGGCTCGCGGGGAGGGCTACGTACTGGTGCCGGGCGAGACCGTCCCGAGCCCCGTTACCGGCTTCGCCCTGAGCCGCGATTTTATCTACGTGACCGGCGGATACAGCGACGCCCACGTGCTGTCTGCGCCAGGTCTGGCCACGCCTGTCGTCCCGGAAGCGGACCGTGGCCCGGTGATCACTCCCGCCCGCCGTTTGGCGGCCGATCCACGTTTTCGTGTTTACCAGCCTGGAGGGCAGATCCATGAGGTACGTCGCTGGGATGGTGACAAAGGCTCCTCACGATTCGTGCTGGCCGCCGGCTCGGCAGGAATCCACGTGGTCGAACTGGATACGAAAATCCGGCAGATCGGCCAGTACCCCACTTCGGATATCGCCTTTGGAGTCGCAGTGGCGGGGGACAAGGTCTTTGTAGCCGGCGGTATGGGCGGCCTGGAGATTTGGCAGGGCAAGCAGAAGCTGGAGCTGGTGGGTCGTTACAAGGTTCCGGGAGAGTCGATCAAGCAGGTTGTGGTGGACCCGACGGGGCGCTACGCCATGCTGCATGTCGGACTGCACCGCCTCGAAATCGTGGATGTTTCCACGCCATCCGATCCGAAGAAGGTTCTGACGGAGGCGCACTTTGGACTCTTCTACCGGCGACCCATTTCCCAGTCACTCCTGAATGGGCGGGGTTTGGTGATCTGGACCGAGGGTCTCTATGCGTACGAGATCGGGAGTAGGAAGGCGCCTGGTGCTCCGGTCTATCACTATCCTTTCGCGATCACTCCACGGAACGGTGCAGCACCGCTGGGTGACGGGTGGCTGGTGATCTTTTCCGGCAAATACTTCGTCCTCCGGCCCGGAGAGACTCGCTCGCCCGACAAGATCGGACTTATCAAAGTGGAGGGCGTTGAACTCTTCGGTAAACCAACCATTTCAGGCAACACACTTTTCACCGCCGACGCGCTGTACGGCAAGGTCTGCGCGATCGACATAAGCGACATTGCGAAGCCGAAACTCCTGGCCTCAATGGAGGTGCCGGAGCATCCGGGCCACATCGTCGGGCACAACGATGTGGCTCTGATCCCGGGCGGATATCAAGGCCTGCTGGAGTGGAATTTCCGCAGTGCCTGACAGGCAAGATCGTGGCCCATTGCAGTGTAACGCCGAGGCGATCGGATTCAAAGAAGCCGGCGGTGAGGGCGTTCGTTTTGTAGATCAGCTCGTTTGCTTCGGGCTGGAGAATGGGTGTGAACCAAGGGGTGCGTCAAGGAACCGTCCCCTCTGATCGTAAATATTTAAGGAAGGCTGACGGCAGGCTGTAGGCTGTATCATCAGTGCCGAGGCTGACTTGAGCCAATCGCAGTGCTACTACTTGTCGCTCTTGGGATCTAGAAGCCAGGGAAAGGGTCTGCCGGCGTCAGCAGAATCGGCTGCAATCTCATCGTCTTCTGGCTTCAGTGCTGGAGTCATGGTCTTCCAACGGCTGCCGCTGCCTGGTTTGAGGTAGAAGTATTGCCCGGTCTCCTGGTCTAGAAGATACAAGAACTGACCGTTGTTCCCAGGTATGTCTTGAGGCGGTATGTGTTGAAATCGATTGCTCATATCCGAAAGATTAATATATTTCAATACACCTTACCAATTGCCTCGCGAGATGGGCGGCAGGGATCGAATCAGGAGGACGGGCTGGTAGAGCTGTCGACGATCGATCGTATGGCGGCGCGCAGGCTAGCGCTGTCACCTTCTTCGATTAGCGATAAACCGGGCTGGGGTGGGAGGCCGCAACTGCGGGTGCAAATGACCGGGATGCCTGCAGCGAGTGCGGCGAGAAGACGTCGTGGCTGGTGTTCGACCCAGGCTGGGAGGACAACAAGGGCGGCATCGTTGGTCCAATCTTTGCCGGCGCGCTGGACCTGGTGGCCTTTCCAGAATTCATCGCCTTCGAGTAGCGGGCCGCAGAGAGTTAAGGGCAAGTCGAGCCCGGAGAGTGCCTCGCGAAGATCGCGTGCGCCCTTGCGCGCAAGAGTGCTGGCCGGAAAGAGAATGGAATTGCCTGCCTCTTGTCTGGGTAGAGAAGGCTGCTGCCAGTCGAGCAGGATGCTGCGGGTGCTGCCGAGCCTTGCGATGTCTGTGTGCGGGGTGACCCAGTGTCTTGCCGCAGCCAGTGCTGCGCTCTCTGCCTGCACGAGTGCAGGATCGGCGCGGAAATCAGCGAGGGTTGGGGTATCGGGCCAGCGTTCGGCGGCGCGATCGAGTTGGGCCTGGAGAGAAGCGAAGGGGAGCCGGGTCATGAGGACATCAAAGGTGCGGCCGGCGAGGACTCCGCTGGTCCAAAGGAAAGGCAGCAGGTTTTGGCTGACAACAAGGTGCAGGGCGGTGACTGGAATCTTTCTCGCGTAGATCGTGGCCAGCTTCTGATCGAGGTCGAGCAGGGCTCTCTGACGGGCTGCGCCCTGAGCCCCCAGCCTTCGCGAGACCAGGGATCGCCATGCCACAAAACTTGGTGCGGTATGGACTGAGGCGAAGCCGGATCCGCTCCAGCGGTAAGGGCCGGCATTGTTGAGTGGGGTGAGGAGGCTATCCTGCGGTTGCCGGGTGCGGGTGAGGTAGGCGGCGTGTTCTGGCATCCAGGAATCAACAAGCCAGGCAGTGGAGCCCTGCTGCGGGAGGGCTGATGCAGTGGGATGACGAAAGCAGGAAGTGACTCCGCATGTTTCGCAGGTGTCGGCGTCTTCGACTGAATGTGCAGGAGAAGGGGTGGGAACCATTGGGAAGTGCCCTGCCCCGAGTGCACGTAGCTGGACATGCAATTCCGTTTGCAGGACTTCTACCGAGAGCTGGCAGTCTATGTTTGGCCGGAAGCGGAGATCGACGTAGTTCCAGAAGATGGTTGCATCGCGGCCGGGAGGCACGGTGGTGCCGGGTACGGTGCGGGTATGGGCGTGACGCTCGACAATTTCCCATCCGGCATCGAGGGCGAGTCCGTAGAGGGCATTGGACAACTGACAAAGGCCGCCGCCGACACTGGGGATGACGCAGCCGGATCTTAACTCGCGACCGAGGGCAAAGCCACGACTGGCGGTGGGTCGAGGAATGTGGGCCCAAAAGCTGAAAAGGTTGCCGGCGCGCAGTTGGCGTCCGTTGAGATGCCGGGCAGCGATGCGGAGGTTTTGCACCTTGCCAGCCTGGAGGGCGAACTCGGCGCCTGTGCCGGAGGGGAAAAGCGGGGTTCGCGATTCTGCGATCAAGGGCCCTTGAGCTTCGGCCTTTGCGAGCGGTAGAGGTGTGGGTCTTCCGTGTGGGTCTTTGAGCAGCCGGCGCAGACGCAACACATTCGCTTTGGCATGAAAGACAAGAGCAGACCAGCGGGTGGGCTGAACCTCATCTTTGTCTTCAGGGATTGCGACGGGATGCACTTATCTCAAGAATGGCAGACTTCGAGTTTGGCTTGATCGGGGAGGGACGCTTCTGCCTGTTGCCCTGGCGTTGCGAATGAATTCTGGTGGAACGGATTGTGAGTAATTCAGATGGCCTTGCGTTAAGCGGCAGCGTGGAGAGGCCCCACTACTTTTTTGTGATTTTCGATATCGTCTGGCCGACTGCTTTGCTGGGCTTGGATTGGTCCGAGATTGCCTGATTGATGGCGGATCGAAGAAGGTCTTTTACTTTCTTGTTGCGGTAATTGGCCGGGGCAGTAATGTCGATGTGTCGAATCAAGTTACCTGTGCCCGTCAAGAGCTTGTGCGGGTCTGGCAACAGAGTGCCCTTGTTGAAACCGAGGTTGAAGTGGTTGGTGTAGATGGGGAGCATGCAGTAGGCGTCGCCGAGACGGTCGGATAGGGAGAAGACGGCGGTGAGGGCGTGGGTTTTGTAGAGCAGCTCGTTTGCTTCGGGGTGGATCTCGAGGACCCATTGCCTTGCGTCGAGGAAGAGTTTGATCAGTGCAGCATCTTTGTGCTGGAGATGCTCTAGAAAATCGGGATGGACTGGACGTGTGACGCTCACTTGCTACCTCGATAGGGGAATATAGCAGAATTGAGGGCAAGCTTCGGGGTGGTTTGATGTATTCTGCATCCATGGCTATATCGAGAAGGACACTGCTTGGGGCGCTTGGGGCCGGGATTTGCGCGAGTGCGCAGAGCGTGCCATCGCAAGTGGATGTGGTGGTGATCGGGGCGGGATCGTCGGGGCTGAATGCGGCGCACCGGTTGCGGCAACTCGGCAAAACCGTTGCTGTGATTGAGGCTCGGGGCCGGATTGGGGGGCGGGCTTACACCGATACCTCAACGTTTGAATTCCCTTTTGACCGGGGTTGCGCGTGGCTGCACAAGGCCGATGACAATCCCTATACGCCGCTGGCAAAGCAGTGGGGCTATACGCTGGAGGCACACGATACCAAGCTGGAAGGGCTCTACTTTCGTGATCGTGAGGCACCAGCCGAGGTGCGGGAACTCTCGTCTCGAATCGAGGAGGGCCTCGATGGACGCATTGCCAAGCTTGGGCGGAAAAAGGATGTTGCGGCGTCTAACGCGATGCGGAAGAAGTCGCAAGTGGATGAGGCGGTGGCCACGTTTCACGGACCAATGTCTTCGGCGGTGGACCTTGATGAGTTGTCGGCCAAGGATTACTTGACCATCGGAACGGACGTGCCGCCGAACTTACTCATCAAAGAAGGTTATGGCACGCTGGTGGCGCAGTTTGGCAAAGACATACCGGTAAGTTTGAATACTCCTGCCCGGCGGATCCGTTATGGCGGGCAAGGCGTACAGGTGGATACAGACCAGGGGACGCTGAAAGCGAAGGCTTGTATCATCACGAGTTCCACAGGGGTGCTTGCGGCAGAGAAGATCCGGTTTGATCCGCCGCTGCCCGCGTGGAAGGAAGATGCGATTGCGGGCTTGCCGATGGGGCTGCTTGCGAAGATTCCGTTGCAGTAT
>JBIPMY010000077.1:0-18312 GCA_044376335.1 Bryobacter sp.
ATCCGAGATAGCGCCCTCACCGGTTCAAAGTGCTCTTCGTCGCAACTCACCAGGCCACCAATCACATCGCCATGCCCCGACAAATACTTGGTAGCGCTGCTCACCGAGATATTAGCCCCAAGCTCAAGCGGCCGTACCAGCGCAGGCGTAGCGAACGTATTGTCCACAATCAAACATGCTCCGGCGTCGCGAGCCATCTGTGCGATCTTGTCAATCTCACCAATGCGCAAGAGCGGGTTCGAGATCGTCTCCATCAGAATGACGCCCGGCTTCTCTGCGGCAATCGACTTCTGAATCGCATCAAGATCACAGATATCGACAAAACTGCTGGTGGTGCCGAAGGGTTCAAAAACCTGATGCAACAACTTCACCGTGGCCCCGTACAACGCGTTGGCCGCCAGCACATGCTTGCGCCGGTCGGTCAGGGCCGAGGTAATCGCAATCTGCAGCGCGCTCATGCCAGACGCCGTCGCCAGCGTGCCATGGGCCGATTCAAGACTGCTCACCAGTTCTTCCAGCGCCGCGTTAGACGGATTGTCATAGCGCGAATACGCATAGCCATGCATCTCTTTGGCAAATACCTTGTCGATCGACTCCAGTGAATCGTAGAAAAAACTGGCTGCCGTATGAATCGGAGTTACTACAGGAATCGGTGTTCCGGGTTTGCGCTTGCGGTCGCCCGCGTGGACGGCCTTAGAATGGATTTTCATTGTCGTTTACTCGCAGAGGAAATTTGCTGTGCGTGGCTTATTGAATTGGAGAGCGCCCATCTGGGCACAACTACTCGTATCAACTGCCTCCCTCATCGTTGCCGTGATGAGAGTGCAGGGGGCCTTCCGGCGTCGTGCCTGGTTTGATACTGCTTTGTTACTGGGCTGCGGCATCATGCTTGTCCTGGTTGCATACTCCGGGCTCAAGGCAAATCGCGATGGCCGCCAGGATTGGGGTTGGGGTGCCGTACTCGGATATGGCGTCTTCGGTGCAGTCTTGATTGGCATCGGTCTTCGAATGGCTGGGCGCTAAGTCTACTTACGCTTCCAGCGCACTCCATCCTTGGTGTCTTCAAGCACAATGCCTGCTTCGAGCAACTGGTTGCGAATCTCGTCAGAACGCGAAAACTGCTTCGCCTTCTTGGCCGCCGTACGCTCGGCAATCAACGCCTCCACCGCGCTGTCTTCCATGCCTCCGGCTGCAACCTTCACTTCCAGAATGTCGAACACAATATCAAAGCGGGCTAGCAGATCCAGCGCCGCCGCACGGTTGCCTTCGAGAAACTGCCCCTGATCGAGCAGCGTATTCGTCTCGCGAATAAACTCAAACACCGCCGCCAGCGCCTCTGCCGTATTCAAGTCATCATCCATCGATGCTTCAAACTTGGCCAGGGCCTCAGCCGCCAGCTTCGTCACGGCCTCATTGCTGCCTTCAGCCAATTTGTCGGTCTGAATCCGCAGCTTATAGTTGCGCAGACGATCAATCGAGGTTTGCGCCCCCTGCAGCGACTCAAGTGTAAAGTTCAGCTTCTTGCGATAAGGCACACTCATCAACACAAAGCGCAGAGCCTCAGCCGTATGGCCAAGCTCCACCAGATCCCGCAGCGTAAAGATATTGCCCAGGCTCTTCGACATCTTCTGCATGTCCACATGCAAGTGTTCGCAGTGAATCCAGAAGCGTGCAAAGGGCTTGCCCGATGCCCCTTCAGACTGCGCGATTTCGTTTTCATGATGCGGAAACGCAAGATCGACGCCACCGGTATGGATGTCCAGCGTATCGCCCAGATACTTCATCGCCATGGCCGAGCATTCGATATGCCAGCCAGGCCTGCCCGCACCAAACGGCGCATCCCACGCGGGCTCTTCGCCCTTGCGAGCCTTCCACAATACGAAGTCGCGCGCGTCGTCTTTGTCGTACTCGTCGTTGTCGACACGAGCCCCGGCCTGGATGCCAGAAAAATCATGATGCGACAGCTTGCCGTAGCCCGGAAACTTGCTGATGCGGTAATAAACGCTGCCGTCGGAATCGTACGTAAAGCCTTTGGTCTGCAGCGTCTCGATCAGATCCACCATTTCATGGATGTGCTCGGTGGCGCGGACGATTTTCTCCGGCTTTTCCAGCCGCATCGTATCCATGTCTTCGAGAAAAAACTTCTCGTACTTGAGCGTGTATTCCGACATCGGAATGCCCAACTCCATCGACTTGCGAATGATCTTGTCTTCAACGTCGGTGATGTTCATCACGTGGTTGAGCACAAAGCCGCGGTACCGCAGCCAGCGCCGCAGCGTGTCATTGAAGGTGAAAGTACGCAGATTGCCAATATGGGCGTAGTTGTAGACCGTCGGCCCGCACGAATACATGCGGACGGTTCGCCCGTCAGACGGAGTAAATTCTTCTACCTTGAGGGAAAGTGTGTTGAAAAGGCTGAGGGCCATGGAGTCTCTTGAATCTTCCAGTTTAGCCCGAGCGCTCTGAAAGAGTACGAATGTGATGGAGCACCCGCAGATGGATCCGGTGGATGATCGCATCCGTCCAGATTTGCCAGTAGGCCGACGGATAGAGTGCCTGGCTGTACCACGTCGTGCCTTCAAGGCGAGTCCGCCGCCCGCCATCGAGAGGAATCAGCCGGAACTGCCCGCGCTTGGATTGCAGAAAGCCGTCCAGATGCGGTGGATGGATCTTGTAAGGGCTGAGTTCTTCCATCGGTGCCGGGCTGCTGGTGACGTCAAATGCCAGCAACCGTGCATGCTGCCACTCGGTGATCGGTTCAACAAAAGGCCCGGTGGAGAACTCGCAATACCGGACCGCCCCTGGGCCTGTACCTTCAATTCGCGCTCGAATGGGATATGCGATTCCAAACTGAAAAACTAGATCTGTAGGTGGCGGCAATTCCGGAAAGGCGATCACTTTGGGCCAGACTCGATCTGGAGGAGCTTCAATTTCGACGCTGCTAACCACTTGAAAGATCTCAACCGGTTGCTCTGCATAGCGATCAGGAATTGCAGAAAGCGGGCAAATGGTCATCATCGCGCCAGCTACCACCATCGAGTGGCGAGCGATTTGTTGAGGCCCTGGGCGGATAATCTCGCGGGCCACAAGCACTCCGATCATCGCGATTGGCACCGCAATGGGAATGCACATCACCAGACAAACCAAGCCTTCAAATCCAATAGCAAGCAACCCCGCACCCGTTATTCCCATGGCCAGCAGCGACGACTTTACGCAATAGCCAAAGCTGCGTGTTTTGGGAATAGACACTAGCAGCGTTGTGATGAGCCCTGTGCAGAAAGGCACAGCCAGAAACACTCCCCACCCATAAGACCCGAGCGTGGCAATCGAGAACCACACGGCAAGGCCCGCGCATAGTGCGGCGATTCCAGCCGCCCCAAGCAGCGACGTCATGGAGTCTTCTTCGAGAACGCTGAGCCAGCCGCCCGATCGCCGGTCTGTCGGTCTTTGCTCAAATTCGGAAGCCGCGACGAGGAAAGCAAAAAAAATCAGATTCACTACTGGAAGAAAAAAGAGGATGGACAGCCAGGGATGAAGCCTCAGTGTCCGCAGTCTTCGAACCGTAAGCCAGATCCCAACCGCAATGAAGGGAACGGAAACGGCTGCGAGCGCAAATGCGAAGTTACGTTCATTTCCCGAAAGCGAAAACAATTTGAGGTTCAGTGGTGACCAATAAATAAACGCAGACCATTGACGCCCAAACAGCTTGGCCGCCAGCGCATCAATCGCAAACTTCACCACCACCAGAAGCACGCCGCAAAACAGGTACGAAAAACGACCAATAGGCTGCATGGCGTAAAGATAGCACTGGCAGATACCATATAAAGTTGGAACCCTTTCAATTTGAACTTGAAGCCGTCTGCCCAGACACCGGAGCCCGCGCCGGCAAACTCCACACCCCACACGGCACAATCCCCACCCCCATCTTCATGCCCGTTGGCACCCAGGCCAGCGTCAAAGGCGTCATGCCCCGCGACCTCGAAGACGATATCGACGCCCCCATCATCCTTTCCAACACCTACCATCTCTTCCTCCGCCCCGGCCACGAAACCGTAAAGGCCCTTGGTGGCCTCCACAAATTCATGAACTGGCCCCGCGCCATCCTCACCGATAGCGGCGGCTTTCAGGTCTTCAGCCTCAGCGAACTTCGCAAAGTCCGCGAAGAAGGCGTCGAATTCCAAAGCCACCTCAACGGCGATCGCCACGTCTTCACTCCCGAAAGCACCGTCGACGTCCAACTCGCCCTAGGCAGCGATATCATGATGGTGCTCGACGAGTGCACTGAATACCCCGCCACCTACGAACGCGCCCGCCAAAGCATGGAGATGACCACCCGCTGGGCCCGCCGCGCCTTCGATCATTACCGTGGTCCTCGCGCAGAATCCGAACAAACCCACGCACTTTTTCCTATTGTTCAAGGCGGAATGTACCAGGACTTGCGCATAGCCTCAGCCGAATCCTTGCTGGAACTAAACGCATACGGCTATGCCATCGGCGGGCTCAGCGTAGGCGAGCCACGTCCCGACAGTCTCGCCATGACCGAAGTCGTTGCCCCGATGCTCCCTGCCCACAAGCCCCGCTACGTCATGGGCGTCGGTCTACCCGAAGAATTGCCCGAATATGTGGCCCGAGGCGTAGACATGATGGATTGTGTGATGCCCAGTCGCAATGCCCGCAACGGCTGCCTCTTCACCAGCCAGGGCCGCATCATCATCAAGAACGCCAGGTTCAAAGACGACCCCTCCCCCCTCGATCCCAATTGTTCCTGCTATGCCTGCAAAAACTTTTCCAGGGCCTATCTTCGCCATTTGTTCTTGGCCCAGGAGATTCTTTTTTCAACTTTGGCCACAATTCACAACTTACGGTATTACCTTGACATCATGCGCACCATGCGGGGTAGTATTCTGAATGGGAGATTTCCACAGTTTTTAGCAGAGATGCGCTCCGGCGCAAAACGTGAATCCACGGAATGATCGAAAAAGACTGTAGAATCTTTTAGGAAGACCCCGGAATACCAATCGTGACAATGCCAGCCCTGTTTTTGCAGGCTTCTCCAAATCAGATGCTCGGATTCTTGCCCATCGTGGCAATGTTCGGAATCATGTATTTTCTTGTCTTGCTCCCTGCCCAACGGCAGCGAAAGCAGGTTAAGGAGATGCTGGCCAATCTGAAAAATGGAGACGAGGTAGTCACAAACGGGGGAATCATCGGAACAATTGTTTCGTTGAACAGCGAGGATCAGACTCTCGTGATCCGTGTCAAACCCGACGGCGTCAAGCTGCGGTTCGCACGGCAAAGTGTTGCCAGTGTCATCTTGCCAGAAGGCGGAGACGCTAAATAGTCAGCTCACCGGCGCCGTCAAAGAATGGCGAGTGGGAATTTAAGCAGGAAGGTTTTCGTAATGGATAGAAGTTTGTGGATCAAGATTGCGTCGATTGTGGGCGTAACCTTGGTGTGTCTCTACGGCATTATCGGGATTCCCAAGAATCAGAAGGAGTTGGTCGACAACTTCAACAACAACATCAAGCTGGGTCTCGATCTGAAGGGCGGCAGCCAGTTGGTGCTGCAGGTTCAGGTTCAGGACGCATTCAAGGCAGAAGCAGACCAGCTCATCGACCGCATCAAGACCGAGTTGAAGACCGCCGTCATCGACTACGGAACCTTCGACCGCAATGAGCCCGGCAACATCGAAGATGCCGACAAGATCGAAATCGTCGGTAAAGGCATTCCAATCAACAAGACTGGTGACTTCCGCCGCCTGATCAACGAACGCTTCCCCGACTGGAACATCACCAGCACCTCCAGCACCGATTACAAGATGACGCTCAAGACAACAGCTGCGCTCGATCTGCGCAAGAAAACCGTTGCCAGCGCCATCCGCACCATCGAGAGCCGCATCAACGGCCTTGGTCTTGCCGAAGCAAGCGTCCAGCAGCGTGGTGCTGCCGAGACTGTCCCCGAGATCCTCATCCAGATGCCAGGCGTAGACGATCCGGCTCGCATCAAGCAGATCCTCCAGACTGCCGCCCTGCTTGAGCTTTATGAAGTTCAGGAAGGGCCCTTCGCAACCCGCGACCAGATGCTCAGCCAGTTCAACGGTATTCTGCCTCCCGGCACCAAGGCCCTTCGCGGCATGGGTAGCCAGGAAAGCTGGTTCCTGCTCAAGCGCGCTCCAGTGATCACTGGCCGCGATCTGCGCGACTCACGCGCCTCGCAAGACTCCATGAACAACGGCTGGGTCACCACCTTCGTTCTGAGCCAGGACGCGGCTGGCCGCTTCGGTCGCTTCACAGAAGCCAATATCAATAAGCGTTTGGCCATCGTCCTCGACGGCCAGGTTCGCAGCGCTCCCACCATTCAGAACAAGATTTCCGACAACGGCCAGATCACCGGTGCCGCTAGCCAGCAAGAAGCCAACGATCTCGCGCTGGTCCTGCGCGCAGGCTCCCTCCCGGCCAGTGTTGTCTACCTCGAAGAACGCACCGTTGGCCCCTCGCTCGGTGCTGACTCCATCCGTCAGGGCCTCATGAGCGGTCTCGTCGGCTTGGCCGCAGTTGTTCTTGTCATGCTCGTTTACTACAAGAAATCAGGCATCAACGCAACCGTCGCCCTCATCCTCAACGCGCTCATCCTCATCGCTATCCTCGCCTACGTCGGCGCTACGCTGACTCTGCCTGGCATCGCCGGTATCGTCCTCACAATCGGTATGGCCGTTGACTCCAACGTGCTCATCTTCGAGCGCATCCGCGAAGAGCTCCGCGGTGGCAAGGCCGTCCGCGCTGCAATCGACGCGGGCTTCAACCGCGCCTTCCTCACCATCATTGACACCCACGTCACTGCCGTTGTCTCCAGTGCCTTCCTCTTCATCTTCGGCACCACCAACGTCAAGGGCTTTGCCGTCACGCTGATCATCGGCTTGCTGGCAAACGTGTTCACCGCCGTTTTCGTCTCCAAGGTCATCTTCGACTGGGAAATGAGCGGAAACAAAAAGGTAACCACCCTGAGCATCTAGCTCGGTACAAAAAATCAAACTATTTTCGCTGTCGAGTGATTTTTTTTCATTCCGGCGGGAACCAGAAAGGAATGGCTGGTGTCTACCCCAAATTGCACACCAGCCGGGTTTAGGCAGAATGCATCTATTTCGCGATACAAATTTCGATTTCATGGGCAACAAGTGGCCGCTAATTGGCTTGACACTTTTGCTCACCGCTGCTGGTATTGTCAGTCTCGTAATTGAGGGCGGCCCGCGCTACGGCATCGACTTCAAGGGTGGCACCCTCCTCTACGTTAAGTTCGCTGAAAAGCCAAGCGAAGAATCTATCCGTGCTGCTCTCGGCAAAAAAATATCGGGCGAAATTTCGGTGATTTCAGTTCAAGGCACCAACGAACTGATGATCGAAACCGAAATCAAAGACGAGCGCGAATTGCAGTCCACGCGTCAGGCTATTGAAGACACGCTGGCCAGCGTTTTTAGCGCTCAGCCAGACAAGCTCGACTTCACCGGCGCGGCCGCAGCAAGGGTCTACGAGAGGCTCAATTTGCCCCTTCAGAAAGCTGGCGTCTTCATCAGTGATGAAGACCTCCGCAAGCTGGTTGTTGAGATCCTCAGCTTCCGCGACAAGCAGAAGGGCGGCATCCTCTCAAGCTTCGATGAGCTCAGTGCTGTGCCTGGCATGACCCCTCAGATTCTCACGGTCATCAAGCAGGAAGGCTACATCGGCAAGTACCTCGTTCGCAATACCGAAGTCGTCGGCCCCAAGGTCGGCAACGAATTGCGCACACAAGCTTTGCTCGCAACCCTTTACGCGATGGCCGGAATGTTGATATATGTAGGCCTTCGTTTTGAATTTGTGTACGGCTTTGCCGCTGTGATCGCTGTTCTCCACGACACGATCATCACTATAGGACTTTTTTCTCTGTTCCATAAAGAGATTTCCTTGACTGTGATTGCTGCACTCCTTACATTAGTTGGTTACTCCATGAACGACACGATTGTGGTTTTCGACCGCATCCGTGAAAATCTGCAGAGAGGTCGCAAGGGCGACATGACGGAAATTGTGAATCGCAGCATCAATGAAACGCTGAGCCGAACAATTATGACGTCAGGTCTCACCTTTCTCACCGCAGTTGCGTTATGGTTGTTTGGCGGTCAGGTGTTGAATGGTTTTGCCTTCGCCCTGGTTGTCGGAATCTTGGTTGGAACGTATTCATCGATTTTTGTGGCAAGCCCGATTTTGGTGTTCTGGCAGGACTTTATGAAGAGCCGCGGAGACAACCAGAAAAACGGCGGAACGCCACCAGTAGTAGCGGGTTCTAAGAAGCTCGCAGCGAAATAAGAATTGCCACTTCTGGAACCCTGGCTTCGGCCTCGGTGTCTAGGGTAAGGGAAAGGATTTAGGGATGTTCGAACAAAGCCTTATTGTTGAAGAGAGCCAAACGAGGAAAGCAAGTTCCATTGTTGTCTCGTTCATCGTCCAGGTAACACTGATGACCGTGCTCGTGATTCTGCCTATGATCTACTACGAGCAGATCAGCGCGGCAGCATTGGGAAGCAGCCTTGTTGCTCCCCCTCCTCCTCCTCCTCCCCCTCCTCCTCCTGCACCAGTGCAGCAGGTTCAGAAGGTCAAGGTAGTCCCCAAGCAGTTCAATGCTAACGTCCTCATGGCCCCCAAGACCATTCCGAAAGACGTCGCCATGATCAAGGAAGAAGAACTTCCCATGGCCACTGGCGTCTCCGGTGGTGTCCCCGGTGGTGTTCCCGGCGGCGTCCCTGGCGGTGTCATGGGCGGCTTGCTCAACTCCATCCCCGGCCCCCCTCCTCCTCCTGCAAAGAAGGAAGATCCCCCCAAGCCGAAGCCCCCGGCAGCTCCGATCCGCGTCGGTGGTAACGTCCAGAGCGCCAAGCTCGTACGTCAGCCCAAGCCGATGTATCCGCCGCTCGCCCGTCAGGCCAGAATTTCAGGTGTCGTCAAGTTCAATGCGGTTATCGCAAAAGACGGCACCATCCAGAACCTAACCATGATCTCCGGTCACCCTCTGCTCGTGCAGGCGGCAACCGAAGCGGTCAGGCAGTGGGTCTATCAACCCACGCAGCTCAATGGCGAACCCGTTGAGGTGATTACGACCATCGACGTGAACTTCACGTTAAGTCAGTAATCAAAGTCTGTCGGCGCAAGTCCAATTAGATAGTAGTTCCCAAAACCAAAACAACTCGCAGGAGATTTTTGCATGCTTTTCAATATGCAGTATACGGGCTTCCTTTTGCTACAGGAAGTCGGATTCGATGTCCTCACCATGTGGGACCAGATGGGATTCCTGGCCAGGGCCGTCGTGATCATCCTCTTCATCATGTCGGCTTGGTCGATCGGTGTCATGATTGACCGCCTGATCGCCTTTAATGCCGCCAAAACCCAGAGCCGTCAGTTCGCCCCGGCAGTCGCCGGTGCCCTGCGTGAAGGCAAGCTTGATGAAGCCATCAAGATCGCCGATCGCTATAAGAAGTCACATTTGGCCAAAGTAGTTGTTGCCGGTCTGCAGGAGTTCAAGGCTCACCAGTTGAGCAATGAAATCTCTGGCGAAACCATCGAAGCTTCCAAGCGTGCTCTTGAGCGTGCAGAAGCCATCGTCGGTGCAGAACTCAAGCGCGGTGTTTCCAGCCTCGCAACCATCGGTTCGGTCGGCCCCTTCGTCGGTCTCTTCGGCACGGTCGTCGGTATCGTTAACGCGTTCAAAGGCATCGCAAGCGAAAAGGCTGCCGGTCTCGGCGCCGTCGCCGGCGGTATCTCGGAAGCACTCGTTACAACCGCTCTTGGCTTGTTCGTGGCTATCCCCGCAGTTATGATGTTCAACTACTTCACCAACAAAGTGGAGAGCTTTGGCATCGAAATGAACAACTCGAGCTCAGAACTGCTCGACTACTTCATCAAGCGTTCGCAGGCTGCCCGCCGCGCATAGGCCCTCGGGTCATTGAGATAAGACGAATCTTGGCGAGTTTGTGTTCTTCTCCGGGCTGGGGCTTTTCAGCCTCAACCCGGAGGGGAATGGGAATCCGCCGAACTTAAGGGACTACTGACATGTCACAAAGAAAAAAGGCTCCGCCTCCAGTTTCGGATATCAACGTTACCCCGATGGTGGACGTCATGCTCGTCATGCTCATCATCTTCATGGTCATCACGCCCATGCTTCAAAAGGGTGTGAGCGTTGAAAAGGTCAAGACCAAGAATCCCATCGCGATGAAGGATGCCGATAAAGAAGACGCAATTCTTGTCAGCGTCACCAGAGCCGGTGATACTTACCTTGGCACCACCCGTATGGCACCCGATCAGATGCCTACCAAGATCAAGGATATGTTGACCAACAAGCCGGAAAAGGTCGTCTACATCAGCGCAGATCGCCGCGCTAAGTACGAACGGGTTGTTACCGTTGTCGACGAAATCCGCAATGCAGGCGTTGAGCAGTTAGGCCTGATCACAGAAGAAATTCAAGGCGCTCAGCCCGCAGCTGAAGCCAAGTAATAAGTACGAAAGAAAAAAGGGAGACGCACAGATATGTCAATGTCCACTGGCGGCAAAGGCGGGCCTAGCAGCGATATCAACATGACTCCAATGATCGACGTTTTGCTTGTCTTGATCATTATCTTCATGGTGATTACACCGTTGACTCCGAAGGGGTTGGAAGCCCGCGTGCCACAGCCTCCACCTCCAAATCAGCCACCGCCTCCTCCTGAGAACGACCGCACCGTCGTCGTGATCATCGAGAAAGACAAATCCATGAAGATCAACTCCGAGTCGATCCTCTTTGAGAATTTGCCGAAGCGTCTCGAAGATATCTTCAAGACCCGCGCCGAGCGTGTCTGCTTTGTTAAGGGTGACCCAGACCTCGAGTTTCAGGAAGTCGCCAAAGTGATTGACGTCGCAAAAGGCGTCGGCATCGACCAGGTTGGTTTGATGACCAAGAAGGTGGAAGCCGGCGAATAGCCGGGTGTGAGGAGGATAGCGACAATCATGTTCAACCTGTTTAAGCCCCATGTTCGCGTAATTGCGACGGCCCTGGTTACCCTCGGTCTGCTCGTATTCGCGAGTGGTTGTGAAAAATTGAAGGCGCGCGACGCTCTGAATAAGGGTGTGGCTGCATACAAAGCCACCAAATACGAAGAAGCCGCTCGTAAGTTTAAAGAAGCCATCGATGCCGATCCATCATTCGAGGTAGCCCGTCTCTATCTGGCAACCTCATACATGAGCCAATGGATCCCCGGTGCCGATTCGCCTGAAAACAAGGCAATGGCCAAGAACGCTGAAGACGAATTCCAAAAGGTTCTCTCGGTAGACCCCAAGAACAAACTGGCCACCGAATCCATCGCCTCCATGCGTTATAACCAGGCCAATGCATTCCCCAACCTCGAAGACAAACTTCGTGTCATGGATGATGCCAAAGTCTGGTACGGCAAGCTCGTAGAAATCGACCCCACTAACTCCAAGGCCTACTACAGCCTCGGTGTTATCTCCTGGTCTAAGTGGTATCCAAAGTACAAAGCGGCTCGCGAAAACGCCAAGATGAAGCAGGAAGATCCCGGCCCCATCAAGGACAAGAAAATTCGTGAAGAGTTGAAGGCTGGTTACGCCAACCTTGTCGAAGAAGGCATTGGCCATCTAAGCAAGGCCGTCGAAATTGAAAAGAATTACGACGACGCAATGGCTTATCTCAACCTTCTGATTCGCGAACGCGCCGACTTGGCCGAGAACGCTGATGACTACAAGAAAGACATTGCTACCGCCGACAACTGGGTAGCAAAGGCTCTTGAAGCAAAGAAGATCAAGGCCATCGAGCTCGAAAAAGCAGCTAAAGGCATCAAGAAGAACTAGCTCTTAGTTCAAGACTAAGTTCTAGAGGCGGGTCCCTCCCGGGCCCGCCTCTTCGTTTTTATTGACCTGTCTGTACCGTTGGCGAAATAATAAAGGAAAGGTCTCTCCGTTGTCTTCAATTCATGGAATCTAAGCGCAGTCCCGGCGATATCAGTGTGTCAATCCCCTTGACCCAGGATGACGATCCCTACCAGATTGAGCATCGCTATGCCCAGCTTGAGAAGTCCTTCTCCGCCAACCGGCCCAAAGAGGATCTCGCTAAAGTCCGCGCTGCCTTCGAATATGCCAGAGATCAGCACTCCGGTCAGGCGCGCAAAAGCGGCGAACCCTACATCATTCACCCCATCGCCGTCGCTCAAATTCTGGTCGACATGCACATGGATCTGGTCTGCGTCGAAACAGCCCTCCTCCATGACGTCGTAGAAGACACCGGCATCACCATCGACGAGATCCGCAAGCGCTTCGGCCCCGAAGTCGCAGTGTGCGTTGACGGTGTCACCAAACTCGGCAAGATCCAACTCTACTCCCGAGAAGAGCAGCAGGCCGAGAGCGTCCGCAAGATGCTCCTCGCCATGGTCGGCGACATCCGTGTCATCCTCGTCAAGCTCAGCGACCGTCTCCACAACCTCCGCACCATCGGCAGTCTGTCCCGCGAAAAGCAAACCCGCATCGGCCAGGAAACCCTCGACATCTACTCCCCCATTGCCCACCGCCTCGGTATGGGTAAGGTCAGGGCAGAACTCGAAGACCTCGCCTTCGCCGCCATTGATCCTGAGGCTCATGCCGACATCTGCAGCCAGATCGAGCACAAGCGCAAGGCCTCCCAGGAATTCCTCGAAGGCATCCAGAAGAGCGTCGAACAAAAGCTCGCGCGAGAAGGCATCCCTGCCCGCGTCGAAGGCCGCCTCAAGCGTCCCTACTCGGTTTACCTCAAGCTCAAGAAGCAAAAGATCCCCATCGAGCAGGTCTACGACCTACTCGCACTGCGCATCATCACCGACTCCCTCAAGAACTGCTATGCCGCCCTCGGCGTCATCCACAACGAGTGGCCGCCCATCCCCGGCCGCATCAAAGACTTCATCGCCATGCCCCGCCAGAATGGCTACCAGAGCCTCCACACGAGCGTAATGGGCACTGGCGGCCAGGCCTTTGAAGTTCAGATCCGCAACGAAGAAATGCACCGGCTCGCAGAAGAAGGCGTAGCCGCCCACTGGAAGTACAAAGAAGGCCGCCGCGGCAAAAGCACCGAAGAGCAATACGTCAACTGGATGCGCCAACTCGTCGAGTGGCAGCAGGAAATGCGAGACCCCGGCGAATTCATGTCCACCCTCAAAGTGGATCTCTATTCCGACGAAGTCTACGTCTTCACTCCCAAAGGCAAGGTCGTTGTCCTCCCTCGCGAATCCACACCCGTCGATTTCGCCTACTCCATTCACAGCGATGTCGGCAACGCCTGCGTGGGCTCCAAGGTCAACAACCGCATCGTCCCGCTCAAATACTCACTCAAGAATGGCGACGTGGTTGAGGTCCTCACCCAGCCCGGCCACATGCCCAGCAAAGACTGGCTCGGCTTCGTCAAAACCTCCAAGGCTCGCAACAAAATCAAGCAGATCATCAATGCCACAGAGCGCTCCAAGGCCATTGAGATCGGCGAAAAGTATTTCGAAAAAGAAGCCCGGCGCCTCTCTGTCCCAATCTCCAAAATCGACGACGCCCTGCTCGCCCAGGTCCTCGAAGACTACGGCGTCGGCAAACTCGAAGACCTCTTCGCCAACCTCGGCTACGGCAAGATCGAAGCCCGTCCTATCCTCATGCGCCTCTCCCCGGAGCGTGCCGCTCAGGAAGAAGCCAGGGCCGCAGAAACAGCCACACAGCCCACCGTACAGCCCAACATCGACAAGGATGCGAAGAACCTTGCCCTGCGCGTCAAAGGCCTCAACGATGTCATGATCTACAGGGCTCCCTGTTGCAACCCCATCCCGGGTGAAGCCATCGTCGGTTACATCACCAGAGGCAAAGGCGTAGCCGTCCACAGCATCAGCTGCACAAACGTCCAAAACCTGATGTACGAAGTAGAGCGCAAGATTGATGTCGAGTGGGCCAAGACTGGCGTCGAAAGCTTCGACGTGCAGATCTCCATCACCACCGACGACCGCCCCGGCATGCTCGCTCAATTCACCCAGGTGCTCTTCAGCGAAAATTCCAACATCCGCAGCCTCGAAGCCCGAGGCGATGATGATCGCGACGGCGCCGTCGTGGACATGAAAATCGAAGTACGAGACAAGCGTCAGCTCGAAAAAATCCTGAGTGCCCTGCGGCGCATCCCAGGGGTTAGAGACATCGAACGAAAATCATGAGTTTACAGGAACCAGAACACATCGCCATCTCAAAGTCCAAGGGCATTGAAATCGATTGGCGCGACGGCCTTCACAGCAGCTTCAGCCTGGCATTTCTACGCGACAATTGCCCCTGCGCAGTCTGCACTGGAGCCCACGGCACAGAGCCGCAGAAGACCAACTATCAGGCCCCCAGCCCTTTCCAGATGTACAAGCCCGCGATCAAGATGCTCAACTGCGAAGCGGTCGGCAAATACGCGATCCAGATCAACTGGAATGACGGTCATTCCAGTGGGATCTATAGCTTTGAATATTTGAGGAAATTGACTACAGAAGGCGGAAGTTAACTTCTACCGTTGCCTGCACAGGCACCGCGCCGCCATCCTTGAGACCCGGCTTAAAGCGCCACTTCATCACGGCTTCAATGGCCTTCTCGTCAAGCCCAAGGCCCAGAGGACGAATCACGCGGATATCGCGAGCCTTGCCTGAAGGGTCCACCACAATCGAGAGCACAACCGTGCCCTGAAACTTCGCTTTACGAGCTTCTTCAGAGTATTCTGGTTCCACCTTGAACAGCACAGAAGGCGCAGATACGCCACCACCAACCCGGTAAGCGCCACCACCTGTTCCACCACCAGAACCCGGCCCAAAGCCAGCTCCGCTGCCAGAACCAACACCGCCACCCTTACCGCTACCAAAGCCACCAGACCCAGGCCCCTGCGAAGGAGCGCTCAGGCCAGACAGCGGGTCACCCAACATCGGCAAATTCACTTTCGGTAAAGCATCAGACTGCGCAATAATCGTCGGCTCCATCACCAATTTCGGCTGTTCTACCTTCTGCAATTGAGGAGGCACAAACTGCTTCGGAGCAACCTTCGGCAACTTGCCCTTGCTCGGAGGCGTAACGTCACGCGCTCCACCACCACCGCCACCACCCATCGTCTGCTTCTTGGGCGCGGTCTTCGGAATATACTCGCTCAACGGCGCAGCAAGCGGAGTGTATTCCTTTACAATTTTCTGCACTTCTTTACTGGTCGACAGGAAGATCAACAACGCAATAATTGCACCATGAACAGCCATCGAGCCGATCGCGCTCTTGGACTCGTTCCCACCACTCTGGCCCCAAATGTCCTTCACAGGAATTGGTTTCGATGTAACTTCCAGCGGAGGAAGCTTGGTAGGGCTAATGGTTTCTTTCAGGCCGTTCCACAAAGAGACAAGCGGATGCTCTTCTTTGAGGCCCGAAAGTGCACTCGCCAGATTCTCCTCTGGGTTTGACAGCGGTTTTTGGTTTTCCGTGCTGATCACGATTTCTTCTGCCCGTTCTAGCGTCGATGTACTCACGTTTTTCATTCCTTTGTCTTCTTCATCGACTCTGCGCTAATCATGCGACGCTGCCAGAGTCTGAATGGTTGCAGACGGAGATATGAAAATTGGAATATCCAGCGACTTTGCTCTAATCGTATCACGCCAGTCTAAGGTTGAATACGTGTAGGAATCAGACTTTGGATTTGCCGGTAGGCACCCTCCATCGATTCCGGATACTTGTACAACTCAAGCGTGAGCGTATCTTCTCGCTTACCCTTTAGACGCACAAAAAAGCTCCGAGTTTGAGAAGTTTCTGGCCCCACATAAAAATCCTCGTTGTGATCCAGAATCGTCACGCTGCAAGACACTGAATTCAGCAGCGTATTCCGAATCGTCACCTCAACTTCCACGACAGATTTCCGCGTATCCAGCTTCGCTTGTGCTCTCTCGATAAACACTTTGGGGGATGCCATCAACTTCAGCACTTCCCCCTTCCGCTCAAGACAGCCCGTCAGAATCAGGTGATTGGATCGATCAAATCGAAACACATCGTCCAAATTCTCACGCTCTGTCACTTCCCCATTGATCGTTACTTTGCCTGTGCAGACCGATCGATCCACCTGCATCCGGATATGCCTCTCCCGCAATCGTTCGGGCAGCGTCACCCGAAAATGTGCCTCACCTTCACCCTCCCCTGCAATTTCATGAACTTCAATCGCTTCGGTTTTCAGTAGCGGCACAATCGGGCTTCCAACTATTAAGTCCTGCTGGCAAAATCCAATCCCCAAACTTAATTGCAACAAAATCAACCCGTTGAGAATCCTCGACATCTTCTGAGATGTCAGGGGAAAGATAGAAATGACGTACGCAAGAGCAAGATTATGGCTGGGCATCGGCGGAGTTGGGCTGATGGTCATTCTTTCCTCAATCGCACTGTTTCTCAATTGGCCCACGCAAGTCTTCGGTTCCTTTACCCTCGACCTCGCCTCCGACCTCCAGGGCCTTCTCTGGATCGTCGCCCTTTACGCTGCCATCCATATCCCCCTAGACTACATTGGTGGCTATTGGCTCCCTTGCCATTTCTCCCGCCAATGCCTGATGTTCTCTTTCTTCGCATCGCAATACATCCGTGGTCTTTTGGTTCAGGCAGTCTTCCTCATCGTCTCCGGTTTAGTCCTTCTACAAGTCGGCCGCCTCGGTGGTCGCCCAGCCGTTCTTGGCCTCCTCTTGCTGGTGATGTTGGTGATGATCGAAGGCCAGGCTTGGCTCGCTCGCCTGGTTGCAGGTCTTCGCATCAGCAGCTCAGAATCAGTCAACGGTCAGGAAGTTGTCATGGTCTCCGGCATGGACGCAGGCTTTGCTGGTGGCCTGGTCGGCCTCCCCGGTCGCGAGCGCCACATTGTCCCCTCACTCTGGCAACGCGTCCTCCCCAAAGGTGTCCTCGATCTTGAAGTCGAGCGCCGCTCTGCCGCTCTCAAAACCGGCAGCCGCCTCCGGGGTTTGGCCCTCGCAATCCTCTTCAACCTTTCAGGCTTTTATCTTTCCTCGTTGCTTCCTTCGGCCGGCGTAACAACATTGCCAGAACTCTTCACCACCGCCCTCGGCTTTACCCTCTGGAGCTTCCTCGGCCTGCTCATCCTTCCCACCCTGAGCCGCCGCGGAGTATTCGAGCTTGATCAGTTTGCCCGCGCAAACGGAATGTCCGACACCAGCTTCGCACTCACCGTCAGAGAGCTCGACCAATTGCAGGACGATGAACCCTCCCGCACTCCTGGTGTAGAGACTGTTTTTCACCCGGTTCCAAACGTGGAATCCCGCATTGCCCGCTTCCGCAGTGGCCTCCACACCACGGGCGCATGGAATGCCGCCCGATACGCGCTGTACCTCTCCTGGCCCTGCCTCGGCTTCCTCAACAGAGCCGTCCACTGCAACTCTGGCCGGCCCGAACTCTGGGTCATGCTCCCTGTCGACTAACTCGTCAGAAAAGCCTTCGACTCTTCCCAAATCCCGTCCATCACATCCGTCAACTCGTGTCCTGACTTCATCTCGCGCAGCTTCGCATTTGGCCGCTTCTCAATAAAGACCCGGCTAAACTCCACCGGCACCACATCGTCTTCGGTTCCGTGAAAGATCATCGCATCTTGCGTAAACGCGGGCTCCGCCGGATAGCTCAGTCCGTCTTCAATCAACCCATAACCCACCGGCTCCGGTTTCCCCGTCGCGTAGTGCATCATCTCAAGAAAGCCCTGCTGCTTCCATTCCGCCATCTTGGCCTCGCCCAGTCGAAGCTTCCACCTCTCGGCAAACCCAAACGCAGGAGCGAGCAACAGCAACTTCTCCACCTCCACATGCTGACTCGCATACAGGGCCGACAGATACCCGCCCATACTCGATCCAATCAGACGAATCGCTTGCCCCTGAGCCACCGATTCAATCACGCTCAGTTGTCCGCTCACAGTCAAATTGCGAAACCCATCCTGCTCCAGATGAGGCACCTCTACTTCATAGCCCAGCTCTCGAAGCTTGCCCGCAAAAAACTGCGCCTTCCGCGAAAGTGGTGAAGAAGCAAATCCATGTAGATATACAAATTTCATGGTGTGAACTTGAGTTCGGCATCAGCACCAAACTTCTGAAAATCCTTATATTCGTATTTCGTCTCAATCATCAAGACCCCATTCACCCGCCGCACGTATTGAACACTCAGCGGCAGCACCGCTCCAAACTTCGATTCCGTATACTCAATGATCCCCTCATCAGAGATCTGAACGTTGTTCTGTGTAATCAGCGATGTGAGCTGAATCTTGAGC
>JBIPMY010000004.1:0-52965 GCA_044376335.1 Bryobacter sp.
TGTGGAAGTCGATGCCGAGCTTCTTGTAGACGGTAGCCCCGAGGTCTTCAATCGAGATGGGACGGTCTTTCGGCGCACCACCCTGAGCGTCGCTCGAGCCGATGATCTGCCCGCCCGGGATGCCAGCGCCTGCTGCGGCAATGGAGAAAACGCCGGGCCAATGGTCGCGGCCGGCAGAGTGGTTGATGACGGGTGTACGGCCAAACTCTCCGATCGCCAGCACCAGAGTTGTAGCAAGAAGGCCCCGGTCTTCAAGGTCTGTGATGAGGGCGGCAAAGGCCTGATCGAAGACCGGGAAGATCTTTCGGCTGGTCTCGTCGTTGTTGGTGTGAGAGTCGTAACCGCCCTGGAAGACGGCCGCCATTCGAACACCAGATTCCACCAGACGCCTTGCGAGCAAAGCACCTTGCCCCGCGCTATTGCGGCCATAAGCATCCCGCAGCTTGTCTGGCTCTTCGCTGAGATTGAAGGCCTTGCGTGCGGCAGTGGACGAGACCAGATCGAAGGCCTTCTGGTAGAAGTAATCCATTCCTTCTACGGTCTTGCTCTTCTCGGCGAGGCGGATGTCTTCGTCCATCGCAGCCAGCAGCCGGCTGCGCGAGACGCTCTCGTCGAGAGTCAGGTTGGATGGCAGGCTGAGATCCTGCACCTTGAAGGCCTTGCCGGCTGGATCGCCAGTGATGAAGGGATCGTAGGCCGGGCCGAGAAAGCCGGCATCGGCTGAAATGTCTTTGCGAGGGATGCAGACGAAGGGCGGCAGCCCATTGCGGGGGCCGAGCTCTTTGGCCACCACCGAGCCAAAGACCGGATGCTTGAATGCATTGTTGGGGCGCGAGCCTGAGAAGATGTACTGCTTGGCTTTCTCGTGGATTGCTTCTCTCGAATACACCGAGCGGATCACCGAGAATTTGGATATCGTTTGGGCACAGCGAGGGAGAAGCTCGGTGAAGTGAACACCGGGAATCGCTGTGGGAATGGTTTTGAAGCTGCCGCGGATCTCGGAGGGTTGATCGGGTTTGGGGTCGAAGGAATCGTGCTGGCAGGGGCCACCTTCGAGAAAGAAGATGATGCAGTTCTGCGCCGGGCCCGAGGCACCCGCCAGGAGTCGCGGCAAGCTGAGGCCACCGAAGAGAGAGCTGCCGAGGCTGAGGATCGAGCGGCGATTCATCATTGGTTGAGTTGAAACTCCTTGGAGTTCATAAGTGCCCACAGGACGTTTTCAAAGGCGCGGCGGCGGGTGCGGCCCGCTTCTTTTTCGGCCGTGAGAAATTGCTCTACGCTCTGCCACTCGCGGTCTTCCAGCTTTCTTGCATAGGCCCGCAGGTAGAGCGCTTCGACGATTGCCCGATCTTCGATTGTCTTTTCAATGAGCTCTGAGAGTATGTTCTTCGGGGATTCGATCTTTTCGCGCATCGAGTCGGCATTCATGAGGTGCAGGGCCTGGGCCAGTGACGGAGCCTGGCTGCGTGGCTCCATGATGTCGCGGCGCGGGTGGCCAAAGGTGGTGAGAAAGTAAGTTGCCCCGATGTTGGCTACTAGGTCTTTGGCAGAAGTGCCGGCAGGGTAGTTGTTGAAGGTTTGCGGGACGCCGGTGAGTTGGCCGATGGAATCGAGCAGCACTTCGGCGCTGAGCTTTCTGGGTTCGTAACGGGCGAGGAGGGTCTTCTCCAGCGGGTCTGCGCCGTTGCTGTGTTTGGGGGCTCGCGACGCCACCTGATAGGTATGCGAGTTGAGGATGAGGCGATGGATGGGCCTGAAGCGATACCCACTATCGATGAAGGCCTGGGCGAGTTGATCGAGCAGGGCAGGATGAGATGCCATGTTGGTGGAGCGGAAGTCGTCTGGGGGATCCACGATTCCAGCGGTGAAGTACTCGGCCCAGATCTTGTTCACCGTAGCTCTTGCGAACTGCAGCTTTTGCTTGTCGAGAATCCAGTTGGCCAACACTTCCCGACGGTCTTGACCTTCGGCAATTACCGGAACAGTGCCATCGAGGAACTTCGGCGTAACAGGGGTTTTCGTCACCGGGTGCAGCACTTCTCCGTCGCGCGAGTTGTACCAGATGCGCCGGTACTGAGCATAGCCATGCTTAACCTTCATGCGGCCGAGAAAGGCGGCCATGCCGTAGAAGTCATCCTGGGTGAGGTTTTCAAGCGGGTGGTTGTGGCACTCGGTGCATTCGATGCGTTGCCCGAGAAAAAGGCGGCTTACGGTGGGAGTTGCTTTGCTTACTTCAAAGGTCTTCAGCATGAAGTCCATCGCCGGATGCCAGAAGTTGCCTGCCGGGTGGACGGTGGTGTCACCGGTAGCAGTGAGCATTTCGCGAACGCTCTGGTTGTAGGGCTTGTCGGTGCGGATGGCATCGGCCAGCCAGCGTTTGAAGCTGCCGTTGGTGCGGCCCTGAGAATAATATTGCGAGTTGCGGAACCAGTCTTCGAACTTCACCAACCAGTGGGTAGTGTATTCGGGGCGCTCAAGAAGCTGGTCAATCAGGCGGGTGCGCTTGTCAGCTCTTGTATCGGCAAGGAAGGATTGCGCCTCGGCTGGCGTGGGCAGGATGCCGATCGTGTCGAGATAGACACGGCGCAGAAAGGCGCTGTCTGTCGTTTGAGGGTAGGGCTGTAACTGGACTTCCGCCAGCTTCGCGTAGACTTCGCGATCAATGAAGTTGGATGGAGCTGGCATCACCGCTCGCATGTGGGCAGCTTTGTCGAACACAATGAATTGCGCGGTGGCAGTTTTGCCAACGCCACGAGCCATCACTACGGTGAGGCCTCTGCCGGTAGCGGTGCTTGTGCCACTTTGACTCACCTTGACGACAGCTTCATCAAGGACGGAATAGCGCACAGAGCGTGTCATGTCGCGGGTGGTGCCGTCGGAGAGATGGCCGGTTACAGTGAGCTGTGCGGTGGCAGCGGGTTGGGTGAGGATCGCTTCGCGGGGCGATATTGAGATCGACAGAATGCGGGGCCCGCCGGCATTGCGTTTAGCACCCTGTTGCAGCCACTGGAGGATGGTCTGATATTCGTCGGATTGCGAGCTCATGAGGTTGCCACCGCCATGCGGGATGGCGAAGGCGGGCTTTCGCAAGAGCAACGAGTTAGCGGGAGTTTTGAGATCGACGCGACGGCCTTTGTGGGCGTTGACGATCATCTCGTGGTCCGCCGCCGGGTCTGAACCAAAGAGAGAAAGTTTGAAGCCGCTCTGGCCTGCTGGAGAGCCATGACAGCCCGAGCCGTTGCAGCCTTTGGTGGTGAGGATTGAGATTACATCGCGCTCAAAACTGATGTCGACAGGCAGCGTTGCAGCCGGCAAGACGGAAGCGAAAAGTAGCGCTGTGATCCCCGGTTTCATGTGCGATGTAGAGAGTCTATAACAATCTTCATTTTCGAGAAAGGGCGGGTTGCCGATAGAATGCAGGGATGTTTCGATTGCTGATTCTCCTTTGTAGTGGATTCGTGCTGCTGGCCCAGACTGGCCTCGATCCGGCCCGGTTGGCCAGGATTCCTGTGCGGATGAAGAGCTTTGTTGATGCCGGTACAATGGCTGGCACCGTAACGCTGGTGGCACGCCACGGCAAGATCGCCGCACTTGATGCTGCCGGATATACCGATATCGAATCCAAACAGGCGCTGCGCACCGATGCCATTTTCCAACTGCATTCGATGACCAAGCCTGTTGTGGCGATGGCTGCGATGATGCTGGCTGAAGAAGGCAAGCTTTCCATTCTTGACCCGGTGGAGAAGCATCTGCCGGAGTTTCGCGGGCTCATGTTGCTCGAAGGCAGCACCTTAAGAAAGCCGGCACGGCTGATTACGATTCGTGACCTGATGACCCACACCTCAGGGATGGTGCTGAACCCTCCCGCCGGGATTGGTGAGCTTCATGGCGCACTCCACAAGACACTGGCCGAAGTGGTGTTGATCTATTCTCAAACCCCGATACAATTCGAGCCGGGCACGAAGTGGCAGTACAGCAATGCCGGGATCGCGACGCTGGCCCGCATCGTCGAGGTGCTCGGCGGGATGCCCTTTGAAAAGTTTCTTGAGGCCCGCATCTTCACGCCACTCGGCATGAAAGACACCTATATCTATCCACCGAAAGAGAAGTGGAATCGCATGCCGACGGCTTATATTCTCAAAGACGGCAAGCCGCTGAAGTACACCTCAGACCCACTGGGCGAGGGTGCGATGAAGTTTCGCGATGGGGCAAAGTATCCACTGCCCGAAGGCGGCCTTTATTCGACGGCCAGCGATCTGTTTCTGCTCTATCAGATGCTTCTCAATGGGGGACAACTCAACGGGCAACGCATCCTGTCGCGACATTCGATCGAGACGATGACCAAGGTTCATACCGGAATGCTATCGACCAACGGACCCGGGATGGGGTACGGCCTCGCCTGGGCTGTGGCGCGGGATTCTGCGGCTGCGCCATTGTCTGAAGGCACTTATGGACACGGTGGCCGCTATGGCACCTATTGCTTTATCGACCCCAAGCGGGACATGATCGGCATCTTCATGATCCACCGGGAAGGCGGGTCAGAGGAGCGCAATGCTTTCGTCAATATGGCCTACGGCGCGATTCAGGACTAACCGTTCGCGAAGGGGCTGCGCTTGATTGCGTATTCGAGCGCTTCCTTGGGCACTTCGTACTTCGAGAGTGCCTTGTTGCCGAGGTAGCCGAGATCTTTGATTCCGATCGGACTGGTGTAGAAGGCGTCAACAGTCATCTTGCGCACCCAGTCGAAGAAGCGCGCACCGACGGCGAGTTCGTGTTCTCGCTTGACGGTGTAATTGCTGAACTCTTTGTAGACGGCAGCTTTCTGGTAAACCAGCTCTTCGCTGCGGCGTTCGGCTTCCATGCGGCCTGCCTCAACCAGAAGGTCGAGCATGGCGGTTTGTTGCTCAGGTTTAGCAGCAACAAAGCCCGTGTTGTAGCGCTTGCGCATCTCGGCGTCCATCCAGGCAAGGCCACCGTGGAAGAGATCGGCGAGAGTATCGTTCTGGCTCGACAAAGTGTCGATAAACTCGGGCGCGCCTGCATCTTTGGCGCTGCCTGAAACCTTGTCTGCGGGCACGATCAGCTCAGCCAACCGCTCGAGAGTCTTGAACTCGGCAGCAGTGAATTCCTTCAGCTTGTAGGTGCCGGTTTTGGCCTTCTCGGTTGTGGTCTCAGAATGTACGTGCTGGGCGGCTTCGAGCTCCAGCGTGCCTGAGGCGGTGATGGCCAGGGCGATGCCACGCAGCACAGCGCGGCGATCTATCGATTCGAGGGCTACGAGATTAGACATTTCCTTTTTTCATCTCCTCTGCCAGGTAGTCACAAGCGCGCCAGGCAAGCGCATTGATTGTCAGTGTCGGGTTCTTGTCGGGGTTTGAGACGAAGCTGCCACCGTCCATCACAAACAGATTTCGCATCTCGTGTGCCTGGCAGTAGCCGTTGAGCACAGAGTTCTTCATCGAGGTACCCATGCGCGCACCACCCACTTCGTGGATGATGGTGCCGGGCACAGAGATGCCGTTTGCTTCGCGCTGTGCGGCACTCAGGCCTGAGACACGGCCACCCATTGCGGTGATGATCTCGGTAAAGGTCTTCTCCATGTGGCGGGCCTGTTTCCATTCGTAGTCGGTCCACTTGAAGTGGAAGCGGAGAACCGGAATGCCCCACTTGTCGACAACGTTGGGATCGAGCTCGCAGTAGGAGTGGATGTTGGGGATCATCTCGCCACGGCCGGCGAAGCCAATGGTGGCACCATAGCCTTCGCGAATCTTGGTCTTCATGTCGGCACCGTAGCCCAGGCGCTGTGCGGCACCGTGATAGGAGCCAATGCCGGGGAGGCTGTATCCACCACCGATTTCGATGTGATAGCCACGCGGGAAGTCGAGCTTCTGGTGTTTATCCCAGAGCCACCAGGGCATAAAGAGATGCGCGCCACCGTTGCCATCGGTGTTGTACTGCGGCATGCCTTCAAGCGCCGGTACGTAGCCGGATAGCCCGAAGCCCACAGTATCCATGAGGTAGCGGCCAAGCAGACCAGAACCGTTGGCGAGGCCGTTGGGGAATTCTTTTGTTTTTGAGTTCAGCAGGATGCGCGTCGATTCGCAGGCGCTGGCGGCGAGCACGACTGCCTTGGCGCGGATGGTGCGTTCGGTGCGGGTGCGTTTATCGATATAGAGAACGCCGGTAGCCTTGCCGTTGTTGTCGGTGAGGACTTCGCGGCACATGGCAAGATCGAAGACCTTGAGACGGCCGGTCTTCATGGCCGGGAAGACTTGCACTTGCGATGAGCTGTAGGCTGAGGCTGTCTGGCAACCACGTCCGCACTGGCCGCAATAGTGGCAAGGGGCGCGGCCGTTGGTGGGCTTATGAATGACGGCACGGCGGTTTGCGATGCAGGTGATGTTCAGCTTGTCGCAGGCCTTTTTGACAAGTACTTCGTGAACGCGTGGGGCAGGTGCGGGCTGGAACTTGCCGTCCGGGCAGGAGTGAACGTTTTCGATTGTTCCGGTTACGCCGATAAACTCTTCAGCCTTGTCGTAATAAGGTGAGATGTCCTGATAAGAGACGGGCCAGTTGGTGCCGAGGCCGTCTTTGTCGTAGGGGCGGAAGTCATACTCGGCAAAGCGGAAGGACATGCGGCCATAGTGATTGGTGCGCCCTCCGAGGATGCGCGAGCGGAACCATTGAAACTGGCTACCTTCGCCTACGGTATAGGGCTCGCCTTCAAGCTGCCAGCCACCGCTGGTGGTTGAGAAAAATCCGAAGGGTTTGCCCTTGCCGAAGTAGGCCTTGCCGCCTTCTTCTGCGCCACGATGATCGTATTCGTAGGGCATCTTGTGTTCCAGGAATTCGGTGTAAGGATTGAGCATCGGCCCGGCTTCGAGCAGGGCGACCTTGAGACCCTTAGCCGTCAGGACATGGACAGCTGTGCCGCCACCTGCACCTGACCCCACCACGACGACATCATAAACTTCCTGGCTGCGCGGATTTTGTTGCATCACTTCTCAATTCCATCACAAATGATTGTTCGCTGGCGGGGCAGGCTTGCATTATTCAAGTCGCATCTTCCGTTGCGCTTTGCTTGTCTCCTTATCGATGCTCTTGCTTTGTATTTGGCCTTAATCCTTGATTCCATCACGTAGTAGTGATCGATAGGTTGAGTTGTTTTCCTACTTCGACGACATCAGTCTGCAAGACGTTCGCATCGCGCGAAGAACGCTACTGGAGCAGATTCCAATCATGCCTGGTTCTGAATTCATGAAACGAATCGCAGCGGGAAAAGCACCCAACCGCAATAATGTCGTATTTGACAACAGGCATTAGTGCCTCCGGGCTGCAAGCAACCCGAAACTCCATTCACAGAAATTTTCAAACTGTCTAAGTGCCTCCACCTCAACGCCTTAGCCTCATTCTCGACCCCCGGAATTTGTTCCCGCCGCCGAATAATAGTTCGAGGCGTGGGCCCGCACCCGGTCTCCAGTTCTTCGATAATTGAATGCTCCGAAAAGTTGCTGACGCCACAAGTGTCTCTTGCGGCAGCCCATTCTCAACCCATGGGTTGCCGCACGTCACACAATGAAAAATCAGGAACGAAACCAATTCATCGCCGCTCTGCATCCTCTGGGTAACAATATGGAGATGAATGCAGACTTGTCCCTTGCCGAGGCCGGCCGTGATTTCTACCAGCGCGGATGGGTGCTCGGCACTAGCGGCAACTTCAGCGCAGTGCTGGAAGCCAATCCCCTGCGACTCCTCATCACCTCCAGCGGCAAAAGCAAAGGCCATCTCACAGCCGATGACTTTGTGGTTGTAGACGAAGCTTCTCTACTCGTCTCGGGACAAGGTAAGCCCTCGGCAGAAACCAGCCTTCATGTTGAGATAATTCGCCAGCGGGCTGCCACTTCCGTGCTGCATACCCACTCGGTTTGCTCCACCGTTCTCTCTCAAATCGCCTTCCCCACCGGACACCTGGAAATCACGGGTTACGAAATGCTCAAAGGGCTTTCCGGCGTCAGCACCCACCAGCACACCGAACGCATTCCAATTCTCGATAACTCCCAGGATTACGTGAGCCTAACCGCGCAACTCTCCGATGCGCTGCGCCAATACCCGGCGGCACATGGCGTTCTCCTTCGCCGTCACGGCCTCTATACCTGGGGAAGCAACATTGCCGAAGCCCGCCGCCACGTTGAGATTCTCGAGTTCCTCTTTGAAGCCGTGGCCCGTGAATTATCCTTGTCTCATGATCCTTACGCTGGCTGAGTCCGGGCACACGGTAAGCGACCCGGCTGAATCCCTTGCCATTCTCGGCAGTATTGGAATTGAATACGAAGAATGGCCGCTGCACCCCAGCCTTGCCGCTGGCGCAACATCAGAACAAATCCTTGCGGCTTATTCTAAGGAAATCGACCAGTGGAAGCTTCGTGAAGGCTACACCACAGCCGACGTGATCGACGTACATCCAGACAGCCCTGGCCTTGATACCCTGCTTGCGAAATTCAGCCGCGAGCATTGGCATGCAGAGGATGAAGTGCGATTTGTACTGGAAGGCCATGGCCTCTTTCACATCCATCCCACCTCCGGCCCTGTAGTCTCACTGGAATTGTTTCCCGGTGATCTCATCCGCGTCCCCAAGGGCACATTGCACTGGTTTGACCTCTGCGCCGACCGCCGCATTCGCGCCATTCGCTTGTTCCAGGACCCCTCCGGCTGGACCCCTCACTATTCCGAATCGGGCCTCGACTCGCAATATCAGCCCCTCTGCTTCGATTCCCGCCACCATGACTTACCTGCTTGATATCGAAGGCACCTGTCTGCCGGTGAGCTTTGTCTACGAAAGCCTCTTTCCTTATGCGCGAAAGCGGCTCCTTACTGGGGCCACCCTGAGCGAAGCAGAGCAATCTGGCCTCGATGCAGAACGCGAAGCAGACCTCCAGGCGGGTCTCAAGCCACCCTCGGGTGAAATCGACTATCTGGTCTGGCTCATGGATCAGGACCGCAAGTCCACTTCGCTAAAGAGCGTCCAGGGCCGGCTCTGGAAATCCGGCTTTTTGTCCGGAGAGCTGGTGGCACCTCTATACCCCGATGTGCCTCCGGCTCTCGAGCGTTGGCACAGTCTGGGCCACACCATCGCTATCTTTTCTTCCGGTAGTGTTGAGGCTCAACAACTGCTCTTCGCCCACACCACCCAGGGGGACTTTAGCCCCTTGCTGAGCCATTATTTCGATACAACCACGGGCCCGAAGAAACAGGCCTCCAGCTACACCGCCATTGCCGCAAAGCTGAATATGCTTCCGAGCGAGATCGTTTTTGTCTCAGATATCGTGGAAGAACTCGATGCCGCCAGGGCCGCCGGTTTCGCTTCTCGCCTCGCACTTCGTCCAGGAAATGCTCCCCAACCGGCTTCTGCACACAAGCCAATCCACACCTTCGACGAGTAGAACAATCAGGAACGAAACCAAATTTCTACCAGGTGCCGATGCGCAGGGTGATTCCCATCGCAACGCGCACGCTGTTCGGGTACGAAGCAAGTTCGGGCTTCGGCAGCCAGGCGTGGCTTAGGTCTACGCTGAAGAGGCGCAACGTGGCCGCTGGCGTTAACTGATAGTCGATTCCGCCACCCACACTCAGGGCAAAGCCGTTTGCCTGATTCACTTTGGTCCACTGTGGGTGGAATTCGTAGCCGAGCGGCCTGCCTGGATTCAGCCTTTCCAGCTCAGCTCGTTTCTCTGGAAATTGCTGATCGATCGTCACTCGCTTGGCACCAGCAAGAATCTGCGCATAAGGCATCCAGCGCCCCTCCCGGTCTGTCCAGCGAGGCCCGGCCATATAGGTCATGATGTCGCCAGAGAGGTTCTCTTTCTGATCGAACATCTTGCACCCGCTCACCTCACCCACCCAACCCAGGGTTGAGCTCACGTTCCACTGTGCGGTTGCCATACCGCCAATACAGTGCAGGGATTCTCTCGGGCCCGGGCTCACGGTGTACTGGGCAGAGGTGTTGAATTCAAAAGGGGCAAAGTCCCGTGGTGGGATCACCTCTTTTGGCGGCTCAATGTAGGGAGAGATTCCTTTGCGATAGGCCCTGATGCCGGGCCTCGAATCGCGGTACCAGGGCACTTCCAGCCGCATCATGTTGGCGAAACTGCGAGTCGGGTTCAGCCAGGATCGCACCATCATCCGAGCCCAGAAATTCTCAAAACGATCTTCAAACTTGCGAATCACAAAGCGATCAAGCGCATCTTCAGCCATCTGCCAGGTAAGGCCAATCACCGGAGTGGCTACGTGGTCGACAAAGCCCTGTTGCGGGTAGCGGCTCTGGATGGTGCCAATCGATGCTTCACTGATCGGCCCAATCTCAAACTGTGTGCTGTAAACCCACGAGAAGGCTGTAGCGCGCAAACGGCTCTTCCAGTAGCGGCTGTTGTTGCCAAATTCAACAGTGCGGTACTTGCCATCGTTTTGCGCCCAAATGTAGCCCGCAATCGACCCCTGCATCGGATGGCCAACATAGTTGACGTAGAACTGATCGCCGTCTGCCCAGCCATGCAGACCCGAAGGCGAGTTGTAGTAGTTAGACCAGAAGGGCCCCTTAAGACCATTTCTTGTGCCAGGCTCAGTGGCCAGACGGAAGCCATGCTTGACTCCCAGAAAGAACAAACTCTGTTTGGTCAGTGAATTCCAGTTGATGCTTTCGTCCGGTTTTGCTGCGCTTGGCGAGGCATTTGGATCTGCCTTTAATGTGCCGGCCAGAATCAAGGAACAAACGATTCTAGTTAAGAACATAAATTACAATTGCTTAACAATTGTATCAAACACGAGCGCACGGCCCGCCCGAAGAACTGCTAACTCTTTATAAAGAAAGCATTTGCTGGATGGATTGCGCGGTGATCTCACCGTGTGTTGCCACCGCAGAAGGGGTGCCCTTGCGGAAGATGATGATCTGCGGGGAGGCATGCTCAATTCCCGTCGTCTCGGCAACGAAGTTCGACATCGGCCGTTCTTTCTTCACCGAGATCATGTAGACAGGCACCTGCGGGTGGGCCGCCTGGAATTTTTCTACCTGCGAATTCGCCTTCATGCTGATGATGCAGGTTGGGCTGTGCTTAAACAACACTGCCACCTCCTGCTCTCCAAGGCGGGCAAAACCAGCTTCGCCATCCAGTGGCAGCATCGTCGTCGTTTCTTCTTTTTTATTCCAGGACATTTTCGTCTTTACAAGCTTACTTGTAGGATGCGCCTCAGCCGCCGCGCGACTGCGATAATTTCATTCCACTTCAGCAGCTGCCACTGGCACTATCCAATAAACAACGATAGAATCTGAGCAAATCCTAATTTGGAGAAGTCTGTCCATGTTCCGTTTTGACGCCGATAAACCCGCTGAATTTTGTGACGGCACCAGACGCCGTGATTTCCTTCACGCCGGGGCCCTCTCCAGCTTAGGACTCGGGCTTACCCAGTTCACCGCCCTCAAAGCCCTTGGTGCCGTAGACCAGTCGAAGTCAGACGTCAACTGTATCTTCCTCATGCTGGTTGGCGCTCCCAGCCAGCTGGACACCTGGGATATGAAGCCCAACTCGCCCTCGGAGATCCGTGGCCCCTTCAAGCCAATCAAGACCAACGTCCCGGGCATGGAGATCAGCGAACTCTTCCCCCGCATGGCCAAACATGCCGACAAGTATTCGATCATCCGCGGCATGAATCACACCGCCGCAGCCGTGCATGACACCGGCCACCAGATGATGCAAACGGGCCGGCTCTTCCAGGGTGGCGTCGAACACCCGCACATTGGCTGCGTACTCAATAAACTCAAGGGTCCCAAGGGCGATGTACCCGCTCACGTCCTGCTGCCGCGCCCCATTGGCAATACCGGTGGCAACATGCCACATGGCCAGTCGGCGGGTTTCCTTGGCAAGACCTTCGATCCTTTTGTTCTCAATGCCGACCCGAGCGACCCCAACTTCCGCGTCCCCGACATGCTGCCGCCAGACTATCTTTCAGCTCTGCGTGTCGACCGTCGCCGCAACTGGCGCGAGGCAGTTGATAAATCTGTCAACCGTTTTGAGACCTCTCAAGACGCCCGCCTCATGGACAACACCTTCCATCAGGCCTATACGCTGATGTCGAGCCAGAAGGCCCGCGAAGCCTTTGAACTGCACCGCGAGCCTGAAGCTGTGCGCGAAAAGTACGGCCTCAATCGCTTCGGCCAAAGCTGCCTGCTGGCACGCCGCATGGTGGAAGCTGGTGTCCGCTTTGTCACCGTAAATATGTTCGAGACGGTCTTTGACGAGATCACCTGGGACATCCATGGCTCCAAGCCCTTCTCGCCGATCTCCTGCTACAAAGATCTGGTTGGCCCGATGTTTGATCACGCCTATGCCTCGCTTCTCGAAGACTTAAGCCAGCGCGGTTTGCTCGCCAACACCATGGTTGTAGCCTGCGGCGAGTTTGGCCGCACCCCCAAGATCAACCCTGCCGGTGGCCGCGATCACTGGCCGCAGTGCTGGTCGATCCTGATGGGTGGTGGCCCGCTTAAAGGTGGCACCGTGGTTGGTGCTTCCGATGAAATTGGCGCCTACCCGAAAGACCGGCCCACCAACCCGGCTGAAGTAGCCGCCACTATTTACAAGGGCCTTGGCATTGATCTCTCGCTCGAATTGCCGGGCGCCCAGGGCCGGCCCATCCCAATCGTCGAACGCGGCGTCGAACCCATCTCGCAGCTCTTTTCATAGGAACGAAACCATGCGCATTATCTTTGGATTGCTGCTGGCCAGCAGCCTCGTGGCTGCTCCGGCCAAGCTGACTCTTTATCCTGAATCTGTCACTCTGAACTCGCGTGAAAGCCGGCAACAACTGCTCGCACAAGCCTCAGTCGACGGTCGTGGTGACGACTGGACCCGCACCGCCCAATGGACCTCGTCCAATCCCGCCATCGTCGAAGTAGACGCCGCCGGTATGGTCTCTCCCAAGGGCGATGGCGAAGCAATCATCACTGCCAAACAAGGCGACACCTCGGCCACTCTCAAGGTGAAGGTGGCCGGTTACACCAAGCCCTTCGCCTGGGCCTTCCGCGAGCATGTCATCCCTGTGATGTCCAAGCGCGGCTGTAATCAAGGCTCCTGCCATGGCGCGCTTGCGGGCAAGAACGGCTTCAAACTTACCTTACGCGGCTACGACCCTGAAGTGGATTACGACGTTCTCACACGCGCAAGCCAGGGCCGGCGCGTCGTGCTGGCAGACCCGGAGAAGAGCCTGGTACTGCAGAAGGCCAGCTTTGGCATCCCCCACGGTGGCGGCCAGTTGCTGAAGAAAAACTCCCTCGAATACCGCGTCATCCGTGAATGGATCGAAGGCGGCGCACCTGCCCCTACTGCTGCCGACGTTGAGGTAGTGGATCTTGAAGTTTTCCCCAAGAGCGCCATCTTGAAGAACGGCTCCGAGCAACAGCTTGTAGTGCGCGCCAAGTACAGCGACGGCCGCATGGAAGACGTCACCCGCTGGGCCAAATACAGCTCGAATGACGAAGGTGTGGCGCAAGTGGATGACGGCACTGGCCGCGTCAAGATGCTCGGCCATGGCGAAGCCGCGATCACAGTTTGGTATTCCAGCAAGGTGCTTTACACACGCCTCGCTGTCCCCTTTACCGCCGAAGTGAGCCCCGACAAATACACCCGCATCACGCGTCGCAACTATGTCGACGACCTGGTGGTGGCCAAGCTCAAGAGCCTCAGCATCGAGCCCTCGCCCCTTGCCCCGGACGAGATGTTTGTTCGCCGCGCTTTTCTTGATGCCGCAGGCATTCTGCCTACCGCTGAAGAAGTGGAGAACTTCCTCACCGACAAGAGCCCGAACAAGCGCGAGAAGCTGATCGAATACATCCTCAACAAAGAAGAGTTCACCGACTATTGGGCCTACAAGTGGAGTGACCTCATGCTGGTGAGCTCCCGCAAGCTGGGCGCTGTTGGCATGCAGAGCTTCTACAACTACATCCGCGACAGCGTGAAGCAGAACAAGCCCTGGGACAAGTTTGCCACCGAGATCATTACCTCATCCGGCAGCACCCGTCAGAACGGTGCGCTCAACTACTTCGTCCTTCACAAAGACCCAATCGAGCTCACCGAAAACGTCACACAGGCCTTTCTCGGCCAGCGCCTCACCTGCGCCCGCTGCCACAATCACCCGCTGGAGAAGTGGACACAGAAGCAGTATTACCAGATGGTGAACCTCTTCGCCCGCGTAGGGCTGAAGAACGGCAACACAATGGGCGAGACTGTCGTCTTTGCCCGCACCAGTGGCGATGTGAACCACCCTCGCCTGCTCAAGCCTCTCAATCCCACGCCTCTTGACGGCACCGAGATGAGCCTCGACTCAACTGAAGACCGCCGCGTGCACTTTGCCAAATGGCTTACTTCGCCTAAGAATCAGTTCTTCGCCCGCAACCTGGTGAACCGAGTCTGGGGCAGCATCATGGGCCGTGGCCTTACAGACCCGATCGATGACGTCCGTGCCACCAACCCGGCCTCAAACGCAGACCTCTTCGATGCTCTTGTTGCCGACTTCACCAAAGACTTTGACGTGAAGCGGCTGATTCGCACCATCATGAACAGCTCGACCTATCAGCTATCGAGCGAGCCGAATGCTTCCAACCAAAGCGACGGCAAATACTACTCGCACTACATCCTGAAGCGTCTGCCGGCTGAGGTGCTTTTAGACTCGATGAGCCAGGTAACCGGCGTGCCGACTGCCTTTGATGGCTACGCTGCTGGTACCCGCGCGATGCAGTTGCCGGATGTTCAGGTAAAGAGCGAATTCCTCAATGTTTTCGGGCGTCCCAAGCGTGTCATCTGCGACGCTGGCGAGAGGTCGAGCGACCCGAGCATTGCTCAGGCTCTGCATGTAATCAACGGCGACACGCTCAACCGCAAACTGATGAATCCGAATGGTGCTGTGAATCTCTTTCTGAAGCTTGGCGTTAGTGATGGCCGCATGATTGAACAGGTTTATCTGTCTGCTTTTGGCCGCTTCCCGAGCGAGACAGAGAAGCAGCGAGCAGTCGAGCTTCTGAAAGCTTCGCGCCTTGAAAAAGGCACTCCCGAAGCGATGCTGCAATCCCGCCGTCAGGGTGCTGAGGATCTGATGTGGGCACTGTTGACCAGCAAGGAGTTCCTCTTCAACCAATGAGACGAGAACTGCTGGCCTTCTGCCTGTGTGTACCCCTGAGCGCTTCAAAGGACTTTGTTCGCGACATACAGCCGATTCTGGAGAAGCGTTGTACAGGCTGTCATTCTGCCACTGCCACGATGGGTTCGCTGAATCTCGAGACATGGGATGGACTGCTCAAGGGCGGCAATAGTGGGCCGGTTCTGGTGCCGGGCAAGTCGAAAGAAAGCACGCTCTACCTGAGTGTGGTGGGCAAGGCTCCCGAGATTGGCCGCATGCCGTTCTCCAACGAAGTGATGCCCGACGACGAGGCTGAAACGATTCGCGAATGGATCGACGAGGGCGCGGCTGCACCGGCAACAAAACCCCAGCAGATCTATGCGCTGGCCTGGAGGCCGGATGGCAAAGCCATTGCCCTCGGGGCTTACCAGACCGTGCGTCTGATGGACGCTACCGGGCAAACAGAAACAGGCCAGCTCACCGGCCATGCCGACGCTGTGCGCGCAGTTGCCTGGAGCAAAGATGGCAGCTTTCTCGCTGCCGCTGGAGGCTCTCCTGCCCGCAAGGGCGAAGTCAAAATCTGGAAGGCCGATGGCACCCTTCAAGCCACGATCAGTGGCCATGCCGATTGCATCTATGGAGTTGCCATCTCACCCGACGGCAAGACCATTGCCACGGCCAGCTATGACAAGCTGATCAAGCTCTGGGATGCCGAAACCGGCAAAGAGATTCGCACGCTCAAAGACCACATCGACGCCATCTATGCGCTCGCCTTCACCCCCGACGGCAAGCGTCTGGTGAGTGGAGCTTCCGACCGGTCGATCAAGGTATGGAACCCCGAAACCGGCGAACGTCTCTTCACGATGAGCGAGCCCACCGACGGGGTGAACTCGATTGCGATCTCCCCGGACGGCAAACGTGTCGCCGCCGCAGGACAGGACAAAACGATTCGCATCTGGTTGCTCGAAGAAAAAGGCGCCACCCTTGAGGCCACGATGATCGCGCACGAAGATGCCATTCTCAAGATCGTCTGGAGCCGCGACGGCAAGACCTTGCTCACAAGCTCTGCCGATCGCAGCCTGAAGCTGTTTCGCGCCACAGACCTGACCGAACTTAAAATGCTGGGCGGCCAGCCTGACTGGGCCTACGCTGTTGAATACTCACCCGATGGCTCGCGTGTCGCGCTGGGCCGCATGAACGGAAGTCTCTTAATCACTGAGGTGAAGCCATGAAGCAACTGATCTCAATCGTAATCCTGAGCACCGGCCTTATTTTTGCCCAGACAAAGCGCACGACGCCACCCACGATTGCCCGCGTCTCGCCTGTTGGCATCGCCCGTGGCATGACAGTAGAGATGGAAGTGGAAGGCTTCAACCTGGCTAAGGCATCTGCCATTTACTTCAGCGAGAAGGGCATTACCGGCAAGATTCTGCGGATCAAGGAACTGCCCGATCAGGCGGAAGTGCGTCTGGGTGCCAGTGGTGGCGCGTCCTCGATTGAACTGGGACAGATCCCGGCTCGCAATCAGGTGACGGTTGAGATTGATATTTCAACAGAGGCCAGGATTGGCCCGGTGAACTTTCGGATTCTTACGCCCCTCGGCACCAGCCCTGTCGGTACATTCCTGGTTGAGCCGTTCTACGGCGAGGCCGCCGACATGGAGCCAAACGACAGCGTCGACAACGCCGCCGAGGTTTACCTGCCTGCGATCTTTACCGGCGCCATCAGCCGTAACGGTGACGTAGATACCTACAAGATTAAGGCCCGTGCCGGCCAGCAATTGGTTTTCGAGAACGGGGCAACCATGCTGGGTAGCTCGCTACAGCCTATCGTTCGTATTTTGCGCGAGGACCAAAGCGTTGCCGCTGAATTTGGCCAGGACGGCGGTGAGAGTGTTCGTCTTTTCGCCCACCGCTTCGACAAAGAAGGTACATATTATGTCCAGATCAGCGACTTCCAGCAGAGCGGCCGCGCCAGCCACATCTATCGCCTGAAGGCCGGCGACTTCAGTGTCATCACTGGTGTCTACCCGCTGGGAGTACAGAAGGGCAAGACAGCAAACGTAACGCTTGAAGGCCTGAATGTTGCTGAAGCGAAGCTGGCCGTGAAGGGTGAGCCGAGCGAACGCGATGCTTTTGGGGTTATGTTACGCCCCGGCAAAGCTTTCAATGATGTGCGCCTCGAACTGGGCCAGCATCCTGAGGTGGAAGGCGTCGACAAACTTAGTTTTCCTCTTACGGTAAACGGAAAGCTCAGCGACACTGCCCGCTATCGTTTCAATGCACGGCGCGGTGAAGAACTGGTCTTCGAGATCAATGCACGGCGCGCTGGCAGTGACTTGGACTCTTTCCTCGAAGTGCTCGACATGCAGGGCAAGTCGATTGAACGGGCGGTTGTTCGTCCGGTCTGGGAAACGACGACTGTGCTTCGCGATCACGACAGCGCTACACGAGGAATCCGCATCAATTCATGGAACGCCCTCAAAGTGGGCGACTACGTCATGCTGGGCGGTGAAGTGCTCAAGATCAACGCCATGCCGCGCGGTCCGGACGACGACATGATCTTTGAAAACTTCAATGGTCAACGCATCACTTATTTCGACACTACGGCCGAAGCCCATGCGATCGACAAGAGCATTTACAAGGCGCAAATTTTCCCTGCCGGCTCCAAGTTCACTCCAAACGGACTACCGCTCTTGCGCCTCTACTTCCGCAATGATGACGGTGGCCCCGGCTACGGCAAAGACTCTCTGCTTCACTTCACCGCGCCAGCCGATGGCGAATACCAACTAGTGCTTCGTGACGTTCGAGGCAAGCTTGCCAAGCCGCAAGTTTACCGGCTGACTGCGCGTCACTCCGAGCCCGACTTCCGCATCTCGATGAACCCTCGTAACCCCACCGTTCCGCTCGGCGGTGCCATTCCGGTTACCATGCAGGCCTTTCGCATGGATGGCTTTGATGGGCCGATCTCGGTGAATTTCGACGGCCTGCCTCCTGGAATTACCGCTACCCCGACGGTGATTCCGCCCGGGCAAATCTTTGCGACTGTGCTGCTGAAGAGCGATGGCACGCCGCAATCGAAGGCTTTTCCGATTCAGGTGAGCGGCCGCTACGCAGACAAAGTGCGCTTTGCCAATCAGGATGACAATCTCAAGCTGGTTTCCGTCATGCCGCAAGCTGACATTACGATGACTGCCATTACCAAGGTGGTTGAGCTGGAAGCTGGCAGCACTGCCGACGTGAACCTCAGCATTACCCGCAACAACGGCTTCGAAGGCCGGGTTCCGGTGCAGGTGATGAATCTGCCGCCTTCGGTTCGTGTATTGGACGTGGGTCTCAATGGCGTTCTGCTGAATGAAGACGAGACCAAACGTGGTTTCACTCTGGCTGCTCTGCCCGATAGCGAACCACTGGAACAGGTAATCTACATCGGCGGCACTATCGAAACCCGCAGCCCGCAGCAGACCATTTACGCCGCACCAGAGGCAATCCTGCTTCGCATCAAGTCAAACAAGGGCCCTCAAATCACCGGCTCTCTGGTTACGGGAGGGAATCGTTAGTATGAAGCTCGGCGTCAACACACTGATCTGGACTGCGAGATTTGAACGGGAGCATCTGGCGCTCTTTCCTGAAATCAAAGCCCATGGCTTTGATGGTGTGGAGGTAGCCCGTTTTGATTTTGAAGATTTTCCGGCTCAGGAGATTCGTGAGACGGCTGCCGGCAACGGCCTCGAACTGATTCTTTGCAGCGCATTTACTGGCGATCTTTCGCTGGCCGGGGAGAATCCGGGCAAGGCCAAAGACTTTCTCAAGCGGGCTTGCGACGCAGCCGCATCGATTGGCGCGGATACCCTCGTTGGCCCATTCTGTAGCCCGGTTGGCTATCTGCCCGGACGCCGCCGTACTACTGAGGAATGGAATCAAGTCGTATCCAGCCTTCAGGAACTTGCTCCCTATTTTGCCAGCGCGAATGTCAGAATGGCAATCGAGCCGCTGAACCGCTTTGAGACTTACTTCCTCAATACCGCTGCCGACGCTCTTGCTCTGGTGAACGCAGTTGGGTCGCCTCAGGTGGGAATCCTCTATGACAGCTTTCACGCGAACATTGAAGAGCAGAAGATTGGCCCGGCCGCGGCGAGTCTTGGCAAGTCACTATTTCACGTGCATACCTGCGAAAACGACCGCGGTGCACCGGGCAGCGGCCATGTGGATTGGGATGGATTGTTTGCGGGGTTGGATGCGGCGGGCTATGACGGCTGGTGTGTGATTGAGAGCTTTGGCTTCAACATCAAGGAGATTGCTGCTGCCGCTTGTATTTGGCGAGATTTGGCACCCTCGCCGGCAGATATTGCCTGGGAGGGTGCCAAATTTCTACGGCAGCGGCTGGGTTAGTTTGAAGAGGGAGAGCTAACCAAGCAGGCCGCCGTGTCCTAGACAGGCCACCTCCCAGCCGGAAATGCGATATTTTGCAAGGGCTGGAGGGATGAGAAGGTCGACGACGTTCTGTTTGGCAGAACGATGGCAGCCTGGCGCGGAAATGATGGGGATGTCGTTTTTGTAGGCCAGCAACAAGAGGTTGCCGGGTTCTACCGGAGCGAGGAAGCGCTCCATGTGGCTGCCCAGACGAACGAGGGCGCGTCCGATGACGTCTTCGGGCCCGGCAGGGGCGGTAGTTGAGGCCACCAAAATCATAGTGGGCTTGGTGCGCACCAGATGGTGGAGACCACGGGTGACTTCTTCTTCGTCTTCAAGGCAAGCCAGAGCATAGGTGCTGCTGGTGCCGTAGCGCTCGAGGCGCTGGCGGACGATGCCTTCAAAGAGCATACGGCCGCGCTCGCCGTTGATCGGGTCTGAATACAGCACACCGACGGTGGGCTTACGGATGGGGCGAGCCTGAAGGATGGCGCCGCGCTCTTTCAGGATGTTGGTAATGGCTTCGAGCTGGGATTGAGCAACCGCAAATGGAGTGCTCTTGATGGTGGCAATACGCTGGTTGGCCTGAGCGTAGCTGAAGTTGGGCATCGTTGCAATCACTACACTGGCAGTGCAGTTGATCTGTTTGAGCAATTCATCGTCCACCAGTACGCAGCAATCTTCTGTTGCGAAGATGTTGACTCTTCCACCTGGTGCCGGGCGGAGTTCGATGCAGCCGCAGCCAACTTCACGGCCAACTGTGAGTACGGCATCGTCTTCGGAGATTTCGCCATCTTCGAGCTGGGTAACCCAAACTTCGGACATCCCTTCAGTCTTGAGCAAACGAACATCCTCTTCGTTGAGGATGTGGCCTTTGGAGAGGAGTTTCTTGCCGCACGGCTTGAAAATTGTGCAGCAGAGGATTCTTCCGGAAGATTCTAGAATGTCAATAGTTTGCGCCCGCATAGCAACGGTCTCCTGATTAAGGGCTGCTGGCCACTACAATCGGCCATATAATCAACCCGATTATACTCGTTCTAGTACTCACAGCAAGCGAATAATCTCAGATTAATTGTTTGAAGTTGCTATTTTTTTCGAATCTAATGACCTGAGGGTCGAGGTAAGGTGTATTGCTGAAATGCCACTCCAGAAGTTGAATCAGGACTGAAAATCTGGAAGGGTTCATCTGGGCGTTTTGTGCCAGTGGGTGGACGTAGGTGCTTCAGTACTGCAATTTCATCGCAGGCCTGGAACTTGGGGCAACGGAGGCAGTCCTTCCACGCTTTTAGGGGTAGTTCGTTACGGTCTACAAGGGAATAGCCCATTTTTGCGAAGAAGTCAGGTACGTAGGTAAAGGCGAAAAGAGACTGCAAACCGAAGGCATTTGCCTCTTCATCGATGGCTTGCATGAGGAGACGACCCGCTCCTGTGCCCTTAGCTGACGGATCGACTGCCAGAGAGCGGAGTTCTGCGATGGTGGGGCCGTAAAAGTGCAGAGCCGCGCAGCCAATTAAACGGTCTTCGTTATAAATGACCGTAAAATCGCGAATAAACTCTGATAATTCAAACTCTGTTCTGGGCAGCATGATTCCATTCGCCGCATATCCGTTAATCATTGCCAGAATTGCAGGGATGTCGGCCATGGCGGCCTTGCGTACGGTCTTAGAGGAGGAAGGCTGTTCCAAGAGCTTCTCCTGACTGAACGCGGGCCAAAACATCGGGAGTAGCGCCGTGAACGATACGGACTTCGCCAACACCGTTTTCGAGTGCGAACTGTGCGGCACGGAGTTTGGCCAGCATGCCGCTGTGGGCGACTCCGGTGTCGATCAAGTTTTGAGCATCGGCCGGACGCAAGACTGGGATGCGTTGGCCATCGGCTCCGCGGACGCCTTCAACATCGGTGAGGAAAAGGAGCCTGTCTACTCGCCAGGCGGCGGCGAGGCTGGTGGCCATCTGGTCTGCATTGACGTTATAGACCTTGCCGGAGCGGTCTCCACCAACGCAGGCGATGACTGGCAGGAAGTTATCGCCACAAAGGGTGTCGAGGATGCGGGTGTTTGCCTTTATGGGGCGGCCCACCTGGCCCAGAGCCGGGTTGACGATTTCGCACTCGGTGAGAGCGCAGTCAATGCCAGTAAGGCCGACGGCGTCAAGACCTGCGGCGACGAGCGAGGCTACCAGTTCGTGATTGACAGTGCCGGCAAAGACCTTCAGCACGGCATCGATCACGTCGGGGCTTGATACACGCAGGCCGTCAACGAAGTTGCTGGGCACGCCGCGCTCTTCCAGAAAGCGCGTCATCTGCTTGCCACCACCATGGACCACGGCAGTGATTGGGTTTGTTTTGTAAAGGGCGGCCAATTGAGCCGAGAGACCCTGGCGCGATTGAGGGTCGTCTAGAAGCGTGCCGCCGAGTTTGACCAGGAGTTTCACAGGCCTTCGCCCTCGGGAAAGCCCAGAATGAGGTTCATGTTCTGCATGGCTTGGCCTGCGGCGCCTTTGACGAGATTGTCGATAGCGGCTACTACGACGGTGCGGCCGTCGGGCTGCTGCGAGAAGCCGATGTCACAGAAGTTGGTGCGACGGACGGAATGGAGATCAGGCACCTTGCCGGGAGCATGAATCCGGAGGAAGGGCTCGTTTGCGTAGGCGTCCTGATAGATCTGGTAGATGTGGTCTGCCGTGAATTCGGGTGTTGCGCGACGGAAGTAGATGGTTTCGAGAATGCCGCGATCGATTGGGATCAGTTGGGCAGTGAAGCTGAACTGGGTCTCTTCGAGATTCGAGTTCTGCAGGACTTCGGGGACGTGGCGATGGTCGAGCAGCGAATAGGCTGAGAAGTTCTCGGTGACTTCGCAGAAGGAAGTCTTCATGCTGGGCTTGCGGCCTGCGCCGGAGACGCCGCTTTTGGCGTCGCAGATGATGCCGGCTTCGAGGTTCACTGCACCAGCGCTCACGAGGGGACGCAGGGCGAGATTGGCAGCCGTTGGGTAGCAGCCAGGATTGGAAATCAGACGGGCGTGCTTGATCGTGTTGCGGTAGAACTCGGGCAGGCCGTAGGCAGCTTCATTGAGCAGATCGGGCGCGGTATGCGTTTCCTTATACCAGCGGCTGTAGTTCTCTACAGTGCGCAGGCGGAAGGCTCCAGACAAGTCGACCACCTTGGCGCCGGCAGCCAGGAATTCTGCGGTGAGCTCCATCGAGGCCTCTGGTGGCGTGGCGAGGAAGACTACTGCAAGGTCTTGATCCTTAACGGTTTGGCCGGATAGTGGGGAGGCCGTGGAGGAGTCTGAGCGGTGTTCGAGCGGGATCCCCGCGACGAAGCGATGACGATTGAGAATCTGCAGGAGTTCGTTGCCGGAATAACCCCGGAACCCGACGATGCCCGCGCGGAGCGACTTGGAGCTGGACATGATTAATTATTCAGTGACTATGAATAATTATACCATCGACTTTGAAATTGGACTGAGCAATTCCTTGCGATTTGGATTGATGAGTTGAATCACGCAATGTTGTTCTAACGTTCAACTCGTTGTAATGCCGAGTTCATACCATTGGTTGGAACTCATTCCGACCAATGGAACAACCTCGCACAGAAGTACTCGAAAAAGCAGTCGCAATTCTGGAACTGCTTGCCGACCATCCGGCAGGGTTAACACTCGCCCGGGTCTCGGAAATGTGCGTGCTGCCCAAGACATCCGCGCACCGGCTCTTGCTCTCATGGATTGGCCTTGGATATGTAACAAGAAACACCAACGGCGAGTTTTCAATTGGGCTACGGGCCATTGAGTTGTCACGACGTGTTGCACGCCGCAACCGACCAGTAGAGATCTGTCACACGCTGGTGCGGCGTTTGCAGCAGCAATGCGGCGAAAGCGTCTACTTTGGAATTTACAGGGCTGGAGCAGTAATCCTCGTGGACGCGGTGGAAAGCGCCCACGCGCTGCGAGTGGTGGTGGACTTGGGTGAGCAATGTCATTTGCACGCTTCGGCTCAAGGTCTCGTTGTAGCGGCGTTTCTCGACCCCGCTTACCTGCAGGAGTGCCTGGCGGCGACAGGGCTTCGAGCCTTCACGGCGAGGACAAACACCAACAAGCGTGTGCTAGAGGAACGGCTTGCCCGCTGCCGTGAAACCGGCTATGCGATCAACGACGGAGAAACTGTCCAGGGTGCGGTTTGTCTTGGTGCCGCCGTCTTCGCTGGGATCGGCGGCCCTGTCCTGGGTTCAATCGGCATCAGCACGCCGGCGTTTCGCGCCGACGAGGCGACGCTCGCCCAACAAACGGATTGGATATTGGCCACAGCAGCAGAAATGTCCAAGGCTCTGGCAGGACTGCCCACCGAAGTGGAGGCCCAGGGTTCACAAGCTATTCTTTCCGGCCCAACGGGGCGGGACTTTATCAACCAAATCCGAAATTAGGAGATATCGAAAAATGTTCAGTCATCCCATAGGTCGAATTGTGCCCGCTCTTTTGATGTTGACTGGGATATTAAGAGCACAGGTGGCACCCTCGCAGATTTTCGGAGCGATTACCGATGCCTCTGGAGCCACGATAGCTGGGGCAAAACTCACCCTAACCTCCGATGCTCGTGGCTTTGCAATCCGCACAGAATCGGCCGCAGACGGCTATTTCTCCTTTACGAATTTGATTCCCGGCACTTATAAGCTGGAAGTAACCCAAGCCGGGTTTCGGAACTTTAGCCAGTCGGGGATTGTGGCGGTGGCCGCTAAAGGTGTGCGCACAGATGTTTTGCTATCTGTGGGCAATGCAAGCGAAAGCGTCACTGTAGCAGGCGATGCCTCGCTGCTCGATACATCGACACAGGAAGTTGGGCAGACAATTGACAACCGGCGTGTTGTGGGGTTGCCCCTCAATGGCAGAAGCTACCTGGAACTGGCCTCTCTGGCGCCCAATGCCATCCCATTTACGACTGGCACACGCCAGGGAACGGGTTTTGTGCTAGGTGGAAGCCGTTTTAATTCCAATAATCTGATGGTGGACGGGATCGACAACAATACGGTTTTTTTTAACCGCGACGCTGTGCGTCCTTCGGTGGAAAGCATCCAGGAGTTTCGAGTCATCACCAACTCACCCAGCGCTGAATACGGCCGCAACATGGGTGGTGTGCTGACGGTCATCACGAAGTCTGGAGGCAATCAGTTTCACGGCAGCTTGTTCGAGTTTCATAGAAACAACCAACTCAACGCCCGCAACGCTTTCTCGTCACAGCCAAGCCCCTTCTTTGTGCGCAATCAGTATGGTGCCTCGCTCGGCGGGCCGGTGATCAAGAATCGAGCTTTCTTCTTTGGCAACTTCGAGCAACTCCGGCAACGCGAATCTGCCGTTGCAAACTTAAGTGTTCCGCCGGAAGAATTCCGCCAGGGTATTTTCCCTTCAACGCGGTCCATCTTCGATCCCAACACCACCCGCCGCGACCCTGCCAATCCGGCCCGTTTCATCCGCGACCCCTTCGCCGGTAATCGCATCCCGGCCGCCTCTCTGGACCCGGTTGGCAGCCGCATTGCCCGCGATGCCTGGCCATCAGCCAACACCGGCGCAAGCACCCACCGGGTACAGGTGCCGCGCAACTTCGATGAAAATCAATGGAATGTACGCGGCGATGTGCGTCCCACGGAGCGGCAATTGATTGCCCTTCGCTACACAACTTACGACACTTTTTCTGCAGCAAACGACGGCTTTCCGGCAGCTTACTCTGGAGCCGCAAACCCGATCAATACGGGGCACAATGCCCTGGCCAGTCACACTTTCACTTTTAATCCACGTCTGATCAACGATGCAAGAGTGGGCTTCAACCGCTTTGTCGTAGACCAGAAGCCACAGAATTTTGGAACAGACCCGGCGGGCGCTATCGGCCTCAATGGCACCAATCCCAGCAAGGCGGTTTCCTCCTTCCCTTCTATTCAGACAGGCTATTCCGAGTTCGGCTCCGGCAGCAACTTTGTCATTTCAGCCGAAACGACGTACCAGGCTTCCGATACCCTCACCTGGTACGCTGGGCGGCATACGCTGAAAGCTGGCTTCGACCTTCGTTACCTGCAAGCCAATGTATTCGGGTCGTTTGTTCCTTTTGGTCAGCTTCGCTTCGGTTCGATCTTCTCCAGTAATCCATCGCAAGCGAACACAGGAGACCCGATTGCCGATTTGCTTCTGGGATATCCTCAATCGATTCAGCTTAATGTGCAGTTCAGCCCACTCTACAATCGCCAGACCCTCTTTGGCGCTTTTGTGCAGGATGAGTGGCGTGTCAATCGAAAACTCACGTTAAATCTTGGCCTGCGCTATGAGCTTTTCACTCCGGTGGTAGACAAATACGACCGGCAGGCGAACCCCAACATCGCAAATCCACTGGGCGAGTTCCGCCTTGCCGTCCGCGACGGAGCAATCCCTGCGTTTGTCCAGAGCGAAATTAATCAGTTGCCGATTCCGGCCGCCGAGCGGACAAGGATCTTCAAACCGGGTGATTCGCGGGGACTGACCCGCACCAACAAACTCGATTTTTCTCCACGCTTCGGCATCGCCTACCAGCTTGATCCCCGCACAGTGCTTCGCACTGGCTTTGGAGTGTACCGCTCACTCACCGGTGGAGGGACTTTTGTGCGGCTGGGCTTCAATCCACCGAACTTCATCGAAACGTTTTTTATCGCTCCGGACGCAGTAACACCGGTAGCGCAGTTACGAACCGGTGTGCCCTCCTTCCAACAAGGTTCCGGCCGAATTGAAGGCCTTAGCCCGCGGCACCTCTTTGAAGACGACAACCGCAATCAGCTGACGGCGCAGTGGAACTTCAATATTCAAAGGCAGCTCTCGCAAGACTTGGTGCTCGAAGCGGGTTATGTAGCCTCCTTTGGCCGCAACCTAACCCTCTTTTTGCTCGAAAATCAGATTCGCAACCCCGCCGATTACGGTAAGGGTCAAAATGCACGCCCAGTGCCTGTATTCGGAAACATCTGGGGCTGGGGCAGCGGAGCCAAAAGCCGCTATCACGCTGCAACCGTTCGCCTCGAAAAGCGCTTTGGCAGCGGTGTGGCCGTGTTGGGCTCCTACACCCTGGCCAAGTCTCACGACAATGCTCCTGGGGACTTTGCCGTTGGCAATCTCGGGATCTCTACTGCTCCGATCGATAGCTACGACATCTCGCGGGAATACGGTCTTTCCGGCTTCGACACTCGCCAACGGCTCGTTGTCTCCAGCCTCTATGAATTTCCTTTTGGCTCAGGCAAACGCTGGCTCAGCCAGGGCAAGCTGATGAATTATCTGGTTGGCGGCTGGGACGTGTCGGGCATCACTTCGTGGCAAACAGGTCTGCCCATCGACGTTCGTACCCAAACCACGCGTACATTCAGTTTCAACAACCAGAACCGTCCAGACCAAACCGCCAGTGCCAATCTTGAGAATCCATCGGTAGACCGCTGGTTCGATACTGGCGCCTTTGCCAACCCTGCTGACTTCCGGCTCGGCAACAGCGGTCGCAACACAGTTACCGCCCCGGGCTTCTTCAACATCGACGCTACCATCGCCAAAAAAATCGGCTTGGGTGAAGGTCGATTTCTGCAATTCCGCGGCGAGTTCTTTAACCTCACCAACACGGTTAACTTCGGCTCGCCGAACAACATCCTGGGAAATCCCAACTTTGGCCGCATTTTGAGTTCCCGGGCCGCACGACAAATCCAGTTTGGCCTGCGTATTCAGTTCTAATGAGAAAACACATGCTTCTACTCATACTTCTTGGTGCGGCCCTGGCGCAGGCCTACCCAACTGCTCCCGGGCCTTATCATCTCGCCTCTGGCGACCTGAATCGAGACGGCTTTGCCGACATTGTGGTGGTTTGCCGAGGGGAATTGCTGTTGCCAAGCGAGAAGCGCCCGGCCAACGACACAGTAACGGTCTACTTCACCCAAGGCTCGCCAGAACTGGTAAAGCGCCAGGACTTCACGGTGGGCTTCGGGCCTTATACTGCGCTTCTCCGCGATCTCGATAAGGATGGCTTTCTGGATCTGGCTGTTGTGAACTTTCAAGCCAACGACGGCCGCGATCTGTCCATTCTATGGGGACAGGCCAAAGAGCCCTTCCTGGGCGCGGCAGACTCTATCCAAATTCCGGGCCAACACGCCTATGACAAAAGCCGTACACGTACTGGCGCACCCGTCTATCCAACGCCTGGGCTTACATCTATCGCCGCACTTGATCAGGGTCTGGTGGCGGTTGCCTGGTCTAGCGATTTCTTTGTCGTGCTTCGGCCTCAGGGCAAGCGGCGTTTTGTCCCGAAGCTTTATCCGCTTCCTCCAGGGCCCCGCGATGTCGCCGTGGCCGACTTTAATCGTGATGGCCACGCCGATCTTGCCTTTACGATCTATTCTTCAAACCTGATCGAGGTTTGGCTGGGCGATGCGCGAGGTAGTTATCGACGCGATCAGGTCTTCCACTCCCAAGGCCATATCCCGTATCACCTGAAAGCGGCAGACCTTGACGGCGATGGCTTTCCCGATCTGGCAGTGGGCAATCGAGGGCCCTCAGACAACGTCGCCATCTTCCGGAATGAGAAGGGCCGCTTCCGGTTCATTGGAGCTCATCAGCCCGGAACACCCAGGAAGGGCGAGGCCACAGCGGACGAAATTCGTGATGTGTTGCTCCACGATATGGACGGCGACGGCCACCTGGACCTGCTGGCGGCCTGTCACATCTCTCACAAAGTCGTGATCTGGCCTGGAACCGGACTTAGCGGTTTCGGACAAGCCTTTGGAGGGCCGAAAACCATCAGCTTTCCCGGTAAGGGGCCACGGACATTGTTGCCGGTATCGGGCCGGATCGCCGTTGGGCTTTTCGACAGTAACGAATTGATGTGGCTGCCGGAAAACTAGGGCGCCGCTAGCGCTGTTCTGCGACTGACTTGTCGGCGAGGTCGCTGATGAAGGGGATGCGGACGATTTCGCGCTGGCTTGTTTTAAAGAGCAGGAAGAGCCAGACGCAGGTAAGGCCGAGTTTGATTGCGCGGGTAATGATCCAGGCGCTGTTGAATATGTCGTAGAGAATGCCTTCGAGAACCCAGTCGTATATGAGCCAGCCCACAAATAGATATAGCCCCTGGAAGGCGTGGAAACGTGCGAGGTTGTTGGAGCGGAAGCGGTCTACCGCAAGAATGTAGATGGAGGCGACCCAACCCAGAAAGGGAATGTAGCAAAGGACTGCGGCGGTGTTGTCGTCAATCCCGGAGAAGGGGTCGCTTGCTGCATTTTTCTGATTTGGCCTGGGGCGCGCGGCTGCGTCCGACTGCGGAGCTCCGCAGCGTCCGCAGAAGAGATCTCCGGACTGGACTTCGAAACCACATTTGCTACAGAAGGGCATAATCTACGATTTCAACAGTGTATACGTCTTTCGTGAGTGGATAGTTCAGTCGCGTGGATGATAGCTTGGAACTATGCAACAGCTTCGTGGCTTGTTCCTTGTAATGATGCTCCTGGCGGGCAGTGCTTTCTCTAAAGACCTGAAGATCTACTTCATAGATGTCGAGGGCGGGCAGTGCACGTTGATCGTGACGCCGAAGGGCGAAAGCATGCTCGTAGACACGGGCTGGCCCGGGAACAACAGCCGCGATGCCGAGCGGATTGCGCTGGTAGCAAAGAAGGCCAAGATCAAGCAGATCGACTGGCTGCTGATTACGCACTATCACACCGACCATGTAGGCGGCATCACGACGCTGATGGACAAGATGAAGGTGGTAAACCTGATCAGCCATGGCACCAATACCGAGACTGGCAAGGGCGCGGCACAGTTGAGCAAGCAGTATGAGGAAGCAAAGTCGAAGACCAAGGAGCTGATTGTGAAGCCGGGAGACCGGATTCCGCTGGCTGGGCTGGATATCGAAGTGATCACGGCTCGCGGCGATGTAATGGGGAAGGCTTCAACGCTAGCTCGTGGTGCGGGTGACAATGCGCTGTGCGGCGCGGCAACCAAGAAAGCAGACGATGCCACCGAAAACGCGCGAAGCATTGGATTTTTGCTGAAATTTGGTGAGTTTCGCTTTCTCGATCTGGCCGACTTGACCTGGAACAAAGAGATGGAAGTAGCCTGCCCTTTGAACAAAGTGGGCAAGGTGGATCTCTATCTGACCAATCATCATGGCGTCTGGGCCAGCAACAATCCGGCACTGGTGCATGCGCTCGAAGCCAAGGCCATGATCATGAATAATGGCGACAAGAAGGGCGGCGATGCGGAAGCGATCGACAGCATGCGCGCGGCACCGGGGCTGAAGAATTTCTGGCAACTGCATTATTCGATCAAGGCGGGCAAGGATCACAATGTGGAAGACCCCTACATTGCGAATCTGACTTCGCCGGGTGGTTTTCATTTTGAGGTGACGGCAAAGACGGACGGGCACTTCACGATTCTGAATCAGCGGAACAAGTTCACCAAGAGTTACTAGGGTGCTTAATACTTCGTCCGCGTATTTCGTCTTTCTCGCGGGCGTCTTTATCTGCTACTGGGCGGCTGCCCGCTGGCGCCTGCCGACACTGGCTGTAGTGTTGGGGGCCAACTACTTTTTCTACGCCCGATGGGACCTTTTCTATCTGACGCTGATTCCGCTGGCAAGTCTGGTGGATTATCTGTGCGGGATGGGGATGCAGGCGAGCAAGCGCAACTGGTGGCGCAGGATTCTGCTCGGTTTGAGTATTGTGACCAATCTCGGAATTCTGGTTGCCTTCAAGTACATGCCGGGCTGGGACAAGAACTGGCCGTGGATTTTCCCGCTGGGCTTGAGTTTCTATTGTTTTCAGGCTCTTAGCTACACCATCGACGTGTACCGGCGGGATGCGAAGGCGACATCGAGTTTGCTTGCGTACTTTACGGCGGTAAGTTTCTTTCCGGCAATTCTGGCCGGGCCGATTACCCGGGTGTCGAACCTGATTCCGCAACTGGAGAAGCCGAAGAAGCTGAGTGCGAGCGATGGGGGACGTGCCCTATTTTTAATTGGCCTTGGGGCTATGAAGAAGCTGCTGGTGGCCGATTATTTAGCTGAGAACCTGGTGAACCGGATTTTTGACTTTCCGAAACTTTACAGCGGCCTGGAAGTTCTAGCTGCTGTGTATGGTTATGCGTTGCAGCTTTACTTTGACTTTTCGGGATACAGCGATATCGCGCTGGGGAGTGCTTTGCTTTTGGGCTTGAAGATTCCGCAGAACTTCAACATGCCGTATGCGGCTACGAACATCGCAGAGTTCTGGCGGCGCTGGCACATCAGCCTGTCGAGCTGGCTGCGAGACTATGTGTACTTTTCGTTTCCGGGCCTGCGGGGTAAGGTGATGCCCTATGTTGCCTTGACGCTGACGATGGTGATTGGTGGTTTCTGGCATGGGGCCACGTGGAACTTCATCATCTGGGGAGCGCTGCATGGGCTGGGCCTCGCGGTTTGCCGTGGGTGGCAAAGCTGGCGGGGGACATCGAAATGGGATCACCCGGTGAGCAGGGCTTTGGCCTGCTTCTGGACGGTGCAGTTTGTTTGTCTGGGCTGGGTTTTCTTTCGGGCGTCGAGCCTGGAGAATGCCCTGGAGATTCTGGGGCAGGTGGGAAGTCTGACATGGTCTGCCGCGAACTTGAGCGGAACGATTCTGCTGATCGCCGGAATTGCGATTGCCGGGCACTATGCACCGAAGAAGTGGCTGGATGCGTCTGAGACTTTGTTTGCCCGGACGCCGTTTTTTGCGCAGGCAGTTCTGTTGTTGTTGCTGGCATTGAGCATCAAATATGTGGCGGCAACGGGTAGTGCGCCCTTTGTTTACACGCAGTTTTAAGAGGAGTTATGGAGTTTCCGAGAAAGACATTCTGGACGGTGGTGACCATGTTTGGCATGGTGGCCGGGCTTGAGTATGTGCCAGAACTCCGGAATTACCGTCTTCTCGACTGGGATGCAGTGAAGCAGGTAGGGGATTTTGCGCCAAGCCGGGCGATGCCGCAGGAACCGGTAGAAGAGGCGGTGCTAAAGCCGGGCCGCGTTTATGAAAAGAAGGCAGTGAAAGGCCAGGTTGAGCCGCTGAGCGACCCGGCCAATAGTCTTGCCGCGTTTTATGAGGCGATTGAGCGGGTGGAGAGCGGTGAGCCTGGGGCCAAGGTGAGGCTGGCGCATTATGGGGATTCGCCGACAACGGCCGACCTGATTACTGCAGACGTGCGGGGCCTGTTGCAGAAGCGCTTTGGCGATGCCGGGCATGGGTTCTATCTGATGGCAAAGCCCTGGGCCTGGTATGGGCATCGTGGCGTGGATAGCGATTCCAGTGGCTGGGATATTGAGGCTTCGAATCTGGTGGCGAAGAAAGACGGGTATTACGGGTATGGCGGGGTGAGCTTTCGCGGTGGCCCAGGATCTCGGGCGCGTTTTCGATTGAAGGAAGCTGGCACAACAAGGGTGGAGCTGGGTTTCAAGCAAATGGCAAATGGGGGCAGCATCGTACTCGAGGCTTGCGGAGAAAAAGTGGGCGATAAGTCGACGGCTGGAGAAGAGGGTGATGGCTACGCTGAATTTGCTGTGCCGGAGAGCTGCCGCGACCTGACGGTGAGGGTTGAGGGCGGGGCGGTGAGGCTCTACGGGATTGAGTTTTTGAAGGCTGCTCCGGGTGTGGTTTACGACAGCCTTGGCTTGAATGGTGCCTATATCAGTGTGCTTTCGAAGTTTTTGAATGCCGACCACTGGCAGACGCAGTTGCAGCACTACGCGCCCGATGTGGTTGTGATTAACTACGGCACCAACGAGAGTGTATTTGCGGCTTTTGTGGACAAGGTTTTCGAGAAAGAGTTGCGCGAGGCAATCCGGCGGATCCGGGTGGCTTTACCGGGTAAAGGGATTCTGGTGATGAGCCCGATGGATCGCGGGGAGCGCAATGAGAACGGACAGATAGAAACTGTACCGGCGTTGCAGCGTCTGGTTGAGATTGAAGCCCGGGTAGCCAAAGAGGAGGGTGTGGCCTTCTTTAATACCTTTGAAGCCATGGGGGGCAACGGAACCATGGCGAAGTGGTATAGCTCTGAGCCCAGGTTGGTGGGTGCAGACTTTATCCACCCGATGCCGGGTGGGGCGAAGATCATCGGGAATCTGCTTTACAAGGCGATGCTGGACGGCTACAACCGCTATAAGACGGCAAAACGGGTTCCGGAACTCGCTCAAAACCTTTAAGCATTGTAAAGACCGAAACTTCAAAGGGCTGTTGCGCGTTCTAATGAGTGAATGCCCCGCACAGTCTGTTCCAAAACCGCCCTGGCTGCCCTGGCGCTGAGTCTGGCCTCTGGACTGAGTGCGTACCAGGATGCTCCTGTTGTCTTTAAGAGCGATGTTTCGCTGGTTCGAGTTGATGTTCAGGTATTGAGCGCGACTGGCCAGGTGATTGGCAAGTTGCAGCGGGAAGACTTTGAACTGCGGGAATCGGGTCAGGTACGTGAGATTGTGAATTTCGGGCGGGAGAATTTGCCGCTCGACCTGGTGTTGCTGATCGACGTGAGTGGCAGCATGCGTCCTCACGTGGAGCGGATTGCCAGTGCAGCGCATGAGGCGCTGGGAGTATTGGGAAATGAAGACCGGGTGGCGATATTGGTGTTTGACCGCAGTACGCGCACCAGCATGCCGTTTAACCAGAATCACGACGATATCGTGCGCGGCTTTGAACGCCTATTGGACCGGGAGCACTTTAATGGCGGCACTGACATAACGCGGGCGATGTATGACGCGACGAAGTATATGCAAAGGAATGCCCGGGCTGGAGCGCGGCGCGGGATCGTAATTCTGACTGACGATCGCACTGAGTTTAATGCCGATGAGTTTGGTGTGGGCAGGGCACTGGAAGAAGCCAATACGGTGATGAGTGCGCTGATTACGCCGGATGCGATGGGTGGGATGGGACAGCGGTTTCCGGGTTCTTCCCGTCGAGGGGGTGGTGTTGGTGGTGGTAATGGCGGCGGTGGATTGGGTGGACTGGGCGGGATCATCTTTGGCGGTGGTATCCCTGGAACAAGGCGGATGCCGGGCGGGGGTTATCCTGGCGGCGGCAATGGTGGGGGCAATGGGCCGGTGGTGATTGGCAATGGCCGCCTGAAATCAGCCGGGACCGAAGAGATTGCCCGGGCTTCTGGCGGAGATAGCATGACGGTGGATAATGTTTCGGCCTTGCAGGATACGCTGGAGCGGATTCGGCAGAGTTATGCGCTTTACTTCAATGCGCCTGAGGGTGTGAAGCAGGGCGAGAAGCGGAATGTACAGATTGCGCTGACGGGAGCGGCTACGCGGCGCTATCAGAATGCAGAGCTGCGCTACCGGCCGTCGTATGTCGTGTCAGAAGGCAGCACCACGAGCGGGCCCAGCACCAGCAGCGATGATACGCCGACGGTGACCCGCAGGAACCCGGGTACGAATGACGGTGTGTTTGACCGTAAGCCGGCGCAGACGGAGGATTCGGTGCAGGATGCGCCGAAGCCGAAGCGGCGGGTGGCAGTGGATGAGCCGGGGAGCGGGTCTGGTGGATTCCGCCGGGTGGGAACTGCGCCTGCTCCTGTTGAGAAAGAAGCGGAGACAGTGGTGGTGCCGGCAAAGACTGCTGAAGTGAAGCCTGCTGCGGTACCGGTGAAAGAAGAAGCTAAGCCGGCGGCCGAAGACAGCAAGCCGGGTGGGTTTCGGCGGATCAAGCCCGGCGAGAAGCCCTAAGGGGATCAGGACCGGTTTGGCTGGTCGAGAGCTGGAAGAGATTGTCCGGGTAAGCGCAGGGCGAGCCACTCTTGGGCGAATTGCACCATGCGGGCAAAAAAGCGGGTGTAGGTGGAAAGCTGAAAGTAGTAACGGGCTACTGTGGCCGGGGTGGTGAGTAGAGGTTCAGCCTTGGCTGGACTGGCTGCTGGCAGAGGGGCGTCTGCGAGGGGTTTGCGGAAGACGGCCAATAGATTCCGTTCGTAGCCGTCGAGGGAGATTTCAAGCTGCTCCCAGCCTCCGGCGGCGCCAGCGAATTGCAGACTTTCTTTGGTGAAGCCAATGACGTGAGCCGGGTGAAAGCGGCCGGCAGGGTTCTGATGGAGGGAGTTGGTGTTAGGTACTTCGATGATCAGGAGGCCACCCGGGGGAAGCCAGTCGCGAAAGTTTTGCAGCGCTGCCAGAGGGTCTGGCAGGTGTTCGAGGACGTGAAAGAGCGTTATGACGTCGAAGGGGTTTTCCGGGCGGGCGAGGTCGAGGATGCCCTTGGTTTCAACCTGGACAGCATAGCGCTGGCGGGCGAATTCACCGTAGAAAGGATCGGGCTCAACGCCGCAGACCCGATGTCCGGCTTGCTTCAGCACGGCGAGCCACTCTCCAGAACCTGAGCCGACGTCGAGAATTTTCGATGCCTGAGGCAAACGCCGGGTGAGCCGTTGCAATCGATCCATGGCCAGCCGCGCGGAGCGATAGACGTTGCGGGGCTTGGGGGTGCGAATTCCTTTGTAGCTTTCGCGGTACTCGACTTCGTGGAAGCGGCGGAGTTCCTCGGAGGTGGGCAGCGGATCATTCCTGAAGAGGCCGCAATGATTGCAGCTGAGGGTAGTGAGGGGGTCGCCGGTGCGCGAGCGCTGAGAGGCAACTGTAGCTTCCAGGCGCTGGCAGAGCGGGCAGGGAGATTTTGCTACGTGGCTATGGGTTTTATCCAAATTTCAGGCTATCAGATAGCCCAGGCCAAGACGGTGGCAGGGCAATAATCATATTTATGCTGCTGCGTGGTTCTTTGATTTTTCTTTTGACGGGTCTTGCTGTTTGGTGTCAATCGGCAAAGATCACCGTAGACCTGATTGATATCGCTCCGATGGAGCAGCGTTTGCGGGCTTTTCCGTTGAAGAATGAGGAAAGGCAGGCGAGGGCGCGGCTCTTGTTTGAAGATGTAAAGTGCCCGAAGATTTTGGAGGTGCCGCTGGGGAAGAAGGATGTACCAGCGAATGTGGTGTGTGTCTTTCCTGGTGAGAATCAGAAAATGATCTGGGTGGGTGCGCACTTTGACAAAGTGAGTGCGGGTGAAGGGAAGATCGATAACGCAACGGGGGTGGTGCTGTTGTCGGCTTTGGCGAAATCACTGGCGAGTGCGCCTCGGCGGCATACCTTTGTTTTTTCGGCATTTGCTGAAGAGGAGAAGGGGCTGCTGGGGTCTGCGGCTTTGGTGAAAAAGGGGATTGAGGGAGTCAAGGGGAAGGAGCTGATGGCCGGGATTTCGGGCATGGTGAATATTGATTCGGTGGGAGCGGGGGCGACGGCAGTTGCGCTGAGCAGTTCAGACAAGGAGTTTGTGGGGATAGCCTTTAATCTGGCGGAACAATTGCAGCTTGGGCTTCGGAGTGTGAACGTGGATCAGGTGGGGCAATCGGATGGAGCGAGCTTTCAAAAGCAGGGGGTGCGGGTGATCGAGTTTCATTCGCTGGATAACTCCAACTGGCAGATTCTGCATTCCGCAAAGGATACGATGGAGGCTTTTCGGGGCAAGGAGTATCACGAGACTTATAAGTTGCTGGCGTTTTTTCTGGCGCAGTTGGATTTGTACCTGGATAAATGAGTCGCCTAGGGGCGTTTGGGCCAGTAGCCGTCGCGGGTTTGGACGGTAAGGCCCTTTTGTTTTGTGGTGAGCTGGATTTTGCGGAAGGCTGGATAGCCGACGGGAATGTCTGAGACGTAGCCGATGCTGTACTGGCTTCTGAGCTCTTGCTCGATGGCGGCGAAGATCTGGTCGATCGATAGCTTCTTTGTCACTTCGAAGGCTCCGGCGCCGGTTTCTTTCGATAGACGGCTCATTACCGCGCGGCCGTTGGGGACGCCGAAGCCTCCGCTGTAGAAGCTGGAATCGGTGAAGTAGATCGTGTAGACGAGGGTGTCGGCGCGGAGGGCGGCTTCGATTGCCATTGGGAGAGTATGGTCGCTTGAGGAATCAACTCCGTCTGAGAGGACGATCAGGGCTTTGCGGCCGGATTCCATCTTCATGAGTTCGGCGCCTGAAGCTACGGCGTCGAAAAGGGAGGTGCCGGAGCCACCTGAGGCGCGGAGCTCTTTGCGGGTGGGGGTATCGATGTCGTTAAGCGTGGTTTCCAGTTGGGAGCGGCTGGTGCTGAAGCCGAGTCGGACGCGGGCGAGGGTGTCGAACTGGATGAGGAAAATCTTGTCGAGCTTTTCTCTTAAGACGGTATCGAGGAAGCGGTAGGCGGCGGCGCGTTCTGCAGGGATTACTTTTTCCTGGCTCATGCTGGTATCGATCAAAAGCCCAAGACGGAGGGGGAGGTCGGATTGTTGGGCGAAGTAGGTGATTTTTTGGGGTTTGTTGGTTTCGGCAAGCAGAAAATCTTCCTGCTTGAGGGTCTGGATCAGGTTGCCCTGTTTGTCGCGGACGGTGGCGAGGAGGTTGATGACGTTGACGCCGGTGGAGAAGGTGACGTCTTGCGCCAGGAGGGCCGGGGATTGGAAGAGGAGGGCGCGGCGGGACAACATCTGCCTCTATGATGCCCGAACGGGTCTGGAGCGAACCGTAAAGAATTCTTTTCTTGCATACTGGTGGCCAAGAGGATGCGAGGTTGAATCGAACTATTCAAGTGCGGATGAGCAAGGGAGACAAGCTCTTTGTCGCCGAATGTCTGGATTTGCCTGTCGTGAGTCAGGCTGCGACATTAGACGAGCTGGCGAAAAATATCAAAGAGGCCATTCACCTTCACCTGGCTGGGGAAGATCTTGCTGAGTTGGGTTTTTGTGTGGACCCAACAATTGTCGCGACGATACAGATGGGGACTGTCGCTTAAGGGCGCTGGCTGTCCTGCCGCAACGATGCCCGAGTTTGAGAAGATTGAGATGGATCATGCTGCGCGGACTTACAGTTGCGGCTCTTGCGCTTGGCCTTGCCGGCTGGGGGGCGGGGGCGACGAAGAAGCCTGCGGTTAGAAAGTCTGTTACCGCTGCAGCCAAGAAGACCAAAAAGAAGACCGTTGCTTCCAAACGGCGGGCGGTTGCGCCCAAGCCCCCTGTAGTCAGCGCCAAGGTGAAAGAAGCATCGAAGGAGTATGTTGCTGATGCGATGGATGCCATTGCAGCGGCGGCAGTAGAGAACTCTGCAGCGCTGGTGCCTTTCTTTGAGCAGCTATGGCAGCTCGAGCAGGCTGGCGGGGCGGCCAAGAGCTTGCATGTACTGCAATACGGGGATTCCCATACTGCCAGCGACGATTGGGCCAATCAGTTGCGGACAATGTTTCAGTTGCGCTTTGGCAATGGGGGGGCGGGCTATAGCATGGCGGGGCGGCCCTTTCAGGGGTATCGACGTCATGATGTGAAGACCTGGCAGAGTACACGCTGGGAAACCGAGGGGCTGCTTACCAAAGGGACTGATGGTTATTACGGCTTGGGCGGGACCTCGATCACCACCGAGCGGGCAGGCGAGATGATTTATCTCGATGCAGACGGGGACAAGGCGGAACTGTATTATCTGAAGCAACCGGGTGGCGGGAGTTTTCGCGTTTTTGTGGATGGGGCTGAGGTCTCAACTGTCGATACAAACGGGCCGCTGGGGCCAGGCTACTGGAATATGAGCGTGCCTGAGGGCTTGAAGCGGTTTACGGTGGAGACGGTAACGAGCGCGCCAGTGAAGTTGTTTGGATGGGTGACCGAACGCAATCGCGGCTTGACCTGGGAGACGCTGGGGATCAACGGGGCGCAGGCGAATGTGAGTTTGCGATGGGAAGAAGGGCAGTTGCGTGAGCATCTGGAGAAACGAAATCCGGGGCTGATTGTCTTTGCCTATGGAACGAATGAGGCCGGGCAGCGGGACTGGACGGCGGAATCGTACCGGACGATGTTTCGGGAAGTGCTGCTGCGGTACCGGGCGATGGCGCCGGGGGCTAGCTTTTTGATTGTCGGCCCGCCAGACCGGGCGCAAAGGGTGAACCGCGTGTGGGGCCCGCTGCCGAAGCTGGACATGATTTGTGAGGTGCAGCGCGAGGTTGCACTGGAAGTTGGTGCCGCGTTCTGGGATCTGCGTGAGCGGATGGGCGGCGATGGCGCGATGAAACGCTGGGTTTATGCCGGGTTTGCGCAGGGTGATTTTGTACACCTGACGGGCCCTGGCTACCGGCTGGTAGGTGAGACGCTGTATAAGGACCTGATCGCACACTACGAAGAATTCAGGAAGATCCGTCAGAAGATCTTCAGCGAGGGGAATGGAAACAACGATGAAGCAAAAGAGAATTACTGAGATCCTGTCTGAGATTGCAGGCAAGCCGATCAACATCGGAACCGATGAGAGCCTGTTTGACAGCGGGCTGCTGGACAGCTTTGGGCTGACGGATTTGATCACGAAGCTTGAGAAGGAATACGACATCAGTGTCCCGGATGGGGATCTGAATCCACGCAAGTTCGATACGATCGACCGGATCACCGAGTACGTGGAGGCGAGGACTTAAGCGATGGCATTTTTGCGCGGGTTTGGGAAGTATCTGCCCGAGCGAGTGGTTGGCAATGTCGAGATGGGGGCGCTGCTCGGTGCAGAGCCCGACTGGATTCGCGAGATGTCTGGTATCGAGACGCGCCGCTTTGCGCGTGAGGATGAGAGCGTGGCGTCGATGGCAGTTGCTGCAGGAGTGGATGCTCTCGCGAAGAGTGGTGTGGCAGCGACGGAGCTGGGGCTGATTCTTGTATCGAGCGGGAGCGGGGAGCGCCGATTCCCGGGGCCGGCGAGCGAGGTGCAATACCGGCTGGGCGCGCCGCAGGCTGTTGCAATGGATGTGCCGATGGCAAGCGCCGGGGCGCTGTTTGCGATGGCGCAAGCTTTTGAGTGGGCTCCACGGGTGGGTAAGGTGCTGGTGGTGGCGGCTGAGAAGATGAGTGTGCCGGTGATGACCGAGCCTAGAGAAAAGGGCACGGCGATGCTGTTTGGGGATGGGGCCGGGGCTTGTGTTGTGGATCGTGGTCAGGGTTTTGCGCGGATGGTGGATTTTGAGCTGGGGACGGATGGGTCTGCTGCGGGCGAGCTGAAGCTGGACTTTGGGTCGCCGGTGCACATGAATGGGCGGATGGTGATCATGCATGCAGCGCGTAAGGTGCCGGCGGCTATTGCTACTTTGCTTGGGCGGCGTGGGGTGGCGGCAGCGGATGTGCGTGTGTTTTTGATGCACCAGGCGAATGCGAATCTGCTCGCGAAGATTGCGCAGACGGTGGGGGTGGATGTGTCGAAGTTTTATAGCAACATTGCGCGCTACGGGAATACGAGTTCGGCGTCGATGTTGATTGCGGCGAGCGAGTGGGATGGGGGCTGGGACGGGCCTGTAGTGTTTGCGGCCTTTGGAGCGGGTTTTCAATGGGGAGCCATGATGGTGGAAGGAGCATAAAGATGCCAGAACTGATTGCAGGACCAACAACGATTCCGGTGCCGGGTGGCAAGCGGATTGATGAATATGTAGGCAGGGTGAACACGAAGGAAGAACGCCTGAGTGTGGCCCATATGCGCAGCCCGAGCGGGTGGAGCGAGCCGGGGCAGACACCGCAGTTTGACGAGTGGACAGTGGTGTTGCGCGGGACGATGCGCGTTGAGCACAAAGACGGCGTTATGGAAGTAAATGCCGGGCAGGCCGTGAAGACTTTGGCAGGGGAATGGATTCGTTATTCGACGCCTGGGGCGGAGGGTTGTGAGTACATTGCGATCTGTCTGCCGGCCTTTAGCATCGACACTGTTCTTCGAGATGAGTAGAGTGGAAGCATGAAGCAGAAAGTGCTGTACGGACTCGGCGCGTTATTGCTGACAGTGCTGGTGGGCCTGCTGGTTTGGCAGGGCAGCTTCAGCCTGGGCGATGTTACGCCCGATGGGCCGCAGCAGGTTACGATTTTCTGGGCTGTTTCAACACTTGTGTTTTTGCTGACGGTGTTGATCGGGTTTCTGCTCTTTCGCAGCTTCATCAAGATTTTCCTTGAGCGGCAGCAGAATCGCGAGGGGTCGCGGTTGCGCACCAAGATGCTGGTGGCGGCGCTTGGGATTACGATTCTGCCGGTGTTTTTCTTTGCCGTGTTCAGTGTTTATGTATTGAACCGGAATCTGGACAAGTGGTTTAGCCGGCCAGCGGTGAATGCGAATACAACTCTGGTGGGCATGACGATGGCGCTGGAGCGTGGTGCTGAGGGTGAGGCAAAGGCGCAGGCGGAGCTGCTGGCGAGCCGGCCTGAAGTGGCAGAGTATGCACGCGGAAACAAGAGCCTGATGCCGGTGTTGCAGCAGTTTTGTGTGGCAAAAGAGATTGCCGAGGCGCAACTGGAGGCCAAAGACGGCGGGCGATTGCCGCTTTGTTCTACGAATCGTACATCGACACGATTCCCGATGGGCAAGGCAGTGATTGAGGGCGGGCTGGGGACGGTTTGGGTGAGGGGGCATCTGGAGGCCAATGCCGAGAGTGAGCATCAGAAGCTGCTCGAGAGTATCGATCAATATGACCAGCTGAAGGTGAGCCGCAAGGAGCTTTGGCAGTTCTATCTGTTGCTGCTGGCGCTGCTTTGTTTGTTTATTCTGTTTCTGTCTACCTGGGCTGTATTGCTACTGGCGCGGCAGATCAGCTTGCCGATTGCGGCCTTGCTGAAGGGTGCAGAAGAGGTGCGTAAGGGCAACCTGGCTTATCGGGTTGAGACCAATGCCACCGATGAATTGGCAACGCTGGTGCGCGGCTTCAACAACATGACGCAGGGGCTTGAGGCTAACGATAAGGAGCTGGAGAGAAGACGCAGATTCACAGAAGCGATTCTTGAAAATATTCCGACTGGTGTTGTGTCAGTGAGTGGTGAGGGCCGGGTATTGAGGGTGAATCGCGCGATGCGGCAGATCATTCCCGAGATCGAGGCCGAACAGACTTTGCGGCTCGATGATTTGTTCCCCAAAGAAGAAGCGGCCGAGCTGCGCTACATGATGAAGCGGGCGCGGCGCACGGGCATTGCGATGCGGCAGTTTGACTTTGTGAAAGAAGGCCGGCGGCTGCATCTGGGTGTGACGGTGTCGACGGTAGAAGAGAATCCGGGCTCGCCCTTTGTACTGGTGATCGAAGACACGAGCGAGCTGTTGCGGGCGCAGAAGCAGGCGGCCTGGCATGAGGTGGCTCGGCGTGTAGCGCATGAGATCAAGAATCCGTTGACGCCGATTGCTTTGAGCGCCGAGCGGATTGCCCGGCAACTGGACAAGGTGGTGATTGCGCCGGAGAATGCGCGGATCTTGCGGGAGTGCTCGCAGATGATCAGCCGCGAGGTGGAGAGTGTGCGGGCGCTGGTGGATGAGTTCTCCCAATTTGCGAGGTTTCCGGCGGCGCAGATGGTGCCACTGTCGCTGAATACGGTTGTTGAGAATGCGATGCAGGTTTTTGCTGGCAGGCTGGAGGGGATTGAGGTTCGCGTCGTGCTGGGGCCTTCACTGCCGCTAGTGAATGTCGATGCCGAACAGTTGAAACGCGTGGTAGTGAACCTGGTGGACAATGCGGCTGAGGCGATGCAGGATGCGCTGGTGAAGCGGCTTTATGTAGGCACTCATGATTTGGGTAACGAAAGTGTAGAGTTGGTGGTCTCCGACAGTGGTGGAGGAGTATCGGCCGATGATCGAGAGAAATTGTTTTTGCCTTATTTTTCGACCAAGGGTCGGGGTACGGGATTGGGGCTGGCCATCGTGAATCATATTCTGAGCGAGCACCATGCACAGATTCGCGTGGAGGATAACCAACCAACCGGGGCGCGGTTTGTAGTGGAGATTCCGGCCTGGACGGCACCGGAAGCCGATGCTCAGTCTGAGATACAAGTGGAGGCGCGGGCTTGAAGCATATACAGATTCTGGTAGTGGACGACGAGCAGGGGATTCAGGAATCGCTGCGCGGCGTGCTTGAGGACGAAGGTTTTAGCGTGCATGCGGTGGGGCGGGGCGAAGACGCACTGGCCGAATTGCAGAAGCGCAGCTATGAAGTGGTGTTGCTGGATGTCTGGCTGCCTGGAATTGACGGGCTGGAGACGCTAGAGCGGATTCAGAAGATGCCGCTGAGTGAGCGTCCGAATGTGGTGATGATTAGCGGGCATGGAAACATCGAGACGGCCGTGAAGGCTACCAAGATGGGAGCTTTTGATTTTCTCGAAAAGCCGCTGACGATCGAGAAGGTGACGGTTACGATCCAGAATGCGTTGAAGCAGCGCAAGCTTGAAGTGGAAGTGGAGCGGCTGAAGGGGGCTAGTGGCGAGGAGCGGCGGATTCTGGGCGAGAGTGTGCCGTTGCGGGCCTTGCGGCAGCAGCTCGAGTTGATGGCGAAGACCAACGGGCGGGTGTTGATTTATGGGGAAAGCGGTAGTGGCAAGGAGCTGGTGGCACATGCGATCCATCGCTATTCCCCACGCACGCAGGGGCCTTTTGTTGAGGTGAATTGCGCGGCGATTCCTGAAGATCTGATCGAGAGCGAGTTGTTTGGGCATCGCAAAGGGAGCTTTGCGGGGGCGGCAGATGACAAGATCGGCAAGTTTGAGAAGGCCGATGGTGGCACTCTGTTTTTGGACGAAGTGGGTGATATGAGTTTGAAGACGCAGGCGAAGGTGCTGCGTGTGCTGGATGAGGGGCGTTTTGAGCCGCTTGGGGCCGAGGAAAGTATTCGCTCGGATGTGCGGGTGATTGCGGCTACCAACAAGAATCTTGAGGACGAGATTGAGCGCGGGAATTTTCGCGAGGATTTGTTCTACCGGTTGAATGTAATTCCTTTTCATGTGCCACCGCTCAGGGAGCGGGTAGAGGACATTCGCCTGCTGGCAGATCATTTTCTGCACGAGTTTACGACCGATTATGGGCGCAAGGCCAAGGAATTGACGCCGGAAGCTTATCGCGTACTTGATGAATACACCTGGCCCGGGAACGTACGGGAGCTGAAGAACCTGATGGAGCGGATTGTGATTATGAATCCGCAAACCCGGGTGGAGGCGCGTCAGATTCCGCTGAATGCGACCAAGCGCAATGTGATGGAGCGGCCGCAGGAGCGGTTTGGGAGTTTGCAGGAAGTGCGTGAGGCGGCCGAGCGGGATTACATCTTCAAGAAGCTGGATGAGACCGGTGGCAACGTGACGAAGACGGCGGAATTGCTGGGGCTCGAGCGGAGCCATCTTTACAGGAAGATGAAAGCGCTTGGGATTGGGCCTAAAGAAGCATGACGAATTTTGAGCCTTGTGCGGCCGAGGTGATGCGGCGCTTTGCACGGGCCTCAGATGGGGAGATGATTGAGGTTGGCGGTGGCGTGGCGGGTTTTGTGGAGTCTGATTCGCCTGTTAACGCAGTGAAGGGAATGGATGGTGCGGTGGGACGGGCTGAGCTGAACCGTATCGTCGAGTTCTACTCAGATCACAAGAAGGATGCGGTGGTGGAACTGGCACCGTGGGTAGAGGCGGCATGTCTGGGTGATCTTGTGGCTTTGGGTTTTGAGAGGGTGGCAGCTGAGGACCTGATGGCGCGTCGGAGCGAGGATCTTGGAGAGAAATTTGATGCGGTGATGGACGTGGAGGCTTGTGCCCGAGTGCTGTGTTTGTCGTTCTTTGGAGAGATCAACGAGACTGGCATGGCGATTGGGCGGATGGCCTTTGGGGGTGAAGGAATGGTTAGCGTGGGGCACTGGGAGGATGGCGAACTGGTAGCGGCTGGGCAGATGGTTTATCTGGCGGGGTCGGGTTTATTGGCTGGAGACGGAACGATTGAGGCCTGGCGGGGGCGGGGGCTGCAACAGCGGATGATTCGTGCGCGAGTGCAACGGGCTTTTGACAATGGAGTGGAGTGGGTGCATTGCGAGGTGGCGCAGGGAAGTGGATCGCAGAGGAACTACGCAAGGTGCGGGTTTTCTACGGTTTATGCCCGAGTGCATTACCTAAAGCGCTTTCAATAAGATTTGAACCTATCCATAGGGTTTTGCCGCGTATATGATGAAGCCTATGAGTAGATATCTTTTGTACGCAGTTTTAGCAGCGGCGGCGAGTACTTCGCTGTTTGCACAACCAGTTGTGAATGATGGGGGGATCCTGAATGCGGCGAGCTATATGAGCTCGAAGCTTCCTGGTGGAGCCATCGCGCAGGGTTCGATTTTTGTGGTGTTTGGCGCGAGGATGGGTCCGGCAGCGATTGCGCTGGCGGGTTTTCCCTTGCCTTCGAACCTGGGTGGAACCAGTGTCAGGGTGAGCAGTGGCGGACAGAACCTGGACTGCCCATTGGTTTATTCTCTGGCTGGGCAGCTGGCGGCGATTTTGCCTTCAAATACGCCTGTTGGGAATGCGACATTGACGGTATCTTTTGGTGGACAGACGAGCGCGCCGCGGAGTTTTCGGGTGGTTGCGAGTTCATTCGGCACTTTCAGCCTGAACCAGGCCGGCAGTGGCCCTGGGGTGATTACGAATTTTGAATCGGCGACTTCACAGCCTGTGAATACTGCTCTGCGGGCAGCACGTCCGGGACAGACGTTGATTCTGTATGGAACGGGCTTGGGTCCGCTGCCTGCTGGGACGCCCGATAACGGCGCTGCGCCGGCAGTGGCGATTGGCCAGGCCAATGTGGAGCTTTATGTTGGTGGGCGCAGGGCGACCGTCGCCTATGCGGGCCGCGCACCGGGTTTTGCGGGTCTCGATCAGATCAACTTTGTAGTGCCCACTGGAGCTTTGGGTTGTTCGATTCCAGTTGGCATCAAGATTGGAAATCTGGTGAGCAACTATACTTCGATCGCAATCGCGCCCAACGGTGGAACTTGTGAGGATCCGCTGGGGCTATCTAGCTCGCAGTTGGATCGCATTTTAAGTGGTGGCACCGTGAAGCTAGGATCGATTGGACTTTCCAGAGCAGATCTGGAAATCACTGTTCCCTTCCTTGGCACTCAGTCCATAAAGACAGACACGGGTGTAGCCACGTTTTTTGAGTATTCAGCTCAGACCATCAATAGCGGGGCGCAACTTGGGGTATCCGGTGTTTCCAGCATTGGGACCTGTTACGTCTTTGTGGGAACCAGTAACCGCTTGACTCCTGTAGATCCGATTCAGCCGCGCGGCCTGAACGCAGGAGCATTGATCAACGTAAACGGGCCAAAGGGTGCGAAATCGTTGAAGCAAACTACTCCGAGCCTGATTGGCACCTATAGCGAGTCTTTTTCGACTGGAGGAATCTCGTTCCCCGGAGCACCTGGTGGTGGCGATCCTGATGGCTACCTTGTTGCGGGCAACTATACCTTCAACAACGGTGGTGGCGGACCGGATGTTGGTGCCTTTACAGCCAACTTCACCTTGCCAGCCAACGTCAACTGGACGAATAGGGCGAGTACCAGCAACGTGAATCGAGCACAAGGGCTCGACGTAAACTGGACTGGCGGTGATCCCAACGGATATGTTCAGATCTATGGCTATTCGTTGAGCGAAGTGGCAGAAAACGCTGTTACTGGATTCTTCAGCTGCCTGGAGAGAGCTAGTGTGGGTACATTTAACGTGCCTTCCGCCATTCTTCTGGCACTGCCTCCTTCGCCGAGTGGTGGGGCAAATAACCTGGTTCCAACGGGAATTTTGGGGGTAGGTGGTGTGAGCTCACCACGAACATTCTCAGCCCCGGGAATTGATACTGGCGTGATCGTTTCGTCGTCAGTCGTTGCGAAGTCAGTGAATTATCAGTAAAGAGCCTTACACCAGCTAAACTAGATGGAGGGCGGCCTGAAGCTCAGGCCGCCCTCCTCTTGTTTTTTATGGCCGATAATCTCACCTTGATCCTTTTCTTCCCGATGCTGGGTGGGCTCATCCTCACTTTGCTGCCTGGGTCGAAGCCTGTTTTGATCAAGTTCTGGGCCAATCTGGTGCTGGGGCTGAGTGCGCTTTGGACTATTGGTTTAATGGGCTTTTTCGATTCCGGCAAGGATTTGCAGTTTGTGCAGCGCCTGCCCTGGATCCCGTCGATTGGGGCGGAGTTCTTTTTGGGTGTCGATGGGTATTCGATGCTGCTTGTCGCAATGACTGGTGGGGTGGGGTTTCTCGCTTGCCTGGCAAGCTGGAATGCGATCGAAGAACGGCTTAAGGAATTCTACGTTTCGCTGCTGATCCTCCAGACTTGCGTTACCGGGGTGTTTTTATCAGTCGACGCGCTTTTGTTTTTTGTTTTCTTTGAGGCTTCCCTCATCCCGATGTTTTTTCTGATCGCCATCTGGGGTGGCGAGAAGCGACGTGCGGCGGCGATGAAGTTTCTGATTTATACCGTTGCCGGCAGCATGTTGCTGCTGCTTGGTTTGTTGCTGCTCTACTTTGAGCACTGGCGGCAGACGGGCTTCTTTAGCTTCAGCATGCCAGCGCTCTGGGCCACCAAGCCGGAAGGCGATCTTGGGCTTTGGATCTTCTGGCTGATGTTTGCCGGATTTGCCGTGAAGGTGCCGATGGCTCCCTTTCACACCTGGTTGCCGGATGCGCACACCGAGGCTCCGACGGCGGGTAGCGTCTATCTGGCCAGCGTGATGTTGAAGATGGGCACTTACGGCTTCTTGCGGCTGGTGCTGCCTGGAGTGCCTGAATCTGTGAAGCAGGCCAACGTGTTGTGGTGGATGAGTATTCTTGCGCTGGTCGCGATTGTTTACGGGGCGCTGGTTTGCCTGAAACAGAAGGACTGGAAGCGGCTGATTGCCTATTCCAGCGTGAGCCACATGGGCTTCTGCATGTTGGGGATCTTTTCGCTCAACCCGGCGGGGATCTCAGGCAGCATGTTGCAGCAGATCAACCACGGAATCTCAACCGGGCTTTTGTTTCTTTTGGTGGGTTTGATGTACGAGCGGCGGCATACGCGCGAGATTTCCGAATACGGCGGCCTCTTTGGGCCGATGCCCGCCTTCTCGATTGTGTTTCTGCTGGCAGCGGTGAGTTCAATGGGATTGCCTCCGCTCAATGGCTTTGTGGGTGAGGTGAGGATTCTCGCCGGCGCTTTTGAGATGAGCGTTTACTGGGCTTTGTGGGCCGGTTTGGGAGTGGTGCTGACAGTGGCCTACCTGTTGTGGTGCTATCAAAGAGTGTCACTGGGCGAAATAAAAGCGAAGAATATTGGATTACCCGATTTGAGCGTGCGTGAGTGGGCGGTGGTGTTGCCGCTGCTGATTGCCGCGATCGGGATTGGCATTTATCCGCAGCCGGCATTTGAGATGCTGGACCGGCCGGTAAAACAAATCATCGAGAAAGTGAGGCCGAATTATTATGCTCAAACAAATTAGCGTTCATGGAGCGCGGCAGCACAATCTCAAAAGCATTGACGTCGAGATTCCTCGCAACTCGTTGACCGTCATTACGGGGTTGAGCGGGAGCGGGAAGTCGTCGCTGGCCTTCGATACGATTTACGCCGAAGGGCAGCGGCGTTATGTCGAGACGCTTTCGCCCTATGCGCGGCAGTTTCTCGATCAGATGGAGCGGCCGGAAGTCGATTCGATTGAAGGCTTGAGCCCGGCGATCTCGATCGAACAGAAGACCACATCGCGCAGCCCGCGCTCAACCGTAGGTACGATCACCGAAATCTACGACTACGTGCGTCTGCTCTATTCGTCGATCGGGACACCACACTGCCCAAGTTGCGGCACGGAGATCAGCCGGCAATCGACGGCCCAAATTCTCGAGCGCATTGCCGAGATCCCTGAGAATACGCGGGTGATGATTCTGGCGCCGATTGTGCGTGGGCGTAAGGGTGAGTATAAAAAGGAACTCGAGAAGTTTGCGCGGCAGGGTTTTGTGAAGGCCCGCGTGGATGGGGTGATGCGGAATCTTGAGGACGAGATTCTGCTGGATAAGCGCAAGAACCACACGATTGAAGTGGTTGTGGATCGTCTGGTGTTGAAGCCCGATATCGGCAAGCGGCTGGAGGCTTCGATCGAGACGGCGACCAAGCTGGCTGAGGGTTTGGTGCTGGTGAGTATTTTGGGCGAGGGCACGGCTGAGCCCGAAGAGCGGCTCTATTCGCAGAAGATGGCTTGCCCGGATTGTGGCACGAGTGTGCCGGTGCTTGAGCCGCGCAGCTTCAGCTTTAACAGCCCTTACGGGGCTTGCCCGGAGTGCAACGGGCTGGGCAGCATGTGGAGTTTTGACGCGGACAAGGTGATTGTGGATGCGACGCGGCCGCTCTTTGATGGGGGGCTTGGGCCGGGAGCGACTTCAAACTATGTAGGGCAGCGTGTTACCGACGGTGCGTGGAAGAACAACATTGATCTCGCCAAGCCCTGGGATGCCCTGACTGATGGGCAGCGCGAGATTCTGATGAATGGCAAGGGGCCGTTTCCGGGGATCTTGAAGCTGTTGAGCGATAACCTCGAGAGCGCTACAGACACGTATCGCGAATATCTGAGCGACTTCATGACCTCGCAGGATTGCCCGAGTTGCCACGGCAAGCGCTTGCAGCCGGCGAGTCTGGCCGTAAAGGTGAAGGGCGTCACGGTGAGTGATTTCTCGGCCATGAGTGTGAAGCGGGCCAACGAGACAGCGCAGAGCTGGAAGCTGGCCAAGCGAGAGGAAGAGATTGCGGGCGGAGTGCTGCATGAGATCCGCACGCGGCTGCAGTTTCTCGAAAATGTGGGGCTCGATTATCTGAGCATGGAGCGCAGTGCGCAGACGCTGAGCGGTGGCGAGGCGCAGCGGATTCGCCTGGCAACGCAGATTGGCAGCCAGTTGCGTGGGGTGCTGTACGTGCTGGATGAGCCTTCGATTGGCTTGCATCCGCGCGACAACGACCGGTTGCTTGAGACCCTCGAACGGTTGCGCGACATGGGCAATACGGTGCTTGTTGTGGAACACGATCAGGACACGATTGAGCGGGCCGATTATGTGATCGATCTTGGGCCGGGGGCTGGCAGGCTGGGTGGCGAGGTGGTTGCGGCTGGAACGGCTGCTCAGATCGCGAAGACTAAGGGCAGCCTGACTGGCAAGTATCTGAGTGGTGAGCTTGAGATCGCTGTGCCGACGGTGCGCCGCATCGGCAACGGCAAGCGGCTGAAGGTGTTGAACGCAACCGAACACAACCTGAAGAACGTAGATGCAGAGTTCCCGCTGGGGATGCTGATCGCCGTTACGGGTGTTTCGGGGAGTGGCAAGTCGACGCTGGTGAACGATATTCTGTATCGCACGCTATCGAAGTTTGTATATGGCGCGAAGGCAGAGCCGGGCAAGCATGAGCGGATCATGGGCCTGGGCGAGATCGACAAGGTGGTGGAGATCGATCAGGCGGCGATTGGACGCACCCCGCGATCAAACCCCGCAACTTACACGCAGGTGTTTGCGCCGATCCGTGAGCTGTACGCAATGCTGCCCGAGAGCCGCGAGCGTGGCTACAAGAGCGGGCGCTTCAGCTTCAATGTAAAGGGCGGCCGTTGCGAGGCTTGCCAGGGCGACGGCATGAAGCGGATTGAGATGAACTTTCTGCCGGACGTTTTTGTGATGTGCGACGTGTGCCGCGGCAAGCGTTATAACCACGAGACGCTGCAGGTGAAGTTTAAGGGCAAGAGCATTGCTGACCTGCTGGATACAACGATTGAAGACGCGGCACCGTTGCTTGCGAACATTCCGAATATCTCGGTAAAGCTGGAGACGCTGGTGGATGTCGGGCTGGGCTATCTGCATCTGGGGCAGAGCTCGACGACGCTCAGCGGGGGTGAAGCGCAACGGATCAAGCTGGCCAAGGAACTGAGCAAGCGACAGACCGGCAAGACGATCTACATCCTCGATGAACCCACCACAGGGCTGCATTTTGAGGATGTGCGCAAGTTGCTTGAGGTGTTGCAGAAGCTGGTGGATCTGGGCAACACGGTGCTGGTGATCGAGCACAATCTGGATGTGATCAAGAGTGCAGACTGGATTCTGGATATGGGCCCCGAAGGTGGCGAAGGTGGCGGCAAGTTGATGGCTTGCGGAACACCGGAAGACATCGCGGCGAATCCGAAAAGTTATACCGGGCAGGCGCTGGCGAAGCTGCTCAAGAAGGGCGGTAAGCGATGAGCAGCAAGTACCGGCAGCAGCCGATGGATCTGAAGAGTCTTAAAACGGTTAGCGTGTTTGAGCGTGGCGGCAAGGTGCAGATTGAGCACTTTGCGCAAGTAGCGGCCAAGGGCGACAGCGTGTCGACGCTGCTCGACAAGATGCCGAAGTTGCTGGCGGCGGATACGTTGCGGGCGGTGGTGGGTGCCATTCGGGGTGCACGCGAGAAGGGGAAGCCGGTGTTGTGGGGTATGGGTGGCCACGTGATCAAGTGTGGTCTGGCGCCCGTGTTGATCGACCTGATGGAGAAGGGCTTCATCACGGCCTTTGTGATGAACGGGTCGACATCAATCCACGATTTTGAGATTGGCATCTGCGGGGCCACCAGCGAGGATGTTGAGGCTGTGTTGCCGGATGGCAGTTTTGGCAGTGCGGAAGAGACGGGGCGGTGGATGAACGAGGCTGCGGCGGAAGCGCTGGCGCAGGGTATTGGGCTGGGTGAGGCTTATGGGGCGAAGCTGGATGCCGTTGGGAAGCCTGGCATGCGGGAGCAGAGCGTGCTCTATTCTGCCTGGAAGCTGGGTATCCCGGTGACGGTGCATCTGGCGATGGGAACGGATACACCGCATACACACCCGGCGGCGGATGGCGCGGCACTTGGCAGCGGGACGCATCATGATTTCCGGCTATTGTGCGGGGTGGTGAGTGAGATCTCGAACGGTGGCGTGTATGTAAATTGCGGTAGCGCTGTGATCTTGCCGGAAGTGTTTTTGAAGGTGGTGAGCAGTGTGCGGAATCTGGGTGTGAAGCTGGAAAACTTCACCACTGTCAATTTCGACTTTCTGCAACATTACCGTCCCAAAATGAACGTTGTAGAACGGCCTCACGCCAAGGCGGGCGGCAAAGGATATTCTCTGACAGGACATCATGAAATCATGGTGCCTTTAGTTGCGGCATTATTGATTGAAGGTTAAGGGCCAATGGAGCGGCGCGATTCAGAGCCAGTCTGGAACTACGAAGATCTCGGCATTTTGCTGGGAGCCGTATTGCCATGTCTGGTTGTGGCCGCGCTGTCGGCGAAGCTGCTGTCGTTTGTGGTGCCACAAAAAGGTGTAGTGACGGCGGTCTCTCAGATGCTGATTTATGTCGGCGTGATTGGCAGCCTGTACATGATGTTGAAGGCTCGCTACGGGCTGGATTTCTGGGCGGCAATGGATTGGCGGGTGCCCTGGAGGCATATGGCACTGACGGCTATGCTTGGGCCCACGCTGGCGATGGGGATGGCGATTTTGGCCTTTGTATTGCGGACATCGCAAGAGAGCATGGCCATTGATGCGTTGATGAAAGACCGCTGGAGCGTAATTGCGATCGGCATTGCGGCGACAACGATTGGCCCGGTGTTTGAAGAGCTGATGTTTCGAGGCTTCGCCCAGCCACTCTTTGTACGCAGCCTGGGGCTGGTGGGTGGCATTGTAGCTACGGCTGTACCTTTTGCTTTGCTACACGGGCCGCAGTACAACTGGAAGTGGCAACTGGTATTGATACTGGCGCTTGCCAGCATTGTGTTTGGAATCGTCCGTCACAAGACGGGCTCGACGGCTGCGTCTTCACTGACGCACGCTGCTTATAATCTGACCTTCATGGCCGGATCGATTTTACAAGGAGACTTACTGAACCGCTCATGATTGAGACCTTACGTTGGACCGCGCAGGGCGTGGAGATGATCGACCAGACCCGCCTGCCGCATGTAGAGGAATTTGTTCTCTGCCGCAATTACAAAGAAGTGGCCGATGCGATTTTTACGATGATCATTCGAGGCGCGCCCGCGATTGGTGTGGCCGCCGCAATGGGCGTGGCCATCGGCGCACAGCAGGCGAGCGACGAGAACTTCGAGGCTGAGTTTGAAGAGATCTGCGCGACGCTGGCGGCGACACGGCCGACGGCAGTAAACCTCTTCTGGGGCATTGATCGCATGAAGAAGTTGCGGCAGAGCCTGAGTGGCGAGCCGTTGAGTGTGGTGCGCGAAAAGCTGGTGGCTGAGGCGCAGAATGTGCACGCAGAAGACATCGCAATCAACAAGCGGATTGGCGCGCATGGTGCGCCACTGGTTCCAGATGGCAAGACGGTGTTGACGCATTGCAATGCCGGTGCGCTGGCGACGGCTGGTTATGGCACGGCGCTGGGTGTGATTCGGGCGGCGGTTGAGGCAGGCAAGAAGATCGATGTCTTTGCCGATGAAACGAGACCTTTTCTGCAGGGCAGCCGTCTTACGGTTTGGGAACTGCAAAAGGATGGCATTGATACGACGCTGATCACTGACAACATGGCTGGGCATTTTCTGCGTAGCGGCCGGATTGGTTGCGTCGTGGTGGGTGCTGACCGCATTGCCTCCAATGGTGATGTGGCGAATAAGATCGGCACTTATGGA